>NZ_JBEYWK010000009.1:0-287205 GCF_040644415.1 Streptomyces sp. NPDC046985
ATCCCTCTCGGGATCACTCCGCTCAGGCATGCCGGGAAGCTAGCAGAAGAGGCTCTGACCTGCACAAACAGCGAAGTTAGTTCGGTCAACACACCGCAGCCGCCTTCGTGGCCGGTGTTCAGCGCGGCCAACAGATGGACCACCTCCGCGCCGCGCACCTCGCCCACGACCAGCCGGTCCGGCCGCATCCGCAACGCCTGCCGCACCAGGTCCTCCAGGGCGACCAGGCCCGCGCCCTCCTGGTTGGCGGGTCTGCCCTCCAGCCGGACGACATGCGGATGGTCGGGGCGCAGCTCCGCCGAGTCCTCGGCTAGCACGATCCGCTCGCCCGGCCCGACGAGTCCCAGCAGCGCGCTGAGCAGCGTGGTCTTGCCGCTTCCGGTGCCGCCGCTGATCAGGAAGGACAGCCGCGCCCTGACCAGCTCCCGCAGCACGCGGTCGCCGCCCGGCGGCACGGTGCCCGCCGCCACCAGCTCGCCGAGGGTGAAGGCGCGCGGCCGCACGACCCGCAGCGACAGGCAGGTGCAGCCGACGGCGACCGGGGGCAGCACCGCGTGCAATCGGGTGCCGTCGGGCAGCCGAGCGTCGACCCACGGGCGGGCGTCGTCCAGGCGCCGTCCGGCCACCGCGGCCAGGCGCTGTGCGAGGCGCCGTACAGCCGCCGCGTCGGGGAAGGCGACGGCGGACCGCTCCAGCCCGCCGCCGCGGTCGACCCAGACCCGATCCGGCGCCGACACGAGGACGTCGGTCACCGCCGGGTCGGCCAGCAGCGGTTCCAGCGGGCCGCTGCCGATCAGCTCCGACCGCAGCCGCTCGGCCGCCCCGAGCACTTCGGCGTCCCCGAGCACCCGGCCCTGCTCCCGCAGCGCCTGCGCCACGCGCGCCGGAGTCGGTTCGGCCCCGCTCTCGGCGAGCCACTGCCGGACGCCGTCCAGCAGCCGTTCGGAGATCCCGGGCTCGCTCGCGCCCGGCGCGTCGGGGCCGCCGAGCGAGCGATCGGCGCCTGTCAGGGCGCCCGCGAGGGTTCCCGCCGAGGCGTCCGTCCGGCGCCGTCGCTGCTCGGTCTGCGCCCTCATGAGGCGCCCGCCTCGATCAGGGCCCGCTCCCAGAAGGCCGTGCAGAACCGGGCCAGCGGTCCGCGTGCGGCGCCGCCTGGCGGTGTCCGGCCCTCGCCGGGCCGCCGCAGCCCGGACTCCACCGGTACCTCGCCCACCAGCGGCAGCCCGAGCAGCCGGGCCACCTCGCGGTCGTCCAGTCCGGGCGCGTACGGCCCGCGGACCGCCACGCGCAGGTCGCGCAGGACCATGCCGACCGCGGAGGCCACCCGCGCGGCGGCGGCCACGGCCCGCAGTTCGGCGGGGACCACGAGCACGCCGACGTCGAGCTGGGCCAGGGCCTCGCCCACTCCCTCGTCCACGCGGCGGGGCAGATCGACGACCACGGCCCCGCCGCGCCGCCGGGCGGCGGCCAGGACCGCGCGGACGGCCTGCGGCGGGACGGCGACGCAGTCGCCGCGGTCCCAGCTCAGCACGCGCAGGGCGTGCAGGGCGGGCAGCGACTCCTCCAGCGCGCCGCCGCCGACGCGGCCGCGCGAGGCGGCGAAGGCGGGCCAGCGCAGTCCCTGGGCCGTCTCGCCGCCGAGCAGCACGTCCAGGCCGCCGCCCAGCGGATCGGCGTCGACCAGCAGGGTGCGCAGTCCCTCGCGCGCCGCGCTGACGGCGAGCGCGCAGGCCAGCGTGGACGCGCCGGCCCCGCCGCGGCCGCCGATGACGCCGACGGTGAGCGCGGGGCGGCCGACGCCCTCGGCGACGTCCGCGATCCGGTCGACCAGCCATTGCTCGCCGTCCGGCAGCACCAGCACGTGGTCGGCGCCGATCTCGACGGCGCGCCGCCAGACGCCGGAGTCGTCCTGGTCGCGGCCGACCAGCACGACGCCGCGTCTGCGGGCCGTTCCGCGCACCCGCCGGACGGCGTCGTCGCCGACCAGCACCAGGGGCGCGGCCTCCCAGTCGCCTCGGCGCTCGGGCGGCCCGTGATGGACCTCGGGCGTGGCGCCCGCGGCCGCGCAGAGCCGCAGCAGGTCGTCGAGGAGCACGGCGTCCTCGGTGACGATGAGCGGTCTGCCCGGCCGGTCCGGGCCGCCGGGCGGCGGATCGTGAGTGACGGTCGTGGTCATGGGTCGGTTCCCCCTTCGCTGCATGACGCGCGCGGCCTCGGCGGCCGCGGGCGTCCCGGACATGTGAAGAACCGGCGACCGGTCTTCGGACGGAAGGCCGATACGAACCGGCCGAACGCGCCCGGCAAACGAAACGGGTCGTGAACTCGCCGTGAGCGGAGCGCGCAGGAATCACGGTGCAGCGATCCCGGAAATGATGTGGATCTTGGTCAAATCCTGTGGACAACCGAACGGCTGTGAAAATGCGCTTCACCCGAACTGGTGAGCCGTGCGCCAGTTCTTCCTCAATTGCCTGAACGCAGCACCACGACTACGCAGCGTGAGGAATCATGAGAGGCACGAACGAGCCCGCGGAAGACGGCGGACAGGGCGCTCGGCGGCGCGCGGAGAGGAGAAAACGCACCCGGACATGCGACGACCCCCGCCGGGGGGGAGAGCGGGGGTCGTCTCCACGGCCGACTCGGGGGGGGAGGAGTCGGGCCGGGTTAGCACGGTCGCGAACGATCCGTGACTTCCATGGTGTACCCGAGAGGCTTCTCAAGCAAACCCACACGCCCACCCTTACGCCGAATGGGCTCCCCCTATGCTCAGGAGCGTGGAAAACCACTCCTTGCCTCGCACAGCAGCCTTCTTCGACCTGGACAAGACGGTCATTGCGAAGTCCAGCACGCTCACCTTCAGCAAGTCCTTCTACCAAGGCGGACTGATCAACCGCAGGGCCGTGCTGCGGACCGCGTACGCCCAGTTCGTGTTCCTCGCCGGCGGCGCCGACCACGACCAGATGGAGCGCATGCGGGAGTACCTGTCCGCGCTCTGCCGCGGCTGGAACGTACGGCTGGTGAAGGAGATCGTCGCGGAGACGCTGCACGATCTGATCGACCCGATCATCTACGACGAGGCCGCCTCCCTCATCGAGGAGCACCACACCGCCGGGCGCGACGTCGTCATCGTGTCCACCTCGGGCGCGGAGGTGGTCGAGCCCATCGGCGAGCTGCTGGGCGCGGACCGGGTGGTGGCGACGCGGATGGTGGTGGGCGAGGACGGCTGCTTCACGGGAGAGGTGGAGTACTACGCCTACGGCCCGACCAAGGCCGAGGCGGTCCGCGAGCTGGCCGCGTCCGAGGGGTACGACCTCCGCCGCTGCTACGCCTACAGCGACTCGGCCACCGATGTGCCGATGCTGGAGGCGGTGGGTCATCCGCACGCCGTGAACCCGGACCGGGCGCTGCGCCGCGAGGCCGTCGCGCGGGGCTGGCCGATTCTCAACTTCCACCGCCCGGTGCGGCTCAAGCAACGGCTGCCGGCACTGTCCGTGCCGCCCCGGCCCGCCCTGGTGGCGGCGGCCGCCGTGGGAGCGGCGGCGGCCACCGCGGGGCTTGTCTGGTACGCGAGCCGACGCCGCGGCCCGGCCGCCTGACCGTCGGCACGGGCCCGGACCGCCGCGCCGGGAGGACAGGGATAAAACCGCCCGACAGCGCCCCTCGACGGCCTGTTTGAACCTGCAAGTAAAGAAGTGCGAGCAAGGGTTCCGCTTACCCCACGGGTGCAGTACAAAGGTCTCAGGCCCGCGAGACCGAAGGACGTCCGCCAGGATCGCCCGCTAAGCGCACATGGCCCCACGGACCGAGCATGAACACTGGGCACCCACGCGACGTCGACCCGTCGATTACGGGCCAGCCGCACCAGGTGACGGGCGAAGTTCCCGGCCTGATGGGCAAGCTATCGAGGACGCTTGGTAACCGGGTGGTCATGCCAGCGGCGGCACGAGTTCTTCGTGCCGCCGCACTTCCGCGCCGAGGCCCTTGCACGCGCCTCGAGACTTGACGCCGCCCCCCAAGCCCTCGCTAGGCCGCCTGGCGTCTACGCCGCGCCGCGCTGGAGCGCCTCGCACACGGCCGTCGACTCGCGCGCGCCCAGCTCCACCGCCCGCGCGCAGTGCCCGATCCAGGCCGCCATGCCCTCCGGGGTGCCCGAGACATAGCCGTCCAGGGCCGCCCGGTAGGCCGCCCGGCCCAGCTCGGCGTGGCCCACCTCGGCCGGGCAGACCGACTTGGGGTCCAGACCGCTGCCGATCAGGACGATGCGCTCGGCCGTCCGCGCCACCAGGCCGTTGTGGGAGACGAAGGGGCGCAGCGCGAGCAGTTCGCCGTGCACGACGGCCGCGGTGACCAGGGCGGGCGCGGAACTGCCCGTGACGATCAGCTCGGAGAGCCCCTCCAGCCGCCCTGAGACCTCGGGCGCGCTCGGCGGCGGCAGCTCGATCAGCGGCTCGTGGACCTCCTCGCCCGCCTGGCGCGGACGCCCGACGGCGTCCCCCGCCTCCGCGGCGGCGACCAGGTGCAGCCGGGCCAGGACCCGCAGGGGCGACTGCCGCCAGACGGACAGCAACTGGCCGGCCTCGGCGGACAGGCGCAGGGCCGCGCCCAGCACGCGCGCCTCGTCGTCGCCGCTGAAGTCGGTGCGCCGGCGCACCTCCTCCAGAGCCCAGTCCGCGCCGGACAGCGCCGCGGAGCCGCGGGCCCCGCGCAGCGCGGCCTCGGAGGTGATCGCGTTGCTCCGGCGCCGCATGATCCGGTGTCCGTAGACCCGGTCCACGGCCTTGCGCACGGACTCCACGGACTCGGCCACGCCGGGGAGCGTGCCCAGGGCCGCGAGCGGATCGGCGGTCGCAACTGTCGTACTCATGGGAGCGACCCTACGCACCCGGACGGCGCGCTCCTCGAAGGAGTGGCCTTCTTCACGCATAGCGACACACTGAGCCACCGATCGACTACGCTTGGTGAACATGAAAATTGCTTTCGTCGGGAAGGGCGGCAGCGGCAAGACCACGCTGTCCTCCCTCTTCATCCGCCACCTGGCGGCGACCGGAGCGCCCGTCGTCGCGGTCGACGCCGACATCAACCAGCACCTGGGCGCCGCGCTCGGACTGGAGGAGGGCGAAGCCGCGGCGCTGCCCGCGATGGGCGACCGGCTCCCCCTCATCAAGGACTATCTGCGCGGCGACAACCCGCGCATCGCCTCCGCCGAGACGATGATCAAGACGACCCCGCCCGGCGAGGGCTCGCGACTGCTGCGGGTGCGCGAGGACAACGCACTGTACGAAGCCTGCGCCCGAGAGGTGGAACTCGACGGCGGCGCCGTCCGTTTGATGGTCACCGGCCCCTTCACCGACGCCGACCTGGGGGTCGCCTGCTACCACTCCAAGACGGGAGCGGTGGAGCTGTACCTGAACCACCTGGTGGACGGCCGCGACGAGTATGTCGTGGTGGACATGACGGCGGGTTCGGACTCCTTCGCCTCCGGCATGTTCACCCGCTTCGACGTCACGTTCCTCGTCGCCGAGCCGACCCGGAAGGGGGTCTCCGTCTACCGCCAGTACAAGGAGTACGCCCGGGACTTCGGCGTCGTGCTGAAGGTCGTCGGCAACAAGACGCAGGGGCAGGACGACCTCGACTTCCTGCGCGCCGAGGTCGGCGACGACCTGCTCGTGACGGTGGGGCACTCGGACTGGGTGCGCTCCATGGAGAAGGGCCGGCCACCGCGGTTCGACCGCCTGGAGGACGCCAACCGCCGCGCCCTGCGCCTGCTCCAGCACGCCGCCGACGCCGCCTACGAGCGGCGCGACTGGGGCGCCTACACACGGCAGATGGCGCACTTCCACCTGAAGAACGCCGCCTCCTGGGGGAACGAGCGGACCGGGGCCGACCTGGCCGCGCAGATCGACCCCGGGTTCGTGCTCGGCGAGGGCGTCACCGCCCCCGCCTGACGGCAGGGCCTACGGCTTCGGCGCCCCGGGCACTCCCCTGGGCGCCGGAGACGGCTGGGCCGTGAGGAAGGAAGCCCAGCCTTGCTTGGGGGGCTCGCCGACCCCGAGCCCCCGCAGCCGGGCGAGGATCTGCGGGTCCTGGGCGTCCAGCCAGTCCGCCAACTGATGGAAGGAGACGCACCGCACCTCGGGCTTGGTGCACACCTCCTTCACCACGTCCTCCACGGCGCGCATGTAGGCGCCGCCGTTCCAGGACTCGAAGTGGTTGCCGACGATCAGCGGCGCGCGGTTGCCGTCGTAAGCCCGGTCGAAGCCCTTGAGCAGGCCGTCGTGCATCTGGGAGCCCCAGGAGGCGAACTTGGCCGGGTCGCCCTGGGTCCGCGTGCCGGACTGGTTGACCATGAAGTTGTAGTCCATGGTCAACTGCTCGAAGGGGTGGCCGGGGAACGGCACGAGCTGCATGGACAGGTCCCACAGACCGTCCTTCTTCTTGGGCCACACCTGGTTGTCGACGCCGCTGCTGTCGTAGCGGAAGCCGAGACCGCTCGCCGCCTTCACGAAGTTCTTCTGGCCCTCCAGGCAGGGGGTGCGCCCGCCGATCAGCTCCTTGTCGTAGTCGAAGGGGAGCGGGGCGAGGTCCTTCAGGCCGCTGTTGGTCTTCCAGGTCTTCACGAACTGCTTCGCCTGGGCGATCTCGCTCTCCCACTCGCCGACCGACCACGTGCCGACCCCGCCGTTGGGTCCGCAGAAGTGGCCGTTGAAGTGGGTGCCGATCTCGTTGCCCTCCAGCCACGCCAGCCGTGCCTGCTGCTCGGTGTCGGCGACGCCCTGCGTGTCGTTGAAGCCGATGTCCGAGCTGCCGACCGCGTGCTGCGGAGGGTGGTACAGGTCGCGCTTCTCCTTGGGCAGCATGTACACGCCGCTGAGGAAGAACGTCATCTTCGCGTCGTTGTCCTGGGCCACCTTGCGGAAGTGGGAGAACAGCTTCTGGCTGTCCTCGCCCGCCCCGTCCCAGGAGAAGACGACGAACTGCGGGGGCTTCTCACCGGGCTTCAGCCGCTGCGGCGTCGGCTGGAGCGGCTGGGCGCCGGTGTACGCGGTGGACCCGTCCCCGATCAGGCGGACGGCGCTGCCGGGCCGCTGCGGCGCGAGCCTCGGCACGGCGTGCCCGCCGGGTGCGCCGGGCGCCCCGTGGCGGGGAGCGCCCGCGCCGCTCGCGCAACCGGCGAGCGAGGAGGCGCAGGCTGCGGCGGCGACGACGCTTGCGGCGATCCTCTGGGTGGCGGCCATGTTCCGCCCACCTTCTTCCTTCTCTCGTCCCACGCCGAGGCGGCGTGTGCTGGCGGTCTGCCGGACGTGCCGACAGCGCCGCCAAGGTCGCACGAGGGCGAGAGAGATTTAGTAAGACAAGCCGAAAAAATGCTCACTTCACTCAACAAGGTGATTTGATGCCCCATTCGCACCGAAAACCCATGCTGGGACTTTACGTTGCATTACGATCGCTTTACCGATTGTTGATTCCGCTGTGTCCGCTGAATTGGAGGAGACCGGAGCCATGTCCGCCTGCGTCCCCGCCCGCGCCGCCGATTCCCCGCACCCTCCGCACGCCCATCCCCCGCACAGCCCGCCACCGAGGCGCCGCTTCCGTCCGGCGGGCGCCGACCTGTCCGCCGCCGTCGCGGTCTTCCTGATCGCCCTGCCGCTGTCCCTCGGCATCGCCCTCGCCACCGGCGCCCCGCTCCAAGCCGGCCTGGTGGCAGCCGCCGTGGGCGGACTGGTCGCCGGCCGGCTCGGCGGTTCCCCGTTGCAGGTCAGCGGTCCCGCCGCAGGACTCACGGTGGTCACCGCCGACCTGATCCACCGTTACGGCTGGCGAACCACCTGCGCCATCACCGTCCTCAGCGGCCTCGCCCAACTCCTCTTGGGCTGCATGCGCGTGGCCCGCGGCGCGCTGGCCGTCAGCCCCGCCGTCGTGCACGGCATGCTCGCCGGCATCGGTCTGACCATCGCCGTCGCCCAGCTCCACATCGTCCTCGGCGGCACCCCGCAGAGCGCCGTACTCGACAACCTTCGTGCGCTGCCCGCCCAGTTGGTCCGGCTCGACCCCGCCGCCCTGGCCGTGAGCGCGCTCACCTTGGCCCTGCTGCTGCTCTGGCCGAAGATTCCCGGCCGTGCCGGAAAGCTGCTGCGACGGATTCCGGCCGCGCTGGCCGCCGTCGCCGGGGCCACCGCCGTCGCCTCGGCGGCCGGGCTGGTGCTGCCCCGGGTCGACCTGCCGTCCTGGCGCAGTCACGCCCTGGCCGGACTGCCCGAGGAACCGGTGCTCGGTCTGGCGGCCGCGGTGCTCAGCACCACACTGGTGTGCAGCGTGCAGTCGCTGCTCGGGGCCGTCGCCGTGGACAAGCTGGTGGCCGGCCATCCCGGACCGCTCACCCGGCCCGGCCGCTCCGACCTGGACCGGGAGCTGCGCGGCCAAGGCGCGGCGAACGTCGTCTCCGGGGCGCTCGGCGGACTGCCCGTCGCGGGAGTGGCCGTGCGGAGTTCGGCGAACGTGCGCGCAGGCGCGGTGAGCCGGAACTCCACGATGACGCACGGCGTTCTCGTAGTGGCAGCCGCACTGCTGATGGTCCCGCTCCTGGAGCTGATCCCGCTCGCCTCGCTCGCCGCCCTGGTGATGGCGGTCGGCATCCAGATGGTGTCCCTGCACCACATCCGCACGGTGACCCGCCACCGCGAGGTGCTGGTGTACGCCGTCACCACCCTCGGCGTGGCGGTCCTCGGCGTCCTGGAGGGCGTGGCCCTCGGGGTCGCCACGGCGGTCGTCCTCGCCCTGCGCCGCCTCACCCGGACCCGCATCACCCACGACGAGCAGGAAGGAGTCCATTACGTCCGCGTCAGCGGGCAGTTGACGTTCCTCGCCGTGCCGCGGCTCAGCCGGGCGCTGCATCTGGTCCCGCAAGGAAGCCGCGCCGTCGTCGAATTGGACGGCTCGTTCATGGATCACGCGGCGTTCGAGTCACTCCAGGACTGGCAGCGTGCGCACACCGCGCGGGGCGGCGCCGTCCAGCTCACCGGTCGGCGTGCCGGAGTCCAGATCGCCGAGCCGACCGATCCGTCCGGCGCCCCGGGGTGCCGATGCCGGCCCTGGACGCCCTGGCGCAACCACCAGTGCGAGGGCGGCCCGCGTACGGCGCCCATGGCTCCCGCGGAGCCGACGGAGCCGACGGAGCCGACGGAGCCGACGGAGCCGACGGAGCCGACGGGCAGCGGTACGGCTACTGGTCCCCGGTTGGCCCCGACCCCAGACTCGTGCCCAGCCGCAGGGCCGAGCGTGTCTGAAGCAGGGGCACGTGCCAGATCGGCGCCCGGCGCCGAACCCGAGTCCGGCCGCGATCCGGACCCCGACGTCACCGTCGTCAGCATCATGAAGGACACCGGCCTGAGCGCGGCAGGCATCGTGAGCAAGGCGGGAAGCCGGAGCGGAGCAAGCATCGGGTCCGGAATCAGTGCCGGCTCCAGCCCCGAACACTGCCTCGGACACGGACGTGGACATGGCCTCGGGCACGGCGCGAGCAGGGAGCAACTGGCCCGCGGCATCCGCACGTTCCAGGACACGGTCGCACCCCATGTGCGCGACGAGTTGGCGCGGCTCGCCCGGGAGGGACAGCAGCCCTCCCAGCTCTTCCTCACCTGTGCCGACTCCCGGCTGGTCACGTCCATGATCACGGCCAGCGGGCCGGGCGACCTCTTCGTGGTGCGCAACGTGGGCAACCTGGTGCCGCTCCCCGGGCAGGAGCAGGGCGACGACTCGGTGGCGGCGGGGATCGAGTACGCGGTGGACGTGCTCGGGGTGCGGTCCCTCACGGTCTGCGGCCACTCCGGGTGCGGCGCGATGCAGGCACTGCTCGACACCGGGTCCGGCCCCGGCGCCGCCCCGGCCCGCACGCCACTCGGCCGGTGGCTGCGGCACGGGCAGGCCAGCCTGGAGCGACTGGCGGACGAGGGCCGCGCCGGGCCTTGGACCAGCGAGGGGAGGCCGGCCGATGCCGTCGAGCGGCTGTGCCTGACCAATGTCGTGCAGCAGCTCGACCACCTGCGCGCCCATGACTCGGTCGCACGGGCCCTTCGGGCGGGCGCGCTGGAGCTGCACGGCATGTACTTCCACGTGGCCGAGGCCCAGGCGTACCTGCTCACGGAGGCGACGGGGGACGGCGTGTTCACCCGGGTCGGGACGGAGGCGACGCAGAGCCTGTCCGGTCGCGTCTGACCGGTCCCGGGTGTTCGGTCACGCGTGGCTGGTCCCACCACCTGTTCGGTCCCGCATGGCAGGTCCCGCCTGTTCGGTCCGCACGGCCGGTCCTGCCTCCCTGGGCCGCTTGGCCGGTCACGCCCCCCGAGGCCGCCTCTCCCCAGGTCGCCTCCCGAGGCCCCTCTTCCTGGGCCGCCTGACCAGTCACGCCCCCGGAGGCCGCCTGGCCGCTCACGCCTCCCGAGGCCGCCTCTCCCTAGGCCGCCTCCCTGGGCTCCTCTCCCAGGGCCGCCTGGCTGGCCGCCTTGGGCCGGTCGCGCGAGACCCTGTACCGCGCCTCCCAGGCCGGGCGGACCGGGGGCCGAGCCGACCCCGGCGGGGGCGTCGTCCGCGCGCAGGGACGGCGCACCCGCCGCGAACAGCACGGTCGGTCCCATGCGAGCAGCGGGGCAGCCGACGCGGACCGCGCGGTCGGCCCCGTATACGAGCTGTGCCCGTCGGGCATACGGGCACAGCACGGTCGACCACGCGCGCACCGCACGGGCGTCCGCCCGACTACCCACAGCACAGGTCTAAACCAATTATTCGTCGACCCTTGTCATCGGCCCCCCGGGTCTGATGAGCTGTGGCCGGGGACACAACGGACACCCTGGGAAAGGGAGATGTCGTGAGCAACGAAAGCCTGGCCAACCTCCTGAAGGAGGAGCGACGCTTCGCGCCGCCCGCTGACCTGGCCGCACACGCCAACGTCACGGCAGAGGCGTACGAACAGGCCAAGGCTGACCGGCTCGGCTTCTGGGCCGAGCAGGCCCGCCGGCTGACCTGGGCCGAGGCGCCGACCGAGACCCTTGACTGGTCGAACCCGCCGTTCGCCAAGTGGTTCAAGGACGGCACGCTCAACGTGGCGTACAACTGCGTGGACCGGCATGTGGAGGCCGGGCACGGCGAGCGCGTGGCGATCCACTTCGAGGGCGAGTCCGGCGACAGCCGGTCCCTCACCTACGCCGAGCTGAAGGACGAGGTGTCCAGGGCCGCCAACGCCCTGCTCGAACTGGGCGTCCGCAAGGGCGACCGGGTCGCGGTCTACATGCCGATGATCCCGGAGACGGCGATCGCGATGCTGGCCTGCGCCCGCATCGGCGCCGCCCACTCCGTCGTCTTCGGCGGCTTCTCCGCGGACGCGCTCGCCGCCCGCATCCAGGACGCCGACGCCAAGGTCGTGATCACGGCCGACGGCGGCTACCGGCGCGGCAAGCCGTCCGCGCTCAAGCCGGCCGTGGACGAGGCGGTCGGGCGCGCGGAGGGCGTCCGCAACGTGCTCGTGGTCCGGCGCACCGGCCAGGAGGTCGCCTGGGACGACAGCCGTGACGTGTGGTGGCACGAGGTCGTCGGCCGGCAGTCGCCGGAGCACACTCCGGAGGCGTTCGAGGCCGAGCACCCGCTGTTCATCCTCTACACCTCGGGCACCACAGGGAAGCCCAAGGGGATCCTGCACACCTCCGGCGGCTACCTCACGCAGGTCGCCTACACGCACCACGCGGTCTTCGACCTCAAGCCGGAGACGGACGTGTACTGGTGCACCGCCGACGTCGGCTGGGTCACCGGCCACTCCTACATCGTGTACGGCCCGCTGGCCAACGGCGCCACCCAGGTGATCTACGAGGGCACGCCCGACACCCCGCACCAGGGCCGCTTCTGGGAGATCGTGCAGAAGTACGGGGTCACGATCCTCTACACGGCGCCGACCGCGATCCGCACCTTCATGAAGTGGGGCGACGACATCCCCGCGAAGTTCGACCTGTCCTCCCTGCGCGTCCTGGGCTCGGTGGGCGAGCCGATCAACCCCGAGGCGTGGGTCTGGTACCGGAAGAACATCGGCTCGGACCGCACCCCGGTCGTCGACACCTGGTGGCAGACGGAGACCGGCGGCATGATGATCTCTCCGCTCCCGGGCGTCACCGAGACGAAGCCGGGCTCGGCCCAGCGCCCGCTGCCGGGCATCGAGGCCACGGTGGTGGACGACGAGGCCCGCGAGGTGCCCAACGGCGGCGGCGGGTACCTAGTGCTGACCGAGCCCTGGCCGTCGATGCTGCGCACCATCTGGGGCGACGACCAGCGCTTCATCGACACCTACTGGTCGCGCTTCGAGGGCCGGTACTTCGCCGGGGACGGGGCCAAGAAGGACGATGACGGCGACATCTGGCTGCTGGGCCGCGTGGACGACGTGATGCTCGTCTCCGGGCACAACATCTCCACTACCGAGGTCGAGTCCGCGCTGGTCTCGCACCCCGCGGTCGCCGAGGCGGCCGTGGTCGGCGCGGCGGACGAGACCACCGGGCAGGCGATCGTCGCCTTCGTGATCCTGCGCGGCACGGCCGCCGAGACCGAGGACCTGGTAGCCGAGCTGCGCGACCACGTCGGCCGCACCCTGGGCCCGATCGCCAAGCCCAAGCGGGTCCTGCCGGTGGCCGAGCTGCCCAAGACCCGCTCGGGCAAGATCATGCGTCGTCTGCTGCGCGACGTGGCGGAGAACCGGCAGCTCGGCGACGTCACCACGCTCACGGACTCCACGGTCATGGACCTCATCCAGGCGAAGCTCCCCGCGGCCCCGAGCGAGGACTGAGCGCGGACCGAGCGGGGACCGAGCGGGCGAGGCCCGCACGACGGCGCCCCACGGCAGGGCGGGGAGCGGGGCATCCGGCGGCGCACGACCGCCGGACGCCCCGTCTGCCCTGCGCCGTGCGCGCCCGCCGAGCCCCGACCTCTGCCCCCGCCTGGCCCCTGATCTCGCCCCGACCTCTGCCCCCGCCCGGCCTCTGACCTCGTCCCGGCCCCTGACCTCGCCCAACCTCTGCTCTCGCCCTCGCCTCCGAACCCCACCCCGATGGCCGATCTCACGCCACACCCTCGCCGTTCGGCCTTGGTAAAATAGGTAAAGCGCTCCCGAAGGAGCGGCGACAGCGACATCGCAGAAGATCGAAGATCACTGAGGCGAGCCGGGAAGTCTGGTCGGCATGCGTTCCGTCATGCCCGACGACCGGAGGTCCCGATGGCCGCCCAGCGCACCCGCCACAGCCGCCACAGCCGCACCAAGCGGCCCATCGGTGCCCACCGCATCGCTCGCGCCCACCACCCCGCCCGCACGGCCCTCGGCCGCCTGCCGCTGCCGGAGCGCGCCTTCGTCGCCGACGCGCTGCGCACCGAGACCGTCGGCGGGATGCTGCTGCTCGTCGCGGTGATCGTCGCGCTGGTCTGGGCGAACGTCCCGGCGCTGCACGCCGGTTACGAGAGCGCCGCGCACCTCCGCCTGGGGCCCGCCGCCCTCGGCCTCGATCTCTCCGTCGCGCACTGGGCGGCCGACGGACTCCTCGCGGTGTTCTTCTTCGTCGCCGGGATCGAGCTGAAGCGCGAACTGGTGGCCGGGGAGCTGAAGGACCCGGCGGCCGCGGCCCTGCCGGTGGTCGCCGCGCTGTGCGGGATGGCCGTGCCCGCGGTGGTCTACGCCGTCGTCAACCTGGCCGGGGGCGGATCGCCCGCCGGCTGGGCGGTGCCGACCGCCACCGACATCGCGTTCGCGCTGGCCGTGCTCGCCGTCTCCGGCGCCTCCCTGCCCAGCGCCCTGCGCGCCTTCCTGCTCACCCTCGCCGTCGTCGACGACCTGTGCGCCATCCTGATCATCGCGGTGTTCTTCACTGCGCGCGTCGACTTCGCCGCCCTGGGCGGAGCGGCGGCCGGCCTGGTCCTCTTCTGGGTGCTGCTGCGCAAGGGCGTGCGCGGGTGGTACCTGTACGTACCGCTCGGCCTGGTCGTCTGGGCGCTGACGTACCGAAGCGGCGTGCACGCCACCGTCGCGGGCGTCGCCATGGGCCTGATGCTGCGCTGCACGGTCCGTGAAGGCGAGGACCGCTCTCCGGGCGAGCGCGTCGAGCATCTCGTGAGGCCGCTGTCGGCGGGTCTGGCGGTGCCGCTGTTCGCCCTGTTCAGCGCGGGTGTGTCGGTCTCGGTCGGGGCGCTGGCGGAGGTGTTCGCCCGTCCCGAGACGCTCGGTGTCGTCCTCGGCCTGGTGGTCGGCAAGACGGTGGGCGTCTTCGGCGGGACCTGGCTCACCGCCCGTTTCACCCGTGCCTCGCTCAGCGACGACCTGGCGTGGGCCGACCTGTTCGCCCTCGCCGCGCTCGCCGGGATCGGCTTCACCGTCTCGCTGCTCATCGGCGGTCTCTCCTTCGCGGGCGACGCGGCGCTGGCGGACCAGGTCAAGGCCGCCGTGCTCACCGGCTCTGTGATCGCGGCGACGCTGGCCACGGTCCTGCTGAGGAGGCGCAACGCCCGCCACCGCCGGCGGTCCGAAGCCGCGGAGCACGCCGCAGAGCACGCGGAGGAGCGCGAGGAGCGCGAGAACCGCGCCGCCGACGGCGACAGGGCCGCTTACGGAAGCGGCGGGCGGGGCAGGCGAGCGGAACCGCCGTCCGGCATGATCTGACGGGACGGTACAAAGGGACAGCGACGGTACGAACAAGCAGCACCGTTTCCAGTCAGGCATAAGAGGGAGACCGCGATGAGCGCACCCGACGGCAGCCCGGTCGGCGCCGAACGCAGCATCGGCCAACTGTTCGCCTCGGCGACGACCGAATTGTCGGCGCTGGTGCACGACGAGATCGCACTGGCCAAGGCCCAGCTCAAGCAGGACGTCAAGCGCGGAGCGGTGAGCGGGGGCGCCTTCTCGGTGGCCGGCGCGGTCCTGGTGTTCTCGCTGCCGATGCTCAACTTCGCCCTGGCCTACGGCATTCGGACCTGGAGCGGCTGGAACCTCGCGGTCTGCTTCCTGCTGTCCTTCGCCGCCAACGTCCTCGTGGCCGGCGGACTCGCGCTGATCGGCGTCTTCTTCGCCAAGAAGGCGAAGAAGAGCAAGGGTCCGCAGAAGGTCGCCACCTCGGTGAAGCAGTCCGCGGGCGTCCTCCAGAACGCCAAGCCGCACCCGCGCGCCGAACTGCCCGCCGTGCGGGACCGGACCCCCGAGGCCATCGAGGCTGTGGCACGCTCGTCCTCATGACGGACCCCGCCACTCCCTCGGCGCAATCGACCTCGGTCGTACGGCTCGGCATCCCCGGCGACCGCGAGGTGGTCCACCGGGACGTCGCCGCCAACGGCGCCCGCTTCCACATCGCCGAGGCCGGCGACGGACCGCTGGTGCTGCTGCTGCACGGCTTCCCGCAGTTCTGGTGGACCTGGCGGCACCAGTTGGGCGCGCTCGCCGACGCGGGCTTCCGGGCCGTGGCGATGGACCTGCGCGGGGTGGGCGGCAGCGACCGCACCCCCCGCGGCTACGACCCGGCCAACCTCGCCCTCGACGTCACCGGCGTGATCCGCTCGCTCGGCGAGGCGGACGCCGCGCTGGTCGGCCACGACCTGGGCGGCTACCTGGCGTGGACGGCCGCGGTGATGCGCCCCAAGCTGGTGCGCCGCCTCGCGGTCGTCTCCATGCCGCACCCGAGGCGCTGGCGCTCGGCGATGCTCGCGGACGCCCGCCAGACGGCGGCGAGTTCCCACATCTGGGGATTCCAGCGGCCCTGGATCCCCGAGCGGCAGCTCACCGCCGACGACGGCGCGCTGGTGGCCCGCCTGATGCGGGACTGGTCGGGTCCGCGGCTGCCGGACGACGAGACGGTGCAGACGTACCGCAGGGCCATGTGCATCCCGTCCACGGCGCACTGCTCCGTGGAGCCGTACCGCTGGCTGGTGCGCTCGCTGGCGCGTCCGGACGGCGTCCAGTTCTACCGCCGCATGAAGCGCCCGGTGCGCGTGCCGACGCTGCATCTGCACGGTTCCCTGGACCCGGTGCAGCGCACCCGCAGCGCGGCGGGATCCGGCGAGTACGTCGAGGCGCCGTACCGCTGGCGGCTGTTCGACGGTCTGGGCCACTTCCCGCACGAGGAGGACCCGGCGGCGTTCTCGGCGGAACTGGTCAACTGGCTGAAGGACCCCGAGCCCGACCGGTGACCGGCCCGGCGGCTCTGCGGCGCGGCGGTCCGGACGCCGCGCCCGGTATCCGGACACGAACACCAGTCCTGCGAACGGCCATTTGCCCCGCGCATACGCCAATTGGGGTGCGGAGGGGAGATTATCGACCTTGGGGCGGGGGCAGAGGTCCCGGTATGGGCTGGACGCACGATTACAGTGACGCGGTACGCACCCGCCGTTCGGTGAACGGTCCGGGGTCCCGGCACGGGGACGCCCGGCGACTGACGCAGTTCGGCCCCCGGGTCGGCATCCCCCGCATCCTGCGCCGCCGCGCCCGCTGGGTATCGGTGCGCCTGCGCCATCCGCGCGGCTGACGTCACGCCGTCCGCGGGTTGGACCGGGTATCCCGCACGGCTGACGTACGCCGTCCGCGTGCTCGACCCGCGCGACCTGCGCGTTCGCTCCGCGCCATCCGCGCGGCTGACGTACGCCGTCCACGCGCTCGACCCGCGTATCCCGCGTGGCTGACGTACGCCGTCCGCGTGGCCGACCCGCGCGGCTGAACCGTCGGCGGACGGCTACATCGCGCAACTGTCGCTGTTCACCTGCTCGGTCGCGGTGCGCCCCTGGGCGACGTCCTGCCGGATCTCGTCCGCGGTGAGCGCGTAACCGGTGTCGGCGTCGTCGAGGGACTTGGCGAACACCACGCCGTAGACCTTGCCGTCGGGGGTGAGCAGGGGCCCGCCCGAGTTGCCCTGGCGGACGGTTGCGTACAGCGAGTAGACGTCGCGGCGGACGGTGCCGCGGTGGTAGATGTCCGGGCCGTTGGCCGTGATGCGCCCCCGCACCCGCGCGGCCCGCACGTCGTACGCCCCGTTCTCGGGGAAGCCGGCGACGATGGCGCCCTGTCCGCTGCCGGCGGCGGCGCCGGAGAACCGCAGGGCGGGCGCCTTCAGGTCCGGCACGTCCAGCACGGCGATGTCGCGGCGCCAGTCGTAGAGGACCACCTTCGCGTCGTGCTTCCGGCCCTCGCCGCCTATCTGCACGGTGGGCTCGTCGACGCCGCCGACGACGTGCGCGTTGGTCATCACCCGGCGGTCGCCGAAGACGAAGCCGCTGCCCTCCAGAACCTTGCCGCAGCCCTGCGCGGTGCCCACGACCTTGACGACGGACCGCTGGGCACGGCTCACGACGGGGCTGTGCCGCAGCGCCGGGTCGGGCGGGCGCACGTCGGTGATGGGCTCGTTGGCGAACGGGCTGAAGACCTGCGGGAAACCGTTCTGCGCGAGGGCGGAGGTGAAGTCCTTGAACCAGGTGTTCGCCTGCTCCGGCAGCACCCCGGAGACGCCCACCAGCACCTTGGAGGTACGCACCTCCCGGCCGACGGTCGGGATCGTCGTGCTGCCCAGCAGCGAGCCGATCAGCCACGCCACCAGCAACAGCGCGCCGACGTTGACCAGGACGCCGCCGGTGGCGTCCAGGGCGCGCGCCGGGGACCAGGTGATGCGCACGCGCAGCTTGCCGCCCAGGTGGGTGGTCAGGGCCTGCCCGATGGAGGCGCACACGATGACGACGACGACGCCGACGACGGCCGCGGTGGTGCTGACCGGCGAGTCGTCCGTCAGCGCGCCCCACACGGCCGGGAGCGCGTACACGGCGGCCAGTCCGCCGCCGAGGAAGCCGATCACCGACAGGACGCCGACGACGAAGCCCTGGCGGTACCCGACGACCGCGAACCACACGGCGGCGACCAGCAGCAGGATGTCCAGCACGTTCACCGCGTCGAGCCTCGCCTCATCGTCTTTCGGGTCCCCCTCGGGCCGGTCCGCGTCCGCTCCGCCGCAGCGGTCGGCGCCCCGAGACGTTCCGGCCGGAGCGGCGCGGTGACCACCCTGTCATGCCCGCCAGTCGAGCGGGACCTGCTTCTCGCGGTTCCAGGGGCGCTCCCAGCCCGCGTAGTGCAGCAGGCGGTCGATGATCCCGGCGGTGAAGCCCCAGACGAGGGCGGATTCGACCAGGAATGCCGGGCCGCGGTGGCCGCGGGGGTGGACCGCGGTGGCACGGTTGTCCGGATCGGTGAGATCCGCCACGGGGACGGTGAAGACGCGGGCGGTCTCGGCCGGGTCCACGACGCCCACCGCGCTGGGCTCGCGCCACCAGCCGAGCACGGGCGTCACGACGAATTCGCTGACCGGGATGTAGAGCCGGGGCAGCACGCCGAACAACTGGACGCCGTCCGGGTCGAGGCCGGTCTCCTCCTCGGCCTCGCGCAGCGCCGCCCGCAACGGGCCGACGCCCTGCGGATCGCCGTCCTCCGGGTCGAGCGCCCCGCCGGGGAAGGACGGCTGCCCGGCGTGCGAGCGCAGCGAACTCGCGCGCTCCATGAGCAGCAGTTCGGGCCCGCGCTCGCCCTCGCCGAACAGCACGAGGACGGCGGACTGGCGCCCCGCGCCGCTCTCCGGGGGCAGGAAGCGGCTGAGCTGGCCGGGCCGGACGGTCTCCACGACGCGCACGACGGGAGCGAGCCACCGCGGCAGCCCCTCCTTGCTGAGCACCGCGGAACCGGCCCGCGTCACGTCCACCCGCCCGGCGACCGCCGCTGACAGATCGTCGACTGCTGGCGGCCCGGCGGCTGCTGACGATTCGGCAACTGCTGTCGGGTCGGCGACCACGGACGGGTCGGTCCCCGGGTATGGGTCGGTCGCCACGGACGGGTCGATCCGCGGGTACGGCTCGGTCGCCACGGACGGGTCAGCACCCGCGGACGGGTCGATCCCCGCGGACGGGTCGATCCCCGCCGACGGCTCGGTCGCCGCGGACCGGCCGCCCGCCGCGGGCGGTCTTCCCGCCGGGCCGCCGACGGCGCCGTTCGCCGTCCTACTCGCCCGCGTCATCGCCCACCCCGTCCTCGTCCCGCGCACGCGGTCCTCGCCGCCTCCTGCGTCCCGCCTCCTCCAACGCGCGACCGGACCGGATTCGTTCCGCACTAGGCGCCGACGGCCTCACCGGGGCCCCAGCGGCGGCGCCGGTTCACCGCCCGCGTCCAGGTAGGACTGCGGCGGCTTCAGGCGCTGGCCGGGCAGGCCGCCCTTCTCGTACTTCAGCAGCTTCCTGGCCTTCTCAGGGTCGGTCTCGCCCTCTCCATAGGCGGGGCAGAGCGGGGCGATGGGGCAGGCGCCGCAGGCGGGCTTGCGGGCGTGGCAGACGCGGCGGCCGTGGAAGATCACATGGTGCGAGAGCATGGTCCAGTCGCTCTTGGGGAAGAGCGCGCCGACCGCGGCCTCGATCTTGCCGGGGTCGGTCTCCTCGGTCCACCGCCAGCGCCGCACCAGCCGCTGGAAGTGCGTGTCCACGGTGATGCCGGGGCGGCCGAAGGCGTTGCCGAGCACGACGAAGGCGGTCTTGCGGCCGACGCCGGGGAGCGTGACGAGATCCTCCAGCCGCCCGGGGACCTGGCCGCCGAACCTCTCCGCCAGCGCCTTCGACAGCCCCATCACCGACTTGGTCTTCGCCCGGAAGAAGCCGGTCGGCCGCAGGATCTCCTCGACCTCCTCCGGGACCGCGGCCGCGAGGTCCTCGGGGGCGGGGTACTTGGCGAACAGCGCGGGCGTCGTCTGGTTGACCCGGAGGTCCGTGGTCTGAGCCGACAGAACGGTGGCGACGAGCAACTGGAAGGGGTTCTCGAAGTCCAGCTCCGGATGGGCGTACGGGTACGCCTCGGCCAGCTCGCGGTCGATCCGGCGGGCCCGGCGGACGAGGGCGGTGCGCGACTCGCCCTTGGACGGCCGTACGGCGACGGTCGTGACAGGCGCCGCCTCGCGCACGTCGGCGGTGGCCTTGCCGGGCGCGACGTCCGCCTTCTGGGGAGCAACGGCCTTCTTCACCGGCTTCACCGTGCCGCCCTTCGCTACGGACGCCTTCTTGGCGGGGGCCTTCTTGGCAGGCGCCCTCTTGGCGGTCGCCTTTTTCGCAGGCGCCTTCTCCGCGGGCGCCTTGCTCGCTGACGTCTTCTTGGCAGGCGCCTTCTCCGCGGGCGCCTTGCTCGCGGACGCCTTCTTCACGGACGTCTTCTTCGCGGGCGCCTTCTTCGCAGTGGGCTTCTCGGCGGGCGCCTCGCTCGCGGGGGACTCGCCTGCGGCGGACTCACCGTCCGCCGTCGTCTTCCCGGCGGCGGAGGCCGAGGATTTCTCTGCGGCGGCCTCGCTCGACGCCCGTTTCACTACTTTTGTTACTTTCATACTGTCGTCGGGCTCCTGTTCGCCCATGGCGGAATCCTGACGTGCCACCACCCGTTCAGGCCCCTGGGCCTGCGCTCTCACCGGCGAGGGGGACACCCGGCCAGCCTAGGGCCCGGCGCCCGCGTCCGCTGCGGACCCCGGAGACCGGCGCCCGTTCGGACCCCTGCCGCGTACCCCGGCACACCTGTGCGGCATCCTTGTGACAGATCACACTGTTCGGATCGTCCGGCAAAATGGGGAACACGGTCCCCTGGCACGCGGGGGAGAAAGACCCCCTGAGCAGGTCGACAAGGAGAGAACTCGTGGACGACGTTCTGCGGCGCAATCCGCTTTTCGCGGCGCTCGACGACGAGCAGGCCGCTGAGCTTCGCGCCTCCATGACGGAGGTGACCCTCGCCCGCGGCGACTCGCTGTTCCACGAGGGCGACCCGGGCGACCGCCTGTACGTGGTCACCGAGGGCAAGGTGAAGCTGCACCGGACGTCGCCGGACGGACGCGAGAACATGCTGGCCGTCGTCGGCCCCGGCGAGCTGATCGGGGAGCTGTCGCTGTTCGACCCGGGCCCCCGCACCGCGACGGCGACCGCGCTGACCGAGGTCAAGCTGCTCGCCCTCGGCCACGGCGACCTCCAGCCCTGGCTGAACGTACGGCCCGAGGTGGCCGGCGCCCTGCTGCGCGCCGTCGCCCGGCGGCTGCGCAAGACCAACGACCAGATGTCCGACCTGGTCTTCTCCGACGTGCCCGGCCGCGTCGCCCGCGCCCTGCTCGACCTCTCACGGCGCTTCGGCGTGCAGTCCGAGGAGGGCATCCACGTCGTGCACGACCTGACGCAGGAGGAGCTGGCCCAGTTGGTCGGCGCGTCCCGCGAGACGGTCAACAAGGCCCTGGCCGACTTCGCCCAACGCGGCTGGCTCCGCCTGGAGGCCCGCGCGGTCATCCTGCTCGACGTCGAGCGGCTGGCCAAGCGGTCCCGCTGACCCCGGGGGCGCGTCCGCCGAGCGCACGCACCCGGCGCCCGCCTCACGAGCACTCGCCTGGCGGCTCAACGAGCACACACCTGGCGCCCGCCTCACGCCCCGTCCGGGATCAGCCCGTGCTCCCGCAGGTAGTCGAGCTGGGCCCGCACCGACAGCTCCGCCGCGGGCCACAGCGAGCGGTCCACGTCGGCGTAGACGTGGGCGACGACGTCGGCCGCGGCGCGGTGGCCGTCCTCGACCGCCGTCTCGACCTGGGCGAGCCGGTGGGCGCGGTGGGCGAGGTAGAACTCGACGGCGCCCTGGGCGTCCTCCAGGACGGGCCCGTGGCCGGGCAGGATCGTGTGCACGCCGTCGTCCACCGTGAGGGACCTGAGCCGGCGCAGCGAGTCCAGGTAGTCGCCCAGGCGGCCGTCGGGGTGCGCCACCACCGTCGTACCGCGTCCCAGGACGGTGTCGCCGGTGAGCACCGCGCGGTCGGCCGGGAGATGGAAGCTCAGCGAGTCCGCGGTGTGGCCCGGGGTCGGCACGACCCTCAGCTCCAGTCCGCCCACGGCGATCACGTCCCCGGCGCCGAGCCCCTCCTCGCCCAGCCGCAGCGCCGGATCGAGCGCCCGCACGCGCGTGCCGGTCAGTTCGGCGAACCGGGCCGCGCCCTCCGCGTGGTCGGGGTGGCCGTGGGTCAGCAGGGTCAGCGCGACGCGTTTTCCGGCCTGCCGGGCGGCGGCCACGACGCCGTTCAGGTGACTCTCGTCCAGCGGCCCCGGGTCGATCACCACCGCCGCCTCGGCGCCGGGCTCAGAGACGATCCAGGTGTTGGTGCCGTCCAGGGTCATGGCGGAGGCGTTGGGCGCCAGGACGTTGACGGCCCGCGCGGTGGCGGGCCCGGAGAGGACGCCGCCGCGGGGCTGGCCGGGGAGCGCTGCCGCGTCCGTCATGCGAGGGGACCTTCCTGAACGTCGTGGAGCGGGCGGCGCAGGGGCGCCGTCACGCGGTGGCCGGACCGTCGGCCGGTACGGTCCGGGTGAACTCCTCGGGCCCCGGCCAGGTCAGGACGACCTCGCCGGCTGCCAGGCGGGCCCGCGCGAGCACCGGGGTCAGATCGCGGCTCGGGGCGGCCGCCAGAGCCTCGGCGGGGCTGCCGCAGGCGGCGAGCTGGCGCAGCGTGGCGATGGTGGGCGGCAGCATCAGCAGCTCGCCCCGGTCGTATCCGGCCGCCGCGTCCTCGGGGCGGATCCACACCGTGCGATCGGCCTCCGTGGAGGCGTTGCGGGTGCGCTGGCCCGCGGGGAGGGCGACCACGAAGAACCAGGTGTCGTAGCGGCGCGACTCGAACTCCGGGGTGATCCAGCGCGCCCAGGCGCCCAGCAGGTCCGAGCGCAGCGCCAGGCCCCTGCTGTCCAGGAACTCCGCGAAGGACAGCTCACGGGCGACCAGCGCGGCCCGGTCGGCCTCCCAGTCCGGGCCCGTGGTGTCGCCGACGACGGAGTCCTCGCCGGGTCCGGCGAGCAGGACGCCCGCCTCCTCGTAGGTCTCCCGGACGGCCGCGCAGACGATCGCCTGCGCCTCCGCCTCGGCGACCTGGAGCCGGTCGGCCCACCACGCGCGCGGGGGACCCGCCCAGCGCACCGCGCGGTCGTCGTCGCGCGGGTCCACTCCCCCGCCGGGATACGCGTACGCGCCTCCGGCGAAGGCCATGGAGGCGCGTCGGCGCAGCATGTGCACGGCGGGGCCGGTCCCGGTGTCCCGCAAAAGCATGACGGTGGCCGCGCGCCTGGGCGTCACCGGAGTGAGCGTGCCGTCCGCGAGCGCGCGGATGCGGTCCGGCCACTCCGGGGGGAACCACTGCCCATTCGCCATGGCCGCACGCTATCCCGTGACGGGCGAATGTTCGAGAGGTACCCGAGGTCAGCGGCTCGCGGTCAGAGGGCCCCGCGCTCACGGTCCAGGGGCCGCCGCTGCCACCCCCGCGCCCACGGCCAGGGACCCCCTCCCGCGCTCACGGTCAGCGGACCGCCGGTCAGCGGACCGCCGCTCCCGCGCTTACGGCAGCAGCTCGACCTGGAGTTCGACCTCCACCGGCGCGTCCAGCGGCAGCACCGCCACGCCGACCGCGCTGCGCGCGTGCACGCCCTTATCGCCCAACACCTCGCCCAGCAGCTCGCTCGCGCCGTTGACGACGCCGGGCTGGCCGGTGAAGTCGGCGGCCGAGGCGACGAAGCCCACCACCTTCACCACGCGCGCGACGCGGTCCAGGTCGCCGGCGACGGACTTGACGGCCGCGAGCGCGTTCAGCGCGCAGGTACGGGCCAGATCCTTGGCCTCCTCCGCGGTGACCTCCAGGCCGACCTTGCCGGTGACCGGCAGCTTGCCCTCCACCATCGGCAACTGGCCGGAGGTGAAGACGTACGGCCCGGACTGCACGGCGGGCTGGTAGGCGGCCAGCGGGGGCGCCACGTCCGGCAGGGTCAGGCCCAGCTCGGCCAGCTTCGCCTCGACCGCGCTCACGCCTGCCGCTCCCGCTTCAGGTAGGCCACGAGCTGTTCGGCGTTGGGGCCGGGCACGACCTGGACCAGCTCCCAGCCGTCCTCGCCCCAGGTGTCCAGGATCTGCTTCGTGGCGTGGACGAGCAGCGGCACGGTTGCGTATTCCCACTTGGTCATGAGGCGACTGTATCCGCTGCCGGCGGCCCCGCTCGCGGCCCTGTCAAGGACCCGGTTGTCCACACCTCGCGCGTGCACGGGGCGAGTACTGGTTAGTCTCGAAGGCGTGAGCAGGCTCCAGGTCGTCAGCGGTAAGGGCGGGACCGGTAAGACGACGGTCGCCGCAGCCCTCGCGCTGGCCCTGGCCGAGAAGGGGAAGCGCACGCTCCTCGTCGAGGTCGAGGGTCGGCAGGGCATCGCACAGCTCTTCGAAACGGAGGCGCTGCCGTATGAAGAACGGAAGATCGCCGTCGCCCCCGGCGGCGGCGAGGTGTACGCGCTCGCCATAGACCCCGAACAGGCGCTGCTGGACTACCTCCAGATGTTCTACAAGCTGGGCAGCGCCGGCCGGGCCCTCAAGAAGCTCGGCGCCATCGACTTCGCCACCACCGTCGCGCCAGGTCTCAGGGACGTCCTGCTGACCGGCAAGGCGTGCGAGGCGGTGCGCCGCAAGGACCGGGACGGCGGGTTCGTCTACGACTACGTGGTCATGGACGCGCCCCCGACCGGCCGCATCACCCGCTTCCTCAACGTCAACGACGAGGTGGCCGGTCTCGCCAAGATCGGCCCGATACACAATCAGGCCCAGGCGGTGATGCGGGTGCTGAAGTCGGCCCAGACGGCCGTGCACCTGGTGACGCTGCTGGAGGAGATGCCCGTCCAGGAGACCGTGGACGGCATAACGGAACTGCGGGGCGCCCGGCTGCCGGTGGGCCGCACCATCGTGAACATGGTGCGGCCGCAGGTGCTGGACGGGGCGGACCTGGAACTCGTGCGCGGCGTGCCGCGGGCTTCGCTCGCGGCGTCGCTGTCCGCCGCCGGACTCGGCGGCGCCCGCCGCGGCGGGAACGCCGAGCGCCTGGTGGAACCGCTGCTGGGGCAGGCCGAGGAGTACGCCGAGCGGTACGCGCTGGAGCAGGAGCAGCGCTCCGTGCTGGGCGAGCTGGGCCTGCCGCTGCACGAACTGCCGCTGCTCGCCGAGGGCATGGACCTGGCGGGCCTGTACGAACTGGCGACCGAGCTGCGGAAGCAGGGGATGTCATGAGTCCGGAACCGGCGCAGACACGGGAGACCGACCGCCCCGCCGGCCGCGCGCAGGGGCAGGCGGCCGCGCAGGACGGCGGCCGCCGTCTCGCGCACGCGCCGCTGCTCGACGTCGATCCGCTGCTCGACGATCCGGGGACCCGGATCGTGGTGTGCTGCGGCTCGGGCGGCGTCGGCAAGACGACCACCGCGGCGGCCCTCGGACTGCGGGCCGCCGAGCGCGGCCGCAAGGTGGTCGTCCTGACCATCGACCCGGCCCGCCGTCTGGCCCAGTCCATGGGCATCGACTCGCTGGACAACGTCCCGCGCCGGGTGAAGGGCGTCGAGGACCAGGGCGCCGCGGCCCTCGGCGGCGCGGACAGCGACAGCGGTGGGCGGCCGGGCGGCGAGCTGCACGCCATGATGCTCGACATGAAGCGCACCTTCGACGAGGTCGTCGAGGCGCACGCGGACCCCGAGCGGGCCGCCGCGATCCTGGCCAACCCGTTCTACCAGTCGCTCTCGGCGGGCTTCGCGGGCACGCAGGAGTACATGGCGATGGAGAAGCTGGGGCAGCTCCGGGCCCGGGACGAGTGGGACCTCATCGTCGTCGACACCCCGCCGTCGCGTTCGGCGCTGGACTTCCTCGACGCGCCCAAGCGGCTCGGCTCGTTCCTGGACGGGCGGCTGATCCGGCTGCTCACCGCCCCGGCGAAGCTCGGCGGACGAGCGGGGATGAAGTTCCTCAACGTCGGCATGTCGATGATGACCGGCACGCTCGGCAAGCTGCTCGGCGTGCAGCTCCTCAAGGACGTGCAGACGTTCGTGTCCGCGATGGACACCACCTTCGGCGGCTTCCGGACCCGCGCGGACGCCACGTACAAGCTGCTCCAGGCGCCGGGGACTGCGTTCCTGGTGGTCGCGGCCCCGGAGCGGGACGCGCTGCGCGAGGCCGCCTACTTCGTCGAGCGGCTGGCCGCCGAACGGATGCCGCTGGCCGGACTGGTGCTCAACCGCGTCCACGGCAGCGGCGCGGGCCAGTTGTCGGCCGAGCGGGCGCTCGCCGCCGCGGAAAATCTTGAGGACTCCCGCATTGTGGATCAGGCGGACGGGCAGGCTGCTCCTCGTACCTCTCCCGAACCGTACGGACGTTCAGAGGACTCCGCGCCCCCCGAAGCGCCTACGGAGCCCAACGGCCCCCTGCACCCCGCGCATCCCGTAGACCCGACCGACCTCGCAGAACCCGCAGAACCCGCGGACCTGGCGGATTCCGCGGGCTTCGCGGAATCCACGGTCTCGGCGGACTCCGTGAGCCACGTGGCCGCGGGCCTGCTGAGGCTGCACGCCGAGCGCATGCAGTTGCTCTCCCGCGAGCAGCGCACGCGCGACCGCTTCACGGCCCGGCACCCCGAGGTGGCGGTGGCCGAGGTCGCCGCGCTGCCCGGGGACGTGCACGACCTCGCGGGCCTGCGGGACATCGGAAGAAGGCTCGCGGAGCACCGCCGCGAGCTGCCCGAGCCGGAGGACGGGCCCGACGCGCAGTCACCCATGTAGCCGAGCGGTCACTCGCGTAGCCAGCAATCACCCGAACAGCCGAACGGGCGGCGCGAACTGGGCGCACGGCGTCCGGTGGGGGGCACGGGCTGGGCGCGCGCGGCCCGACGCACGGCGTGAGCTGGGCGGACGAGGCCCGGCGCGCGCTGGATGGACGGAATAGGGCGTGCGCCACGGAACACGGCGTGCGCTGGGGCGGGCGAGGCTCGATGCGCGGCGTGCGCTCGAGCGGGTGGCGAGGGCCCCGCGGGGCCCTCAGCCCACCGCCGCGTAGTCCTCGTAGACCTGGTCGTCGTCGAGAGGAACGAGACCGATCCCGCGCTCGTACTCCAGGCGCGCGGTCTCCAGCAGCCGGCGCCAGGACGTGACGGTCGGCCGCCGGCGCAGCAGTGCGCGGCGCTCGCGCTCCGTCATGCCTCCCCACACCCCGAACTCGACGCGGTTGTCGAGCGCGTCGGCGAGGCATTCGGTGCGGACCGGGCAGCCGGTGCACACCGCCTTGGCTCTGTTCTGCGCCGCTCCCTGAACGAACAGTTCATCTGGATCGGTAGTGCGGCAGGCCGCCTGCGCACTCCAGTCGGTTACCCAGCCCATACCGGCGCCGTCCTCTCCCGAATCGAGGCTCCCCCACGGCGGCAGCGGCATATTCACCGCCGCCAGTTGAGGACGTTACGGAAGGCGGACACAGCGCAACACCCCCAGCGGGCCCAATCTTGGATGGCCCGAACGGACTATGGGTCGCCGCACGTCACCCGGGGGAGTGAGCTGCCGACATGCGCGACATTCCCGTCAGAACGGGATCTTTCCGGTGTGTCACAACGGACGCCGTTCATCGCACCCGGCGCTTCCGGGCGCGTGCGCACCGTGCTGACGTCACGTCACCGCGGCGCCCGGCGCACCCCCACTCCGCACTCGGAAACGCTTCGGCCAGGGAAGGCGGGAGGTCCGGGAACGATCCGGGGCCGGTGCGCGTAGAGACAGATATGGAGACGGGTGGGGAGACGGGTATGGAGAGGAAGCCGGGCCGGTGTGACGGTCGTGAGCAGCTTAGGCCAAGGCATATACGCGTGTCCGGCGAATGAGAACGTAGGCTGCCCTCATGCCAAAGAAGCGCTCGGGCGGCGGCCTGTCGCCTACGCAGCAGGCCGCCAAGTTCCTCGGTGTCAGTGTGCTCGCGGGGGTGGTCATGGCCGGCATCGCGCTGCCCGCGGCCGGCGCGCTCGGGCTGGCGGCCAAGGGATCGGTCCAGGGATTCGACGACATCCCGGCCAACCTCAAGCGTCCGCCGCTCAGCCAGCGCACCACGATCCTGGACGACCAGGGCAACCAGCTCGCCCAGGTCTACTCCCGCGACCGCACGGTGGTGGAGCTGAAGGACATCTCGCCGTACATGCAGAAGGCGATCGTCGCGATCGAGGACTCGCGCTTCTACCAGCACGGCGCGATCGACCTGAAGGGCGTGCTGCGCGCGCTCAACAAGAACGCGCAGAGCGGCGGGGTCGCCCAGGGCGCCTCCACCCTCACCCAGCAGTACGTGAAGAACGTCTTCGTCGAGGAGGCAGGCGACGACCCGACGAAGGTCGCCGAGGCCACCCAGCAGACCCTCGGCCGCAAGATCAAGGAATTGAAGTACGCCATCCAGGTCGAGCAGGATCTGGGCAAGAAGAAGATCCTCGAGAACTACCTGAACATCACCTTCTTCGGCGAGCAGGCGTACGGCGTCGAGGCCGCCGCCCAGCGTTACTTCTCCGAGCACGCCAAGGACCTGACCCTCCCGCAGGCCGCCCTGCTGGCGGGCGTCGTCCAGTCCCCGAGCCGCTACGACCCGGTCAACGACGAGGCCGAGGCCGTCAAGCGGCGCAACACCGTGCTCCAGCGCATGGCCGACATGGGCGACGTCTCCCAGGCGGAGGCCGACAAGGCGAAGAAGGCGCCGCTGGAGCTGAAGGTTACCCAGCCGCGCAACGGCTGCATCACGGCGGTCAAGGACTCCAGCTTCTTCTGCAAGTACGTCGAGCAGGTCTTCCTCAGCGACCTGGTCTTCGGCAAGGACCGCGCCCAGCGCGCCAAGATCTGGAACCGGGGCGGCCTGACCATCCGGACCACCCTGGACCCGCAGGCCCAGGCGTCCGTGCAGACGTCGCTGCGCCGGCACATCTACCAGTCCGACTCGGTCGCCGCGGCGAGCGTGCTGGTCGAGCCCGGCACCGGCAAGGTCCTGGCGATGGGCCAGTCCAAGCCGTACGGCTACGGCAAGAACGAGACCGAGATCAACTACTCGGTCGGCAGCGACCTCGGCGGCTCGAACTTCGGCTTCCCGACCGGTTCGACGTTCAAGCCGTTCGTCGCGGCGGCGGCGCTGGAGCAGGGCAAGCCGCCGACGCAGGAGTACCCCTCGCCGTACAAGATGCCGTACCCGAGCCCGGTCCAGGCGTGCGACGGCAAGCAGTGGCTGAACAACGACCACGACGACGCCGAGAACGAGAACACCTCCGAGCACGGCCCCTACTCGATGAAGGAGGCCATGGCGAAGTCGGTCAACACCTACTTCGTGCAGTTGATCTCCGACATCGGCCTGTGCCCGGTGGTCGGCATGACCGACAAGCTGCACGTGGTGCAGGGCGACGGCAAGAAGCTGCCGCAGACGCCCTCCATCGCCCTCGGCGCGGTGGGCATCTCCCCGCTGACCATGGCCGGCGCCTACGCCACGTTCGCCTCCCGCGGCACGTACTGCACGCCGGTGGCGATCGAGTCGATCACCCAGAAGGTGAGCGGCGGTCAGGAGAAGCGGCTGGCCGTGCCGAAGACGACCTGCTCGCGCGCCATGTCCGAGCAGACCGCGGACACCGTCAACAGCCTGCTGCAAGGCGTGATCGACTCCGGCACGGGCCAGCAGGCCGGCCTCTCCGACCGCGCCAACGCCGGCAAGACGGGCACCACGGACGAGCGCAAGAACGCGTGGTTCGTCGGCTACACGCCGAACATGGCGGGCGCGGTGTGGGTGGGCAGCGCCACCCAGCAGGTGCAGATGACCGACATCCGCATCGGCGGCGTCATGCACGCCCTGGTCTACGGCGCCGACGTGCCCGGCCCGATCTGGCGGGACGCGATGACCGGCGCTCTGGCGGGCAAGCCGTCCCCGTCCTTCAACGTCGTCGACATCCCCGACTCCCCCGACCGGGGCAAGGGACGCGACAAGGGCGACGGCGACCGCCACGGCAACCGCGGCGACGGCGCGGGCGGCGGCGGCGCTGGGGGCGACAACGGCGGCGGCTTCATCGGCGGTCTCTTCGGCGGCCTGAACGGCGGCGGTGGCGGCCAGGGCTTCCCGCAGGGCCGGTCCGGCGGAGGCCGGGGCGGCGGCGGGCGGCACGGGGGGTAGGGCGCCTGGGGCAGGCGCCCGAGGCGTGGAGCCCAAGGTGTGATGCCCGAAGCGTGAAACGTGGAAAAGGGGCGCGCGGCGAAAGGCCGGCGCCCCTTTTCTCGTTCTCGGACGGATTCTCGTTCCCGGACGGAACGGATCGACGTCCGGACCGAGCGGGTCGAACTTCCCGGACCGAGCGGGTCGACTCCCCGGACGGAACGGATCGACGTCCGGACCGAACGGGTCGACTCCCCGGACGGAACGGGCCGCCAGCCGGACCGAGCGAGTCGACTCCCCGTCGACTGAACGGATCGGCCGACCGTGCGGGTTCAGTCGGCCAGCAGCTTCTTGACCGCGGCGGCGACGCGCCCGCCCTCGGCCTGCCCCGCGACCTTGGGGTTCACGATCTTCATGACGGCGCCCATGGCACGCGGCCCCTCGGCGCCGGACGCCTTCGCCTCCTCGACGGCCTGAGCGACGATCGCGTCCAGCTCGTCGTCGGACATCGGCTGCGGCAGGTACTCCGCCAGCACCTCGCCCTCGGCCTTCTCCCGCTCGGCCGACTCGGCACGACCGCCCTGCGCGAAGGCGTCGGCCGCCTCACGCCGCTTCTTGGCCTCCTTGGTGATCACCTTGAGGACCTCGTCGTCGGACAGCTCGCGCTTCGTCTTGCCCGCGACCTCCTCCTTGGTGATCGCGGTGAGCGTCAGCCGGAGCGTCGAGGAACGCAGCTCGTCACGCTCCTTGATCGCGGAGTTGAGGTCATCCTGAAGCTTCGACTTGAGCGTGGTCATGGCACTGATTGTCGCAGGTGCGGCCCGCCGCCCGCGTGCCCATTTCGAGTACGCGCCACGGAACGCCCATTTCAGGTACGCGCCACGGGACGCGCCAGCCGTCCCGCCGGGCACGCCGATCTCCCTGCCGCGCCGCCGCGTCGGCCCGCGCGACTTCCGCTGCGCGGCACGCCCCTGAGACGATGGGGGCATGCGCGCGCGATACGGAGTTCCCCTGGGCGTCACGGCGGCCGCGGCCGCCGGACTTCTCTACTCGGCCGGGTTCGAGGCCCGTTCCTTCCGCCTGCGACGGGTGACGGTCCCGGTCCTGCCCTCGGGCATGCGCCCGCTGCGCGTCCTCCAGGTCTCCGACATCCACATGGTCGGCGGCCAGCGCAAGAAGCAGCGCTGGCTGCGTTCGCTCGCCGGGCTGCGCCCCGACTTCGTGATCAACACGGGCGACAACCTCTCGGACCCCGAGGGCGTGCCGGAGACCCTGGACGCGCTGGGCCCCCTGATGGAGTTCCCGGGCGCGTACGTCTTCGGCTCCAACGACTACTACGGCCCCAGGCCGCGCAACCCGGCCCGCTACCTGCTGGAGAAGACGACCGGCCGGCACGGTCTGAACGGCAACGTGCCGGCGGTGGGCGTCATCCACAACCCGTGGGAGAACCTGCGGGACGGCTTCGACTCGGCGGGCTGGCTCAACCTGACCAACACGCGCGGCACGCTGAAGCTCGAGGGCGCCTCGGTGGAGCTGACCGGCCTGGACGACCCGCACATCAAGCGCGACCGCTACGGGAGGGTGGCAGGCGGCCCCTCCGGCGCGGCGGACTTCTCGATGGGCGTGGTGCACGCGCCGTACCTGCGCGTCCTGGACGCCTTCACCGCCGACGGCTACCCGCTGATCCTGGCCGGCCACACGCACGGCGGCCAGCTCTGCGTCCCGTTCTACGGCGCTCTGGTCACCAACTGCGACCTGGACACCGACCGGGTCAAGGGCCTGTCCGCCCACACGGCCGAGGGCCACACCTCCCACCTGCACGTCTCGGCCGGCTGCGGCGCCAACCGCTATACCCCGGTCCGCTTCGCCTGCCCGCCGGAGGCGACGTTGCTGACCTTGGTGAGCCGGGGCTGACGGCGCCCCTCGCGTCTGACCTGGCGCCTGTCAGGCGTCACCCACACGGCCCACCCGCATCGCCCGTTATGCCCTGTTTCCCTACGTTGAGGGCATGACCGCCGCCGACACCCCGCCCGTACCGCAGGCGCCAGCGCCGAACACAGGGAACACGCTGGACGCGCTGGACGCGCCAGCGCAGACGTCCCCCGCCTCACAGGCGCCGCAGGCACCACCGGCGCCGCAGGCACCACCGGCAGCACCGGCAGCACCGGCAGCACCGGCAGCACCGGCAGCACCGGCAGCACCGGCACCTGCGGCGACACCTGGGTCGACATCTGGGGCCAAGTCGACGGCGGAAACGGGGGCGAGATCGGCGGCGGGATCGAAGACGAGCGCGGTAGGCGCGATCCCCCGCGACATACCGGACCTCCCGGCGATACCGGGCTTCGTCGCCTCATTCCTGATGCCTTCGACCGTGCCCGCGACGGCCGTGGTGACCCCCACGCGTCACCCGTGGGCGGCGGTGTACCGCCTCGCGGTCGCCGGGGCCGCGGCGGGAGCGGTGACGGCCGACATGCTGATCGGCCCGCCGTCGCGCGTCCTGAGCGACTGGGCGATCCAGAGCGCGATCGCACTGACGGTGATCCTCGCCCTCTCCGCGCGCAGGGCCTGGACCGCCCAGCACCCGGTACCCACGGCACTGACCGGCGCGGTCATGCTCTACGCCACGATCACGGCCCTGGTCCACCACGCCCTCCTGGCCAGCGCGTCGCCGCCGCCGTCGATCACCGGCATGCCCGGCACGCATCCGCTGTGGCAGTCGACGGCCGGCCACCTCCTCCACACGGCGCTCCCGGCAGCCGTCCTCCTGGACTGGCTCCTGCTGACCCCTCCCGGCCGCCTGCACCTGCGCCAGGCCGCCTCGTGGATGCTCTTTCCCCTGGCCTACCTGGCCTTCTTCCTCACCCGAGGCGAACTGCTCCCGTCCGGCGCGAGGGACCGCTACCTGTACCCGTTCCTGGACGTCACCCGGCACGGCTACAAGCACGTCCTGGCCAACGCCCTCCTCCTGGGCCTCGCCTTCTACGCTCTCGCCCTCGTCTTCGTCGCCCTCGACCACACCCGCCCGAACCCGGTCCGCCACCGACGCACCACAACCGGATTTCGCCTCCGGCCACCAGTGGGCTAAAGTAAACGTCGTCGCCGCGACACGCAGCGACATCGGGGTGTAGCGCAGCTTGGCAGCGCGCTTCGTTCGGGACGAAGAGGTCGTGGGTTCAAATCCCGCCACCCCGACAGCCAAAACAGCAGGTCAGGCCCGGTACTGAGAGATCAGTGCCGGGCCTGATTTGCGTTCCCTCGGTAGCTGCTCGGGAGCAGTGGGCGTGCGGCGCGGAGCCCTTGGGGTCCTGACCATCGTCGTATCGGGCTGCGCTAGTCCCCGCCATCGCGCGTTCCGGGTCGCCGCCCCTTCTGGGACGCGGTGTCAGAGGCATGGGGCATGGTGACTCAGGAAGACGTCGTCCTGGGCCCGTCTGGGGCACTTGAGGAACCTCCGGAGTACGTGACATGCCAAAGATCTCGCAGGGCCGGCGCGTAGGACAGGCTGCGGTGAACGCGCTGCGGTCGTTGCTCGAGGAGCACGATCACATCGTTCAGGAGATAGCCGGGCAGAACGATTTCGGCGAGGACTTCTATGTCACCTTCACCGACGACGGGGAAGTCACGAGCGACACCATCAAGGTCCAGGTCAAAGGTGGCGACAGCTGGCGTCGAGGAAACGGCTACGCGGTGCCTGTCGATCAACACGGCGACACCTGGGCCAATGGCAACATCCCCGTCTACTGCGTGGTGTTCGACCCCGGCACCACGAGGTTGCACTGGGCAAACGCCACCCAGCAGCTCAGACGATTCGGCCCTCTCAATCCACCACGCTTCATCGGCGTCAGCCCCAACGCGGTGCTGGACGACATCACCATGGAGTCCTTCGTCTCCCATGCCCGCCGGTACGTCGGACGCTACCGAGGCCGGCAGGCTGTCCTCACCCACCTGGGCGAGATGTCCGGGGCCGAATTCGACCCGACGGACCACGTTCTGCACTTCGTCAACGGCGACGATGAGGACCTCATCTTCTGGAAACGCCCAGGTGACGCGGTGGCTACTCTGCTGCTCAGCTCCCAGAACTGGGAGCACCTTTGGGTCAGCCTGGAGTCTCTGATGCGCTCCGAGCTTCCGATGCCGGAGGGCGGCAGCAGCCCCACGGATCCCGGCCTGTGGACCGCTGAGGATCTTGAGCTGAGTCGATCCGAGATCATGTGGGCTGCCTCGTGCTTCATCTCTACTCGTCAAGCCGACGAAGGCCCGGAGACCAACCCCTTCGAACCTGCAGAGTGCAAGGGGTGTCCGAGCTGCACAGGCGAGGAGCCCGAGGAGCACGGCGAGATCGAAGCAGACGTGATCCATGATTACGTCCTCGCCCGCATTCTCGACCGGATCGAAGCCGAGCCCGATCTGATGACGCGCTCGATCCTGGCTATGCGAGAAGATGCCGAACTCGAGCCACAGATTGTCGCCGAGCTGGGCCCTCTCGAAACCGAGCCACACATCGTCCGCCAAGTGAACAAACTGAGTCGGGCGAAGGTGGCGGGAGTAGACGACATCGAACCAGAGGCACTCCGGCTGGCCGTCTTATATCTCATCCACCGCATCTACGTCGGTGGCCCCTCGCTGCCCCTCGAAGAGCAGGTCCGAATCGTCTGGCGCATCCCCGAACCAGGACCCACCGTATCCAAGAGTGGACCTCCTCCCAACTGACGTGGGGAGAAGGCACGTTGATCGGTTCTCGGCAGTCGGTGACAGCGACTGGCTCCACGTTCACGGGCCCTGTGGCTGCCTGAGTGCAGCGAGTGACACCGGTTGCCGGCTGTTCGGGAGAACGAGAGAACGTACGGAGACCGGCCTGCCCATCACGTTCGTCGACCGCGTCGAGCCCATGGGTGAGATCCGCTCCCTGGTGCGGTCTCGGAGCCGGGGCACCGCAGCGCTCGGCGGGTCGGGGGCGTCTCCGGGAGGGGAAGACCTCGCCGCTCGGCAAGTTCGTCGGGCGCACAAGTGAGGCCGACCCCACGACGGTCGCGGAGAACTAGGCGACGCCGTGTGTGCACCCGGTCTCCGCGTTGCCGACGCCGGCGCCGTCCAGGAGCACGGCCGCTCCGGGCGCGACCGCCGCGAAGTCCTCGTTCTCCCGCCCCGGCTCGGCGGGCTGCGAGACGAGGGCGACCCTCACGCCGTCGGCTCCTCGTCGTGCCGGTAGAGGGGGGTGAGCAGTTCAGCGGATCGCGGTTCGCTGGTCTCCGGGTCGTACTCGACGCCCACGAGAGCGGAGAACCGGTGCTCGCCCACCTGCCCCCACAGCGTGTTCAGGTCGGAGCTGAGCAACTGGACGACGCCGAGGGAGCCTTGTGTGTGGATACCGGCGATGGCGAGCAACGATCCCTTGCCGTCCGGGCGTTGCAGTCTGCCGACGTAACCGATGTCGTAGGGGCGAGCCGGGTCGCCGTCCTGCCCCGACCGGTGCACCGTGCCGGTCCGGCGGTCCGCAATGGTCCACGGCCCGTCGTCGGCGCGCTCCCAGCGGAGTACCGGGTCTTGGGCGTACGCGTCCCACATCTGCTGAGACATGCGCGGACGGCAGACCACGATCAGGCCGTCACGGTTGAGGTCGATCTCTCCGCTCACCGGCACGTGCTCGGAGACGACGTCGAGGCCGTACGACCGGGCGAGGTCTTCCAGCCGCTTCACGGAGCTGACGTCGTCCACGGCCACGACGGTTCGCTTGCGCTCGTCGTCGCGCCGCAGGGGGGTGGCGACGATGGTCGAGCCGCGCCCGAGGAAAGCCCCTTCGGGCGCCGGCCCGGTGTGGCGAATCTGGTGAATGCGCCCGCGGCTCAGGCCGGCTTCCGTGGCGATCTGCGCGTAGGAGAGACCCTGCGCGTGGAGGTCCTGGACGACGCGGCGACGCAGCCGAGCGAGTTCGGTCACCTCCTGCTGCGCGTCGGCCAAGCGCGACGTGACTTCGCGCAAGAGCTGATACGGGTCATCGATCGCCATAATGCGCCGCAACTCGTCCGACATGCCTTCTCCTCCCTGGATCACTAGGGAGTCTAGGGCTCTAGACAGAACGGGCGCGAGCCGTCGGCCCGAACGAACTCCGATCACGTAGAAGGCCGCCCTTCGGCGAGGCACCCCCTTGGGGCTCACCTTCCACCGCCGCACTGGACAGTAAAGATCGGCGCCACCCACCGAATCATCAGACGGTCACTCGGGCCAGGTCCGCCCAGACGGAGCGCCCCTCGTCGGCCAGCTCCCTCACGCCCCAGTCCTTGGCGCTGGCGGCCACCAGAGCGAGGCCGCGCCCGCCTTCGTCCGCCAGAGAGAAGTGCTCCCGGATCCGGGGCTCCGTCTCCGCGCCTTGGTCGATCACCTGCACACGCACGACGTCGTCGCTGAAGCCGACGACCACGAGGAACCAACCGCGGTAGCAGCCGCTTCGTGTGTGCCGGACCGCGTTGGCCGCCAACTCACCCACCACCAGGACAACGTCATCGACGAGTCCCGGATGCTCCCCTTCGAGCAGACCGGCGACGAAGTGGCGCGCTTCGGCCACCTGCCAGGCGTGCCCAGGGAAGGTGCGGGACCACTTTGCAGACATGGGATCCCCCTCCGCGTCTAGGGGGCTAGACGATGCAGGACGCAGAGTATTCCGACACACGGCTAGTAAGCCAGGCATCTAGAGGAATTATTCCTCTATCGTGTGGCGGAGTCGCCCAGACCTCGGAAGTCGCTCATCACGTGCAGCACCAGCTCCCGCACCTCAGCCCCGAAGACAGCGGCTTCCTCGAAGCGGCCGAACGTCTCCTCGTAGGCGCGGACCTCGGCCGCGTCGTCCACTACGCGCTCGTCGCGCAGCGTCTCGACGACGACGGCCGCCCCGTCGCAGAGGGTGAAACCGTGGCGAGGCATGACGGGCACGGGCCGACGCCACGGGATGACACCGAGGCGGACCGTCTCCATACTCTCGACAGCCAGCAGCCGATCGAGCTGGGCCAGCATCAGCGCGGGGCTGCCCGGCCAAGTGCGAAGGACGCCTTCGGTGAGCACGAACACGGACTCCCGTCCCGGCTCGTAGAGAACGCTCTGCCGCTCGACGCGGGCGGAGACGGCACGGCCGACAGCCTCCGGAGCAGCGCCGGGTGCGCTCTGGAAGACGTGCCGGGCGTACTCGGCGCTCTGGAGCATGGCCGGCAGCACGACGCACTGGAACGACCGGACCAGCCGAGCGGAGCGCACCGCGTCATCGAGCACGGTCCCGGCGGTTTCACCGGCGTCAGGGCTCTCGGCGGGGTCCGGCGCGGTCTCCACGGCGATCAGCAGGTCTCGCACCTCACGAGTGGTCGACTCGTCCAGACCCAGCGCATCGGACAAGCGGCCCAGGACGTCGGCGCTGGGCACCATGCGCCCGTTCTCCACCTTGGACACGGTCGGCTGGCCCACTCCAGCCCGCTCCGCGAGAACGGCGCCCGTCAGACCGGCCTCAGCCCGGAGCCCGCGAAGACGCGTTCCAAGAGCCTTCATCCGCTCTCGCCGTTCACTCCCCATGCCAGGGTTCTACACCACGAGGCAGCCGGGCCCCGGACCGCATGAGCCTGACCAGCCCCGGCGGGCGACCATGATTCAAACTTTCTCTACTGGTTCAAGGCGGCTCGCTCCGCTCCCCGCGCGCGGCCCGGCCCCGCTCAGGGCAATCAGCCGCCCAAGGCCGGAGAAGGGGCAGGTCATGGCTGGGGCGGTCTGCTCCACGGCTTTAGGCAGCCACTTTGACGCGAGCCTCGAAAATCATGGCCCCAACGTCGTGCTTCACCGGGCAGGTCTACAGACTGCCCGACGCGCCGGAAGCTTACGGGGCCATGATCACTCGCGCCAAAGCAGCGACACCAAAGCCGCTCCGCCGACCTCATCAGGATCCTGCCTCTGACTTAGAAATCAGGAACCCGCACTCGGATTGCCTCGCAGCGTTTCGAGAACCTTCCTGCCAAGCCCAGACAGGGCGTACGCGCGATACATGTCAAGAAAAGTCATTCCGTTAGTGGCATCCTCGGCTACGCCCAAATAGATGAGTTGCCTAAGGATGGCATACGCACCATCAGACAAACCAGGATCTTTTTGAGATATTTCCGATAGCTGCATGCCATATTTCATGGCGTCATCAGGTTGGGAAGGGACGGGTACCGCATCCTCTAGAATGACCATCATTCTAATGTGTGGCGCATCAAGGCCCGTGATCGCTCTTGCGATTAGCCCAGAGGTATCAAGAGTCGCAGGATTCTCATCCGAAATAGCGGCCGCCAGAGCGCGAGCAAGAGCACGCCTCTTCTGGTCCAAGGATATATCCTGGGCTGCAAGGATTACGCGGCTCGCCAACTCTAGAATTCCATCATCGGATATTAGTCGATCCACTACCGAGTCTTCGTCCGTGCCGAGAGCTCGCGCAACATTTCTCAGTACCTCCCCGCTTCGGTGCAGTCTGCGCTGACGGACATGCTCGATCAGCATCCCAGCGGCCGAACTCAGCACCGGCGCAGAGGAAGCCCCCACAATCCCACCAACGGGGCCGCCGACGGCAATTCCCGCACCAGTGGCGATAGCTGCGGCCACTGTGTCTAGAGCACCCTTCTCCACATCTCGCCTAGAATCCGAAGTCATTGCACCCCCCCCCGTTATTCACACTTCGACGCCCCGACTAGAGAGCATTATGGATGCTCTGTATTGATTCAAAGTACTAGGCTGTCGAAGCTGACGGTTTATTATCACTACGGGCATCAATCAACACGATGTTTTCTTTATTGCTAATACCAAGGTCAGAAAGGATCCGGAGAACCTTTTTTTCATGGGTTTCCGTATATGAAATAATCACCTTAATTGACTTACGTGTATCGTTAGCCTCTTCGTAGACCTCTACTTGATTTTCCAGATTTCTCCTGAGGTGTGAATTACTCGCGAGCTTAAACTCGATCAGAGTCTTGTCGTCAGCTCCCATAGAGACCTTATAGTCCACCGGCCCGCGACCGTTATTTACCTCTCTGTTGACGTCAAATGCCGTTCCATACCAGACAAGCCCGAAGAAAAGCTGAACTTCTGACTCTTGACTGAAGCCTCGGCCTCCTCTATTGATGAGCTTATAACCGTCCTGGTGTTCCACATATCGCTTAAACGCATTCACCCTTTCCAAGCACTCGGCGTACGAATCTGGAAGCTTGTCATAGAAACGAACCTTATTTTGCAGATCGGCAAGGACGGCATCCAGTCCCTCAATAAAAACGCTGACCAGATCCTCTACCTTGACTGCGCTTGCATCTGCCGCTTCTTCTCCGGAATCCTCTTTAGTCTTGATGTAATAATCGACCAACTCGGGGAACCTGCGAATGGTCGCGACAGCGGCCTCATCAATTTCCTTGCGCTTCGGCCTGTCAGGAAGGTGCTTGTAGAAGAAGTTGTTGATCTGTTCACGTAGTTGCACGTTCGACACGGCAAGCGGAAGATCCTGAAAGTCTTTGATGAGGTCGTTCTTATTAATCCACGTGTCGTCGCGAGTGAGAATATCCTTGGGCGTTAGAAGGACGAAATCATTGCGCAGTTTCGGCAATGTAAACTGACCGTCCTCCCAAGCCTCAGTCCTGTAATTAAACCGCACCCTCCGCACGTGGAAAATCTTACGCTGAGACGGATCGATGTTGGCCAGAGTGAATTTCTGGGTGTAATTGAGTAGATATTCCTTGATCAGGTTGGTAGTGAAGTCGCTGATCGAATCCCGTCCGACACCCCCTGCGATCAGGGATAGCTTCTCAGGATGACTTCCTTTTGTGATAGTTTCTTCGCCGAAGTCTTGAAATACTTCAGCAAGGCCTTCGTTGAGTGAGCTTGCGAATGACGCACCCAGCGCGTGTCCCCCATTTCCAAGCATTGTGAAGCCTAGCCAGTTCTGTTTCACCTCTTTGAAATAGAACCAAGATTCCAGAAGTCCCCTGCCGATCGGGCCCTCGGTCGACTTGTCTCGCAGGAAGGCCATGTAGTTGAGAATGCCTTCATGGAGCTCCTGATATTCATCCTTTTCGCTGTGAAAGAGAAGGAAGGGGTCTATAAACAAGGGTAGATCACTAAGTAGGCACACGTTAAGGGCACCATATTCGTCAAGAGTGGATCGGTCAATTCCAAAATGATCCGAGAAAAAGATACCCATTTGTCCCCCATCGCTTCCTCTTCGACCATGACAAGACTCGCACAGCATCCCCCACCTGCGTGACGATATGCCGGTAAGTCACCTGGGGCCGGACACCCGTGGGCTTCAGCTAGAGCGCCCTCGCTTCTCATGGCTTGTCAACCGGAGCCAGGAGGCCGCAGGCCAATCACGGTTGAAGCCGGTGGGGGGCGCAGCTAGGCATACGTGTGCGCGCTCAGCCGGCACACTTACTGTCGTGGGCTGAGATTCGTGCCACTGCCGTGCCAGATGCAGGAGTCAGCTGCGGTCAAAATCGGTGTCTCACAGTCGAGTTGCCGGCAACCTGGCCAGGTACCGAAGCCCCAGGTGAGCGGCCTGGTCTCCCCGCCGCTCTCCTAAAAGCGCTGTTCAGCACCGCGACGCATCACGCGTCAGTCTTCTCCGACTTGGAGCAGGGCCACGACAAACCCGTTGCCCGTGCCTGCGACCACTCCGTCGAAGGTGAACCGAGATACCGGGTTCCACCCATGGCCCGCATCCGATAGTTCGATGTTCGTCCACCACGTGGAGTCCCGTCCCAGCAGCTTCACGACTCGCTCTGCCGCTCGATGGGCGTGCTCACGATCACGACGCAGCCGACCGGGGAAGACCAGGTCACCCGCAGACAGGTAGGTCATGACGATTCCCGCCTCTTCCCTGTCGATGGCTGTCAGGGCATCGGCGATGTCAGCGGGGCGGGTCGGCCCCCGCGAACCCTCGATGGCGTACGGCGCCCAGGCTTCCTGCGCCTCAAGGACCAAGCCGTACACGTGCTCTTCGACGGAGCCCGCATCCTCGCTCTCGACCCGGCCAAAGACACCGTCCTCCTTGGCCAACGACTCAAGCGTCACTCGCAGGTCCGCCGCGGTCTCCACGCCCACATACTCCCATGTAGTGACAGCGTCAGCACGAGGGATAGAGCCGTATCGGCGGCCAGCCGAGCCGTTTCAGTTTCCGTCTCATTCAGCCGCGTTCACGGCCGTACAGCGGGGACCACTCACAGGGCTTGCCCCACCAGTCGACCTCTCATGAACGCAGGTGAACGGACCCGTCCGAGGCCTCCAGGGCCACCACCACAGTTGGAAAGCGTGCGCGTCGACGAGATGCGCCGCTTGTACTGACCGCGTACGCCTGGGGCCCCGAGTGCGGGCCTGCCATGCACCCTCCCCCATGTCTGCACCGTCCCGCACGCTGGTTGGCAAACGGTGCGCTGGACCACTGGGGTGGACGATGGGCGAGTGGAAGCAAGGCAAGTGCGGTTGGCCGACGGCGGCCGGCGGTCGCTGCCAGAACAAGACGATGAAGGGCACATCGCGCTGCCACCTCCACCAAGGTGCCTGGACGAAGCGCGGCCAGGCCGAGATGAAGGAAAGGGCGAGCAAGCGCCGCAAGAGGTGACCGGAGTCGCGGCGGGTGAGTGTCTAACTGCGTGACAACGCCGACGAACAACGGCGGACGGCCGCGAACGGCAGCGGACCATCGACGCAGGTGAGCGGCACACCGACCCAAGGCAGCGCCCCCACCCAAGTTGCTTCGGGACGAAGAGGTCGTGGGTTCAAATCCCGCCACCCCGACAGTGAAGTAACAGGTCAGGGGCTTGATCCGTAGTGTGGGTCAGGCCCCTGAGTGGTTTCTGGGGATCGTTTGGGAGATATCCAGGAGGAGATCTTGGTCGGCTTCTCCTAGATGAGGCGATCGCAGCCGAGCGCCGTGGCTCGCACCAGCGGTCGTGGCGTTACGCGTCCGCGGATTTGGGCCGTCGGGATCTGTTCTCGGCCCACGGCCGCGTGTACCGCACGGCCTCCGTCGTAGTCTCCGAGACCTGAAGCGATCAAGCCTGTTCCTGCCTCCGACCTGCGCTCCGCGCACGCCTCCACGCACGCCTCCACGCTCGACGAATCCCGCAGGTAAACCAGCATCACACCGAGCCAGTGCACGTCGGTCGTCCACGTGCCCATTGAGCCATTGCGTCGGTATGCACCCTTGTATGCGCTCCTCGTACCCGTTCTACCGTCCCACCTTTGCCGTGCATCCGTGCATCCGGCATGCCGTAGGGGGGAGCACACAGTGACGGACACGTCAGTCGTACTCGAAAACCTGGTGAAGCCCTGGCACGTGCAGGTCGCCTCGACCACCGCTCTGGCCGGTACCGTAGCCAACGCTGCGGCCAAGGACGACAAGGAGCGGCAGGAGGACGGACGGGAGCGGGTTCGGCGCAAACCGGAGTTACGGGAAGTGTCTGCGGCGGAGGGAGGGCGGTCGGTCACCGTGACGCCGTGGGAGGTGCTGCACGCCCTCGGGCGCGCCACCGTACTCTCCCGGCAGGGCGCGGGACGCGGGTTGGCCGAGCACTGGGGATGTCTGAAGTACTGCCAGGCGTTGGAGGGCAGCTCCGGGAAGTACATGAAGCTTTCCGAGGAGGGGCTGAACCCACGACGCCACTACAAGACCGTTCAGTCCGGTGAGCTGGGCATCGGATTCGCGCTCACCGTCGCCGAACGCATCGTCCGGAAACAGTATCCAGGACACACCGTCTCCGTCGTGGACGCGGACATCGCGCTACAGGCCGGCTGGGCGCTGGTGGGCAAGGACGTGCGGCGCCGGGACTGGGTACGGCAGCGGCCCGACTTCTTCCTGGAGGCGTGGAAACCGGGCGAGCCGTCCAAGGTCATTCCCTTCGCCTGCAAAGGGATGCATGGGAAGACCCCTTACGCGTACACCCAACTGGCCAGCGCCTCCGCGCAGGTGGAAGCGGTGCACGTGGGGCGGTGGAACGAGACGCCGGTACTGGTGACGTCGACCGAGCTGCTCGGGCAGGGCGGCATCACCGTTCACATTTTGCGTGCCCCCGGCGACGGGTCGTTGGTCTTCCCGCCGAACGATCCTGCTGCGAACGCCGACCAGGCACTCGACGACCTGAACATCTTCCCGGACGTCCGCATCCCGGACCCTGACGGCGGGGAAGGACAGCGGGTCAGCGGCTTCCAGGTGCAGCCGGAGCAGTACGCCTGGTTCCGGCGGACTCTCGCGCGTGCGGGAGCTGCGGGACTGATGGGTTTCACCGGCGGCGGAGAGCTCACCGCACAGTATCTGACGAAGCGACAGGGCCGTCGGCACTTCGAAGGCTTCACCCATGCCGGTACCGGCATCGTCCAGGACGTGGAAGTCGAAATAGGCGGGGTGACCTTCGTCGGCACCGACCATGTGTTCCGGCTGAACGGCACCCGGGTCGAGGCGTTCTCCGGACTAGCCGAAGACCTGTTCCACTACTTGCGGGACGGGCGGGTGGAGCAGTTCCGGCGACAGGCGCATGCCCTGCGCTCGTCCTGGCGTTCCGCGCGGTTCGAGGACGACTGGGACGGCCCCGTCTCCTTGCGTGAGGACGGCTCGATCATGGCGATGAGCCTTCTGCCGGAGACCCGCAGAAAGCGCCGGCCCGGGAAGCGGAGCTGACCGGGGGCCGACGGTCGGAGGGGCAGAGTGAGGGGGCAGTATGCCGTCATTCTCACTCTTTCGCGACTTTCTCAGCAAGCGTTCCCCATGCCAGAGTCATATGTGCAGAGCAAGAAAGCGATGAGACAACAGCAAGGAGGGCCCATGCAGGGAGGGGGATTCCAGTGGCGACTCGTCGTGTCCACGGGCGGCGACACGCTTCGACAGGAGCGCCTCACCCGGGACCTGTACGACACGCTACGGGCGGCAGACGGTCTGGCTGTCGGATTCGCGTCCGAAGGAGCGTTCGCTGAGCCTGGTCACAAAGGCGCGGGCGTGGACGAGGTGGCGCTGTGGGCGGCCACGGCAACCGCTGTTGCCCGTCCGGCCTCTCAGGTGCTCATCACACTGATCAAAGAGTGGTGTGCCAAGGAACGGCACCGCAAGGTCGAGGTGTCCTGCGGGGAGAACTCAGTCAAGATCACAGGACGCCCGGATGCGGCGCAGGAACGGATGGTCCACGAGTTCCTGGACCGGGCTGCGGGTGGCGAGGGCCGCCCGGGGCCGGAGGGCGGCGCACCGTGACCCGCCTGCACAAACGCCGCGCCGTGCTCATCGGCGCCGAGCACTATGACGACGACCGCTTCGCGCCGCTGCCGTCCACACAGGCTGATGTCTGGGGGCTCGCTCAGGTTCTGCGGCACCGCAACATCGGCAACTTCGTCTCCGTCCGGACGGAGACCGACCTCACCGCCGACGACATGCGACTGGCCATCGGCGAGTTCCTGACGGCGTGCGACGAGGACGAACTGGCACTGCTGTACGTCTCAGGGCACGGTGTGAGACGGGTCAGGGACGGCGGCGAGTTCCATGTCGTCGCCCGGGACACGGACTTCGACAGGGCGGCCGAGACCGGTGTGAGCGCCGGCTTCGTCAATGAGCTGTTGGAACAGTGCGTAGCGCCACAGAAGGTCGTGATGATCGACTGCTGTCGCAGCGGTGGCTTCGCCGTCGGCCTGCGCACCTCCGACCGGCAGCCGGACGGCGCCATGGCCAAGTCCGGCGAGCAGGCACTGCTGACCAGTAGAGGCGTCTACGTCCTGTCGTCCTCGCGCGCCGGCGAGAACTCGTACGCCGATGCCGGCGGAGGCGCCGACGTGAAGCCTTCCGCGTTCACCGCCGAAGTGATCGAAGCCCTCCGAACGGGCAAGGTCAGCAAGGACGGCAGCAGTGAAGTGTCGGTGGACGACCTGTTCGCCTACGTCAACCGTCGTATGCGGGCACGAGGGGGCCGACAGGTACCGGTGCATTCGGCGCACGGTGTCGACGACCGCATCGTGATCGCCGCCTCTCCGCTCGGCCGTGCTCCGATTCTCGAACCGTTGAGTCATCGACCGCGTCAGGCCGCTGCGGAGCAGCCGCAATCCGGGCCGGCGAAGTCGACGGTGACTCAGCCGACCTGGTCCGACCTCCTGGACTACTACCGCGAGTGCGTCCTGGCCGACGACACCGAGACACCGCTGATGGAGGTAGGGCATCACCACACGTCGTACGCCTGCCTTACCGGGGCGGAACGCTTCCTGTCGGGCGATGTCGATGCCGACGGCTGCGTCGCGCTCCCCGAGGAGGCAGCCGCCCTCGTCGAATCGGCGACAGAGCAGGACGCCGAGCTGTGGGCGGGCTACCCCGCTGTGGTCCTGACCGGTCCGCGTGCCGGACGCTCCTGGCGGCATCCGAAGTTCGCCCCTTTGCTGATACGGCGCGTCGAGATCGTCCAGGGGGAGGGCGAGGTGTGGTTGAAGCCCTACGGCCCGGTTCAGCCACATCCACGACTCGCTGTCGACTGGCTCGGCGAGGAGGAAGCCGCCCAGCTCGCGGACACCTTCCAGCCCTCCTGGCATCGAGGCCAGCACGACCGTATGGCGGTGGAGGCGCGCAATCTCCTGGCCCAGGACTTCGCATTGCCTTGTGTGCAGGAACTCCGCCCTGACCAGCTCGCGGACCGTATCGACGTCCACACCCCCGGCCACGGCGCCCGTAATGCCGCGGTCCTCTTCACGGCCCTTCCCAAGACCGGCTTCACGAAGCGACTGCTCGACGATTTCAAGGACATCGGGAAGCAGACGGACCAGATTCAGGTGACTGCCCTCGGCGCCCTGGCGCCCGACGCCGCCCAGCGCGCACGTGCGCTGACCCTGGCAGACACGGAACCGGCGCGCCTGGTGACACCTCTGCCCTGCAACGAAGCCCAGACCGAAGTCATCCGTTCCGCCATGACCCACCGCCTGACCGTGGCCACGGGTCCTCCCGGCACCGGCAAGAGCCAGCTTGTGGCCAACCTCGTCGCCACCGCCATCGTCGACGGGCAGACCGTCCTGGTGGCGTCCACGAATAACGAGGCCGTGGACGAGGTCTGGCGTCGGTGCGACGGGCTGGTTCCCGGCAGCGTCGTGCGCACCGGCTCGGCCCGGAGGAACGCGACGAGCAATGCGAAGCACGAGGCCGCCGCCCTGCACGAGTTGCGGTCCATGGCCGAGCCTTCCCCCAACGTGGCCACCGCAGCCGTGGAGGTCGACGTGTCGGCCGACCAGCTCGCTCGCGATCGGTGCGCTCTCACGCACATCGCGACCACGGAACGGCGGCTGCGCCAGGCCGGTGAGGCCCGTGAGGAGAACGCCAGGCAGCTCGGCGTCGCCGTAACCGAACTGCACCAGGTGCTCAGTGGGTTGCCGCATCCGAAAGAGGTGGAGGAGAAGGCGGCCCGCCTCGCCCGCACGTGGGTCCTCGGGCACTGGCGTCGCACCCGCTTCCTCCGCAAGCACGGCCTCGGTGCGTACGACGGTGATCGCGTCGAAGGGTGCCTCGCGCTCGCCGGCTTCGCCGCCGCCGAGGCCGACTGGCGTGAGCGGCACAGTCTCGTGGCCTCCGTCGACGACACGGCGCTGTCGGAGGCACTGCACAGTGCCGAGGCGTCTGTGCATGCCGCGTCACGCATCCTTCTCGCCAGCACTGTTCAGGCCCATGCCCGTGCCGGACGCCGCCGCATCCTCGACCTGCTGCGCGCACGGGACAGCGGCCACAGCGACTGGCCCGACGTACGGGAAGTCCTCGGCCGGGCCCACGGACAGAAGGCCCGGCCCGCGGTGGCCGGCTGGGCGGTGACCAGCCTTTCCGCCCGGCGTTTCCCACCCGGCCCGGCTCTGTTCGACCTCGTCGTCATCGACGAGGCCAGCCAGTGCGCCATCCCGCACGTTCTGCCGCTGCTCTTCCGCGCACGGCGGGCCCTGGTGATCGGCGACGCCATGCAACTGGCGCACATCACGGAGACCAGCCCGGAACGTGAGGCCCTCATCCGGCGGAAGGTCGGGCTGCGTTCGGAATGGCTGGAGAAGCACCGCCTCGCCTACCGGCGCCACTCCGCCTTCCACGCCGCCGAGAGGTCCGTCGGCGGCAGCCTGCTGCTTGACGAGCACTTCCGCTGCCATCCGCGTATCGCCGCGATCTCCAACGACTTCTTCTACGACGGTGACCTGACCGTTCTCACGGACACTCGCGGACGGCCTGCCCTGCCGCGTCCGGCAGTCATCTGGACCCACGTGCCCGGACCGGCCGCCCGTCCCCGGCACGGCGGCTCCTGGGTCAACGAGGTCGAGATGGACAAAGTGGATGCGAGCGTCCGGTATCTGCTGGAGCAACTGCCTTCAGAGGCCACCGTCGGCGTCGTGACGCCCTTCACAGCGCAGGCCGAAGCACTGCGTCGTCGGCTGGGGCGATATGACGAGAAGCGTCTGCGCGTCGGTACGGTACACACCTTCCAAGGCGGCGAACGCGACGTCATGGTGTTCTCCCTCGTCGCCGGAGAGGGCATGCATCCCGGCGCCGTCGAATGGGTCGCCGGCCAGTTGAACCTCTGGAACGTCGCCATCACCAGGGCACGCAGTCACCTGATCGTGGTGGGGGACAAAGACCGCTGGCGGGAACGGGGCGGTGTGGCCGCCGCGCTGCTCGACGCAGCGGAAAACGACGGCTCAGGCCCACAGGACCATGCCGGAGACCCCCTGTCCAAGCGCCTCTATCAGGTCCTCTCCCGGCTGCCCGGGACCACCGTCACCTTGGGTGAGAGCCGTCACGGGCATCCGGCCGACGCGCTGGTGCGCAACACCGAGGGCACAGCGACCCGGGCCGTACTGCTCGATCGGGGGCCAGAGGAAGAGGCCGACGCGGCACGTCATCTGCGGCTGACGCTGCTCCGACGGAACTTGCTGAGCGGCGGACGCGAGGAAGAAGAAGCCGTCCGCTGGCCGGCTTGGAAGCTGTACGACACGAGTGGGAGCTGAACAGGAAGTTCCCCTGCCTTCCTGCCCCGATCCAGGGGTTACTGGCTTACAGGGGGTTACTCGCTGTAAGCCTGCTTCCAGCGTGTCCGCTGCCGGGAGTCACCCTGGCAGGTCGCGCAGTTCAAGGCTCGCGATCGTGCTGGTCGGCGCGAACCGCTTGCGCTGGATCACCATGCTCCGGCTGTCCGGAAGACGGCCGACGACGTCGGCTCCGTTGTCGTTCGGGGGCAGCGTCGTGACAGGCCGCCCGTCGCGGGCACCGGATCTCAGGAGGGCAGGGCCCTGTCGAGGCAGTCCTGCACGGGCTCGAACAGCCCAGCCGGCACGTGCTGAGGAATCCGTCCACGGACTAGCCGAGCAAGCTCGGCCAGTTCGTCGGAGGCCACGATGTGGGCCGCACCCCTCACTCGGCCGCGCTTCTTGAGGATCACCCTTCGCCTCCCGTCGCTGTCGGCGAGGCTGAGGAGATCCGGGTGCGCGCCGACCAGAAGTCGGAGTGAAGGTAGGGGAGTCCCTTCGATTCCGGCGAGTTCGGATCAAGGGGCTGCCTGGGCGCCTCGGTGACCTTCGACTCGTCGACGCACGGTGAGGTCACCTGGAAGCCGGCCTGGCCCTTGTACCCGAACTCCACACTGACCCCGAAGCCGTTCGGCGCGATCGCGAAGATCGCCGGCATGTCAGTGCTGTTTCGCACCGATGTGATCTTGTAACCCTGCTTCTTCCAGTAGCGCTCGACGACGCCGAGAAAGCTGCCGCGTCGTTCATCCGAGATGATCGTCATCACATAGCGTCTACGGGTGACCGATCCGGTACCGGTGCCGTCGTTCTTGGAATCGGTGCAGGTGGAGTCACTCGACGGCCCCCGCATGACCTTGACCGACGGGTTGATCGCTTTGAGGGTCGCGTCGATGATCCCCTCCGCGTGATCGGCCGCTTCCTGCATGTTCATGTTCCGCTCCTTCGGCGCGCCGGACTTCCCGCCCTCGCTTCCACCGCCCCCGATGAGGCCGCAACCGGAAAGGACGAGAGTTGCCGCCATGAGGGCCACAGCACGAATCTTCATCGGTATTCGTCCCAGGTCACGAGGTCAGGACGGCCCGCGACGACGGCCGCGATGTTGGCAGCGGACACAGGGTCCTTGTCCCTGCCCGGGTTGAAGTAGTTGGAGTGCGCCGGAGTCAGTCCCTGCCCGTCGACCACGGGCATCGGGCCGTCCAGCACCTTGAAGCGTCTGGCGCCGAACGCCTCGCTGGCCGGGTCCTTGCCGAACCAGAGGTCGTCATCGCCTTGGTCCGCGAGGTCCCCGAGGAGGTACGCACCGCCCGGACCGCCGCCGAAGAAGCCGACGGCGCCGGCCACGGCCTCCTTCTTCGACGGCAGGTGGCTGACGGGGTCGTTCTCGGCAGCGCCCACGAACACATGGCCCTTTCCGACCCCGAGATCTGCCGCGTGGTCGACGCCGGCGCCAGGGCTCCCGACAAGGACGATGTCATCGGCTCCGGGGATTCCCCCTGGCTCCTGCGTTGCCGCGCCCACGAGGCGAGAACCATAGGAGTGCCCGATCGCGACCAGGTGCGGGTCCTTGTGATCGTTCGTCGCCGCGAGTCCGCCCATGAACGAGTCGTACGCCGGTGCGCCCCTGTCCGCGTCATGTGCGGACATGACATCCGTGTCGGACGCCAAGGTGGCGGGGTCAAGGGGAGCGTCTAGCTGCGGCGGGTCGTAGCCCAGCCACACGAGGGACGCGCTGGACGGATCGATGTACCGGGCGTCGACCGCAGTGTCATAGGCGCGCTTCACGTCGCCCCCCGCGAAGCCGGTGTCCAAGGCGGTACCGAGACCGGGAACATACGCCGACACGTTCTTCGACCTGTCGGGGTTCCCGAACGCGACGATGGCACGGCCCACTCCCTCGTCACCGACCCCCAACAGGTACATGGGCGGCTCTTTGGGATCCACCAGTCGCTTCGCAGCGTTGTCCTGCAGTTGCCGCTGGATGCTCTTGAGAGCGTCCACCTGGGTCTTGGCCCTTTCGCCGTCCTCACCGGAGAGCTTGCCGATCAGCATGTTCAGGTTCTCGCGGTTGACCTCGTCCCGGACCTCGGACGGAATGCCGTCCAGGCTGCCGATGATCTCCGGAAAAGCCCGCTTGTACTCGTCGCGCTGCTCATCGCTGAGGCTGTCCCACCACTTCTTGCAGTCGGCAGGCGACTTGTCCAGCGGGATGTGCCCCTTGATGTACTCGCTCGCGGCCGAACTCACCGCGTCGGCGTCGGCGGCCACGTCCGTCCACGTCCTGGTGTCGACCGTGAGCCCAGGGGCCGCCTTGAGCTTCTCCAACACCCTGCTGTAGCGGTCGTCGATCTCCGTGGCCTCCCGCACAGCGTGGGCGATGCGGTCGGCGATGTCCTGGGCCTTCGCACGGTTCGGGTTGGGGCTGCGCAGACCGGTCATGTCGGGGCCGGGTCCACGGCTGTAGACGCCGTTCGACCCGGTGACCGTTCCGCCGGCGGTCTCCTCTCCGCTCAGTTCGTTCTCGCCGCCGGCGGGGTACGCGACGCTGCCGTTTGCGTCGACGGTGTACGACAGCGCCTTCGCGTCATCGAATGCTTCGATCAGGCGGCGACGTGAGGCGGCGATCTCGGACGAGAAACCGTTGAGTGCTCCGCTGATCAGGCCGCATTCGACCTGGGTGTAGTGGAAGTTCCGCGAGAGCTTATTCAGTTGCTTCTGCGCCGCATCCGCGGCCTCGCCCTCGTTGGCCCTCTGCATGACCTCGGTGATCTGCTTGTCGATGCGGCCCTTGGCCGCGTCGGCCATGTCACCGATCGCGCGGTATCCGTCCGCTGCGTCCGCGTACTCAGAGGGGCTTACGGCCTGGAGTTCCTTGAGGTCCATGCGTCCGGATCACCGGCCCTTGCCCGTGCCGCCGGCGGCGGACGCGTCCCCGGAGCAGACCTTCAGCCCAGCGATCTCGACCCTGATGGCCTCATCAGTCTTGAACTGATCATTCCCCACTTTTTCCAGCACGCCGGCGAGCCCGTCGCACAGCTCGCTGATGTCCTTCACGCGTCGCTCCCAGGAGTCGTACACGCTCTTATGGGCTGCCGCGGTCGAACAGCCGGCGCCCTTGCCGAGCGCTGTCGTGCCGTGCTCCAGCTTCGTCAGCGCCTTGCCGATGTCGTCCCGCAGGTCCCCCACGCCCTGGCCGGCCGTAGACCACGCCTTCTTGTCGGACCGGAGCCTGCCGGGAGCGCCGCTGCCGCCCGGACTCATGCCGTTCTGGTCGCCGGACAGTTGGTTGAGCTGCATCCGCGCGGAGTGCCGTTCGGCCGCTGCGGCCTTGATCTGCTCCCACTCGTCCCACGCCATGCGTGGCCCCTCCTCATGTCTCGTCGCACGTCACCGAGATCCTGTGAACGCGCGACCGCAACAGTAGTAACGCTGTGTCGAGCAACCCATCCGTATCGGCCACCAGCCCCTCTGAGTACGCGTACTCAGACGGCGCCCCGGTCATCGATCGGACACGGGGAAGCTGGTTCGGCGAAGCCGGAGGTGTGCACGGCGGAGGCGTGGATCCTGGGGCTCAGTAGGGTGATTGGCTGGGTTGGGAGGGGCGTGGGGAGTGGTGTAGCACGGCGATGTCGACTGGCCGGGCATCGCTGTTGGCGGGGGCCGGCCTCGCCGACCTGGCCAAGCAGCTCAACGGCGCCCGCAAGGACTGGACGGGTCTCCATGCCCTGCTGGGCGCCCTCCCGTCCGGGCGGTGGACGACGTACGGCGACGTGGCGTCCTTCGTCGGCAGTCACGCCGTTCTCGTCGGCGCCCACCTGGCCACCTGTGTGCGGCGCCCCCACGCGTGGCGGGTCCTCACCGCGTCCGGCCGCGTCAGCGCGGGCTTCCACTGGACCGACCCGACGCGTACGGACTCACCCGCGGACGTCCTGGCGGCCGAGGGCGTCCGATTCCACGGCGGAGCCGCCGTCCTGGAAGCCCGCCTGTCGCTGGAGGCGCTCCGGAGTCTGCTCGACGGCTGACCGGGCGTTCCGGGGCGCTGTGGCCGGGAAGGTGCGCCAGGAAGGTCTGCCGGACAGCTCGCGGCGTCCGGGGCGGCGAGGCGCCGTGCCGGACGTCGCGAGCCGGTGGACCTCTACGGTCGCGGCGCTAGCTCGCGCTCGGGCCCGGCGCCGGGGTCGCTGGCGACGGGACTCCCGGCGACGGCTCCGGCTTCGCGGGCTCGGGGGTGAAAGCGGAGGAGGCGGCCGTCTGGGTCGGCGGGGCGTCCGGCGTATCGCTCTTCAGCGCCTTGGCCTCGCTCTTGAGGATGCGCATCGACCTGCCCAGCGCGCGGGCGGTGTCGGGCAGCTTCTTCGAGCCGAACAGCACGATGACCACGATCGCCACGATCAGCAGGTGCCAGGGTTCCAGTCCGTTGCGCAGCATCCGGCTGCCCCTTCCCTTCTCCACCGGCGGTCGACCGGCGCTCGTCGGTTCTTCAACCGTGATTGTCCCTCGGGGAGCGGGCCGACCCGGTGCGGATCCGCCACTGCCGCCCTTACTACCTTGCGCAACGGTACAGCCGTGCGGCCGGGTCGTTCGTCCCCCCGCGGAAGTCGGATCGGACGAGGGTGCGCGGATGATCACCAGCGACGGTGACCTGTGCTCCGGCCGAACGTGACGTACGGGGCTGGGGGCTGATCTCGGGGGCGCCCCCACCGGGTCAGCGGGAGTGCGGCTTTCGCAGGGCCGGGGTGAGTACGGCCCCTCAGGAGGCAGGGGCGAGTACGGCCCTCACGAGGCAGGGTGAGTACGGCCCTCACAGGACCAGGGTGAGGATCGACGCGAGGCCGCCCAGGCCGAGGGCGAAGGCGGCCGACGTCCAGCCGCCCCTGCCCCAGGGGAAGAACCGGTCGAGGGCCAGGCGGCCGGGTCCGATGGCCGCGACGGCCAGCGCGACCACGGCGATGCACACGCTGTACTCCACCCCGTGGTCGGTCTCCCACAGGCCGTGGGCGCCGGTGACGGTCACCATGGCGTTGATCATCACGCCGATCAGGGCGGCGGCCGCCAGCGGGGTCAGCAGCCCCACGGCCAGACCGAGGCCGCCGAGCAGCTCCGAGGCGCTGCCGATCACCGCGAACAGCTTCCCCGGGCGATAACCGAGGGACGCGAAATCACGTCCGGTCGCCGTCAGGCCGGCGCCTCCGAACAGACCGAACAGTTTCTGTGAGCCGTGCCCGGCCATCAGCAGGCCGAAGGTCAGCCGGATCAGCAGCAGGCCGCAGTCGGCGGCGGCTCCGGGAGCGTACGCGGCGCGCGCGGTGGGCTCCGCCGTGTGTGCGCGACGGTTGAGGATGGGCTTGGTGACCATGTCGATACTCCGGACTCCGGTCGGAACGCCGGGACAGGGGCCGGGGCGGGATGCCGGGGCGGGGCGTCACCCCATCGGCCCCTTGCGCGCCTCCTCGGACGCCCCCTTGCACGGGCGGCCGCCGCGGCGCCGGTCAGCGGGCCGTCCCGCGTCGCCGCGCGGGGCGCGCCGCTGTCTTCCCGATCCTTTCGCAGCAGCGGGAGTCGCGCATTCGGGCGCCGCCCGCCGCGCCGGCCGTGTCGCCGGTCACAGCACTAGGTCCTGTCCGGTGGATCATGGCGTCGTAGGCTCCAGGACATGCACAGCACCCTGACGGAGCACGCCCGGTGTCTCTACGGAGACGAGTACCGACCCACGCCGGAATGCGACCAGGAACACCGGGAGCACTACTTCGTTGAGGAGTTAACCTTCGCGGACACGGATGAGATCCTCGCCATGCTGCGTGAGCTCTGCCCGCACGTGGTTGACGGCCAGTTGCCGGTCTGGGTCCGAAATCTGGCCTATCGACTGGTGTTGTTGCAGCGGCCGGACGAGCCGGCGCTGATGCGGGAGGCCGCCGAGAACCTGTGGCTGCACGGACCGGACTGGGATGACATCGCGGCAGACCTGGCGAAGCGGGCCGATGCGCTGGAAGCTGGCTGATCACGCCTTGAGCCAGAGGCGGATCGAGGCCACGGTGACAGTGCCGTGGAAGACATGGGCGCGCTTGTCGAACCTCGTGGCCACGGCCCGGAAGCCTTTCAGGGCACTGATCGATCTTGCAGGTGAGGCCGCCCCGGGAGCGCCCGAGTCCCTCGTCAGGGCGGTGCTGCCGAGGCGTGCGCCTTTCCCCGGGCATCCGTGGAGATCTTCCACGCGCACCTGCGGCGTGCTGGTGGGCCCGGCAGGTGGTGGAGTCCACGGACACCATGGACCAGTCGATGCGTCCTTCCGTGTCGGCGTCGGCCAAGACGGCTGCAAAGATCTTGTCCCACGTGCCGTCCGCCGACCAGCGTCTGTGCCGCTCGTAGGCGGTCTTCCACTTCCCGAACCGCGCAGGCAGATCCCGCCATGGCGCCCCAGTGCACTGCCGGAAGAGAATCCCGTTGATCACCCTGCGATGACTTGCCCAGCGCCCGCCCCGCTGCCCGGACTTCGGCAGACGCGGCCTTAACCGCACCCATTCCTCGTTCGTGAGATCTCCACGCCCCATGGGCATGCCAACGACTTGAACCCGAGGCAGTCACATGATCCGCCGGACAGGACCTAGCCGCCGCGCCGCGTCGCCGCAGCGCTGAGCCGCCGCGCCGCCGTCCTCACTGGTTCCACGTCTCGTCGTACGGGTCGTGCGGCGTCGGGACCGGATGCGCCGCGGTGACGGTCAGGAACGGGATCGGGCCGCCGTTCACCGGGTCCCGGGTGCGGCGGGCGGTGTAGGTCCCGGTGACCTCCAGCCAGGTGTCCGGGCGCAGGACCGGGGGGATCCGGCCGGTCAGGGCGATCTTCACCGGCTGCGCGTCGGCGGCGCAGCAGTTGAGCGCCATGCGCACCAGGTACGGCGTGCCCCCGCCGTCCAGGGCGACGAACCCCGTGACCCGCACGCGGCGGCCGGAGATCGACCTGCCGTGGCCGTAGACCGCGCGTCCCGCGTAGTCGACCACGCTCAGCGGGAGCGGGTCGCTGGCGGGGAGGGCGGCGTAACCGTAGGGCGGCTGGAGCGCCGTGCCCGCGCGTACGGCGCTGTAGGCGCCGAGCGCGGGCGGGGCCACCAGGATCAGTGCGAGGAGGGGGAGGACGAGGAGCCAGGAGATCCGGGGTTCGCGGTGACCGTGTCCGTGGGCGTCCGGTGCGTGGCCGTGGCCGTCCGGTGCGTGGCCGTGGCCGTCCGGCGCGTGACCTTGGCCGTCGGCCGCGTGATCGTGGTCGTCGGGGGGGCGGTCACGGTCGTCGGTGGGGCGGTGGCGGTCGTCGGTCGGGTGATCGTGGCCGTCGGTCGGGTGGCCGTGCCCTGCGGTGGGGCCGCTCGCGTGGCCGTGCTCGACGCTTCCGTGGTCGGGGTCAGCGGCGCCGTGGCCGGGGTCTCCGGCGCCGTGGCCGTCCTCGGATGCGAGGGCCGCGGCGGGGCCGGGGGGCCGTTCGCGGCCGGACCGCTCGTACCACAGCGTCATCAGCGCCGTCAGGACGAGCACCGCTCCGGCGGCGAGCAGCAGCGGTTGAAGGCCCGCCTTGACGTAGCGCAGGTAGAGGCCGGTGGCGCCGGCGTGCAGCATGGCGGCGCCGACCAAGAAGAGCACGGCCGCCTGGGCGTGGCGGTTCACAGCAGCACCGTCCCGGTCAGGACGGCGCCGAGCACGGCGAGGACGAGGGTGGCGGGCGCGAAGCGCACGGCGAAGCCCCGGCCGAACGCGCCCGCCTGCATGGCGAACAGCTTCAGGTCGATCATCGGCCCGACGACCAGGAACACCAGCCGGGCGGTGAGCGAGAACTGGGTCAGCGACGCCGCCACGAACGCGTCCGCCTCCGAGCAGATGGACAGCAGCACGGCCAGGGCGGCCAGCGCGAGGACCGCGACCGCCGGGTTCCCGGCGGCCGTGCGCAGCCAGCTCGCCGGGGCGACCGCCTTGAGCGTCGCGGCGGCCATCGCGCCCACCACCAGGAAGCCGCCTGCGTGCATCACGTCGTGCCGTACCGAACCCCAGAACGCCGCTCCCCTGCCCTGGCCGTCGTGGGGGTCGCGGGCGGGCGGGCGCAGCCAGTCGGCGCGGCCCAGGCGCTGCCACAGCCAGCCCATCGCGCACGCCACCAGCAGGCTCGCGGCGAGGCGGGCGAGGACCATCTGCGGGGCGCGGGGGAAGGCGACGGCCGTGGCCGTCAGCACGATCGGGTTGACCGCGGGCGCGGAGAGCAGGAACGCCAGCGCGGCGGCCGGGGGGACGCCCCGGCGGACCAGGGCCCCGGCGACCGGCACCGACGCGCACTCGCAGCCGGGGAGCACCGCGCCCGCCACTCCGGCCACCGGCACGGCCAGCGCGGTCCGCTTCGGCAGCGCGCGGGCGAAGAACGACGGCGGGACGAACACCGCGAGCGCCGCCGACAGCAGCACGCCGAGGACCAGGAACGGCAGGGCCTGCACCACCACCGCCGTGAACACCGTCATCCAGCTCTGCATCACCGGCGCGGACAGCGCCCCGCGCAGCGGGCCCTGGACCACGACCACGGTGAGCAGGAGCAGGGTCAGCGCCACAGGCGAGGTGAGGTGCCAGCCGTCCCTGCCCCGCGGCGGCTGCGGGGGCGACGGGGGCGACGCCTGCGGGAGTGGCGCCGTCCCCGGCTCGGGCGCCGGCCGCGGTCCCTCCTTCGGCAGCGGCTCGGTGGGGTGGACGATGGCCACGGGTGCGGTACCTCCGGCGCTGCGCGAGTCGGTCTCCTTCAGTACGGCGGGGCGGACCGGGGCGTTCAGCGGGTCGGGCCCGTCCGGAGCGGAGGGGCGGACCGGGGCGTTCGGCCGGGCTGGGCTCGTGCAGCGCGGCGGAGACACGCCGAGCGTTCGGCGGGCTGGGCCCGTCGAGTGCGGCGGGGGCGAGCTGAGCTTTCGGCGGGGCGTGGCTCGCTCTGGAACCGGTCGTCCTGGTAAGGCAGTCTCTCCTTCCGTGGGGAGCGTTCCGTATCAGGGTGGTGCGCCGGGTGACGTGGGCGCGCACATGGTGGTGTGTGGTGACGACGGGCTGGCGTACCGGCTGGCCGCCGAGTTGCGCGGGGTGTATGGCGAGCGGGTGACCCTCGTCGTGCCGCCCTCCGGGCGCGCGGCCCGTCCGTCGGTGGTCGGCCGGGCCCGTACCGCGTCGGCGCTGCTGGACCGGCTGGTGAGCGCGGCCGTGAGCCGGGCCGGCGGCAATGGCGGCAACGGGGGCACTGGGAGCAATGGGGGCACTGGGGGCACTGGCGGGGGCGCGAACGGGGGCGGGAACGGCGGTACGGGCGGTGCCGGCGCCGGGAGCGGTGGCGGCGGCGGTCCGTCGCGCGGCGGCGACGGCGTGCTGGAGGCCGTGGAGCTGACCGAGGCGGTGCTGACCGAGGCGGGAGTCGAGCGGGCCACCGCGCTGGCGCTCGTGTACGACGACGACGAGGCCAACATCCGCGCCGCGCTCACCGCGCGCCGCCTCAACCCCCGGCTGCGCCTCGTACTGCGCCTGTACAACCGCCGGTTGGGCCATCACATCGAGGATCTGCTGGACCAGGCGGCCGGGTTGGCGGCCGGCGACGACGCCTCGTTCGGGGACGCGTCCACGACCGTGCTGTCCGACGCGGACACGGCCGCACCCGCGCTGGCCGCCAGCGCCGTCGCCGGGACCGGCAAGCTGGTGCAGACGGAGGGGTTCCTGCTGCGCGCGGTGGAACGGCCGCCGCCCGCCCCGGGGCAGGTCGCCGACCCCGGGCTGTGCACGCTGGCACTGCTGTCGGCGACGAGCACCGACCCGGCCGGGGTGGACGGCTCGGAGGGGAGCGGGGAGCAGTCCCCGCGGCTGCTGCCGGACGAGGAGGCGGTACGGGCGGCCACCGGGCGCGCGACGGTGGTGCTGGAGCAGGTGTCGTACGGCGGTCCGTCGCTGCCGGCGGGCCGCGGGACCGGTGGGGTGCCGTCGCTCACCTCGCTCTTCTCCCGGCGGCTGCGGTGGCCGCTGGCCGGGTTGGTGGGGTGCGTGTTCGGGCTCGCGGTGGCGCTCTGGCTGACGACGGGGGTGCATCCGCTGGGCGCCCTGTATCTGACGCTGCTGGATCTGTTCGCGATCGACGACCCCGCGATCGGCGCGTCGGTGGGCCGCCAGGTGCTGCAACTGCTGTCCGGGCTGGTCGGGTTGCTGCTGCTACCCGTGCTGCTGGCGGCGGGGCTGGAGGCGTTGGGCACGTTCCGGTCGACGTCCGGGCTGCGCAGGCCGCCGCGCGGGCTCAGCGGGCACGTGGTGCTGCTGGGGCTGGGCAAGATCGGCACCCGGGTGCTGACGCGGCTGCGGGAGCTTCAGATCCCGGTGGTGTGCGTGGAGTCGGATCCCGAGGCGCGCGGGCTGGCGACGGCGCGGCGGCTGCGGGTGCCGGTGGTGCTCGGGGACGTCACGCAGGAGGGGGTGCTGGAGGCGGCGAAGGTGCACCGCGCGCACGCGCTGCTCGCGGTGACCAGCGCGGACACCACGAACCTGGAGGCGGTGCTGTACGCGCGGTCCGTGCGGCCCGATCTGCGGGTGGTGCTGCGGCTGTACGACGACGACTTCGCCACCGCGGTCTACCGGACGTTGCGGGCGGCCCATCCGCGGGCGCTGACCCGGAGCCGGAGCGTGACGCATCTGGCGGCGCCCGCGTTCGCCGGGGCGATGTTCGGGCGGCAGATCCTGGGGGCGATCCCGGTGGAGCGGCGGGTGCTGCTGTTCGCGTCGGTGGACGTGGCCGGGCACCCGCAGTTGGAGGGGCGGACGGTGGCGGAGGCGTTCCGGGCGGGGTATTGGCGGGTGCTGGCGGTGGACGTGGAGGCGGGTGGGAACGGGGGCGGGGGCGGCGGCTCGGGTGCGGGCGGGGGTGGTCGCTCCGGCGCGGGCGGGGGCAGTCGCTCGGGCGCGGGCGGTGGGGCGGCGGGGCGGGCGTCGGGGGCGACTTCGCCGTCGGCTGGCTCGTCGGCGGCGTCCGCGTCGTCCGGGTCGCCTGCGTCGGCGTCCGCTCCCGCTGCGTCGGCTGCGTCACCTGCGTCGTCGTCCGCGTCGGCGGCCGCCTCGGCTTCCTCCCGGCCTGGCGGCTCGTCGCGCCCCTTGCGGGAGCCGGGCGGCCAGGACGCGGGCGACGGGGCGGACTCGAGTCGGGGGTCGGGACTGCTGTGGAATCTGCCCGGCACGTACGTCCTCCGGCGGGAGGACCGGGTGGTGCTGGCCGCGACGCGGCTGGGTCTGGCGGAGCTGTTGGGGCGGAGGGGGCGGGCGGGGGCGTAGTGCGGGGGTAAGCCGGGGCGGGGTGCCTTGGGCGTGGTGCGGGGGTGCGGGGGGCGGGGGTGCGGGGGCAGAGGGGGTGTGGGTCTCGGGTCTTCGCCCCCGCCGCCCTTACCCGTTCCCTTCCCCAGGGGCTCCGCCCCTTCGACCCCGTCAGGGGCTGCGCTCCTGAACCCGCGCGGGGGCTCCGCCCCCTGCACCCCCGCACGGGGTTCGCTCAGTTCGGGAGGTGGCGGGTGGCGAAGTCCAGTTCCAGACGGACCTGCTTGATGCGTTCGTCGACTACCAGGGAGCCGTGGCCCGCGTCGTAGCGGTAGATCTCGTGGGTGTGGCCGCGGGCCTGGAGGCGTTTGACGTAGTTCTCGATCTGGCGGATGGGGCACCGGGGGTCGTTGACCCCGGCGGAGATGTAGACCGGGGCCTTGACCTGGTCGACGTACGTGAGCGGGGAGGACGCCTCGAAGCGCTCGGGGACCTCCTCGGGGGTGCCGCCGAGGAGGGTGCGGTCCATGGCCTTCAGGGCCTCCATCTCGTCGTGGTACGCCGTGACGTAGTCGGCGACCGGGACCGCCGCGATGCCCAGCGTCCACGCGTCCGGCTGGGCGCCCAGGCCCAGCAGCGTGAGGTAGCCGCCCCAGGAGCCGCCGGTGAGGATCAGGCGGCCGGGGTCGGCCAGGCCCGAGGCGACCGCCCACTCGCGGACCGCCGCGATGTCCTCCAGCTCGATCAGGCCGACCCGGTGCCTGAGCGCGTCCGTCCAGGCGCGGCCGTAGCCGGTGGAGCCGCGGTAGTTGACGCGGACCACCGCGTAGCCGTGGTCGACCCAGGCGGCCGGGCCCGCGGCGAACGAGTCGCTGTCGTGCCAGGTGGGGCCGCCGTGGATGTCGAAGACCGTGGGCAGCGGACCCGTGGCGCCCGCCGGCTTCTGGACCAGGGCGTGGATGCGCCCGCCGGGGCCGTCCACCCAGACGTCTTCCACCGGCACCGAGCCGGGTGACTTCATGCCCGGCGGGTCCAGGACCGCCCCGCCCCGGGTGGAGCGGACGGCGGACGGCTCGGCCGCCGACGACCACAGGTACTCCACGCTGCCGTCCGGGCGGGCCGTCGCCCCGGAGACCGTGCCGGGCGGGGTGGGGATCCGGGTCAGCTCGCGGGCCGCCGGGTCGAAGCGGAACAGCTCGCTGCGGGCCTCGAAGCTGTGGGCGATCAGCAGGGCGCTGCCGTCCGGGTACCACTCCGCGCTCACGTCGCCGGGCAGCTCCAGGGACAGGTCCGTCTCCTCGCCCGAGGCCACGTCCCACACCAGCGGCTCCCAGCGCCCCCTGCGCTGGTGGCCGACGAGCAGCCGGGTGTCCCCCTCGACCGGCGCGAAGCCCAGCACCTCCAGGCCCAGCTCGACCGTGCCGCCCTTGGTGTCGTCCAGTTCGGCGACCGGCGTGCCGTCCGGGCGCAGCACGCGCAGCGCCGAGTGCATCGCGTCGCCGTGCTCGGTGTGCTCGATCGCGATCAGCGCGCCGTCGTGGGACAGGTCGCCCACGCCCGCCGACTCGCGGTGGCGGTAGATTTCGGCGGCCGCCTCGCCTGAGCCCGCGCGGGCGAGGTGGATCGTCGTGCCGTCCTCGTCGGTGGAGCGGCCCACGACCGCCGTGCGGCCGTCCCTGCCGAGCGCGAGACCCGCCGGATAGGAGGGCTCCAGGCCGGGCACGGCAGGCTCGTCGGGACCGCCGGTGAACGGCTGGCGGCGCCAGACGCCGAACTCGTCGCCGTCCTTGTCGTCGAACCACCAGATCCACTCCCCGTCCGGGGAGAGCACGCCGTCCGTCGTGCCGTTCGGCCGGTCGGTCGCCTGGCGCTGCTCGCCGCCTGCGCGGTCCCAGGCGTACAGCTCGTACGTCCCCGTCGCGTTCGACACGAACAGGGAGCGCTCCGGGGCGTCCTCCGCCCAGTCGGGCAGCGACACCCGCGGCGCCCGGAAGCGCTTCTCCCAGTCCGGCGCCTCGACCGGTTCCCGCGCGTCCCGCCGGTCCGGCGCCGCGGACCCCTTGCTCGACCCGTTGCTCTCAGTCATGGCCCCATAGTGCCTGGCCGGACCGGTTTCGTGCCGCCCTCTTCCCCAGCCTGTGGACGACGCGCCCTGTGGAGAACTCCGCCCCCCGGGCGGTCGACCCCCGCGGGGGCCGTACCTTTAGGGGCGTGTACCGGTTTCTGCTGACGCCACGCTGGTGGGGCATCCACGTCTTCGTGCTGCTCTCCATCCCCTTCTGCGTCTTCATGGGATCGTGGCAGCTCAGCCGGTTCGAAGCCCGGGTGCAGGAGCACCGGGACGCGAAGGCGGAAGCGGTGTCGGCCCGCACGGAGGCCCCCCGTCCGCTGGCCCGGCTGCTGCCGGTGGACAAGGCGACCTCCGGCAGACAGGCCACCGCGACCGGCCGCTACGGCAGGCAGCTCCTGGTCCCCGACCGCGAACTCGACGGCAAGCGCGGCTTCTACGTGCTGACGCTGCTGCGCACCCCGTCCGGCAAGGCGCTGCCGGTCGTCCGCGGGTGGCTGCCCGGCGGGGCGGACGCCGCGAAGGCCCCGAAGCCGCCCGCGGGCGAGGTCACCGTCACCGGCGCGCTCCAGGCGTCCGAGACCCCTGGCGACAACGGGGCCGGCGACCAGGGCGGCCTGCCGTCCGGGCAGACCGCCGCGATCAGCGCGGCCTCGCTGGTCAACCTCGTGCCGGACGACGTGTACGACGCCTGGATCGCCCTCGACCGGGGCGACTCCGGGATGAAGGCGGTCCCGCCGACCGCGCCGGACAACACCGGGCTGGACCTGAAGGCGTTCGAGAACCTCGGCTACACCGGTGAGTGGTTCGTCTTCGCCGGGTTCGTGGTCTTCATGTGGTTCCGGCTGGCACGGCGTGAGGCGGAGGCCCTCCGCGACGCGGCGCTGGGCCTGGTCCCGGAGGGCGCCCAGGAGACCGGGGGCGCCCAGGAGACCGGGGGCGTCCGGGAGACCGGGGGTATCCAGGCGACAGGGGCTGGCCCGGAGACCGGGGCCGCCCCGGAATCTGAGGACGCCCCAGGGTCCGAGGACGCCCCGAAGTCCCCGGGCATCCCGGAGTCCGAGGGCGCCGCTGCCGAGCCGGGGGCCCAGCGGGCTTCCGGGACCCCGACCGGGGTGTGAGCCCAGCCCCCCGACGGGGAGCTGAATCATCCCCGAGCGGGAGCAGGCGCTGGGGCGGGGCGACGCCCGCCAGCGCCTGGCGCGCCCGCGGGGGGCCCAGCGGGCGTGCCGGGACCCCCGACCGGGGTGTGAGCCCGGCCTCTCGACGGGGAGCTGAGGCGTCTCCCAGCAGGAGCGGGCGTGAGGCGGGGCGCCCCCGCCAGCGCCTGGCGCGCCCGCCGGAAGCCTGTCGACCTGCCGCCGGGGCCCGCCCGCTTCACCCTGTGCGGCGCGCGGCCGCACGCAGCGCCGCGCCCGGCGCCATGCAGCCCCCAGTGCTCTGCCCGGCGCCGTGGCGGCGCCCAGTGCTCTGGGGTCCCTCTGCTCGAAGAGCTTGCGAGAGTGCGTGCCCGGCGCCGCCGCAGGCCGGACGGGAAGGCGACGTCAGGGCCTTACGCCTACGTCGGACGACAGGGCCGTACGCCTACGACACCGCCAGCACCCCGGTGCGATAGACCGTACCCGCGCAGGCGTCCGGCACCGTCGCCGAGGCCGTGGGCGAGCCCGGTCCCGCCTCCGCGGTGTGGGAGACCACGACGCTGCCGTCGGCCGTGCCGCCTTCCGTCATGAGCTGGGTCGTGGGGCCGCCGTCGGCGCCGGCGGCCGCGCCGCCGTTCGTGCCCCCGGCGTCCTGGCTGGGCGAGGGATCGGGGGACGGGCCGCCCGGACCGCCGGTCTGCGCGCCGCCGGTGGGGGCGCCCGCCGTGGGACACGCGGCGGAGGGCACCCAGGCGAACCGCACCTCGTACGCCGACCCCGGCCCCAGGACCAAGCCGGGCGCCGCCGCGGCGGAGGGGGCGGGCAGGGCGGTCGCGGGGTCGCCCTCGGTGTGCGCGACCACGCTGATCCTGCCCGCGTCGGTCGCGCCCCGCGCGAGCGCGGAGACCTCGCCGGGACCGCCGACGGCGCAGCTCCCGGAGGAGACGTTGGCGACCCGGAAGACGCCGTAGACCGCTCCGCGCGGGTCCGGAGCGCCGACCGACGCGGTGGCGGCGCCGAGCTGGGCCGCGGTGCACGCCGGGGCGCCGACGGCGGAGGCCGAGGGCCCGGTCGGCCCCCCGGGGACGACGACGCCCGGGACGGCGTCCTTCGTGGCGCCGCGGTGCGCGTCCGGCGTGCCGCCGCCGTCCTCGCTCCCGGTGCTTCCGGAGACCCCGCCGGAGGCGTCGGGTCCGCCGCCGGGGGACTCGCCCCGGTCGTCGTCGCCGTGCGTCTGCGACGTCGAACCGGCGATGGCCGGGTCGACGTCGGAGCCGACGGTGTCGGAGACGTGCACGAGAGCCGGTACGGCGGTGCTGAGGAAGAGGGCGGCGGCGGCCATGCCGACCGCGGCCTGCCGCTTGCGGGCCCGCCGCGCCGGGACGGCCTGCCGCAGGCAGTCCAGCGCGTCCGGCTGCGGCTCGACGTCCTCGACCGCCCGCTGGAACATCCTGCGCAGGGCCAGCTCGTCCGAGCCGGACTCCGCGGGCCCCTGTCCGCCGAGTGCGTCGAGACCGTGGTTCACGTTTGCGTTCCCAGCGTGCGAGGGCGTGTCGTACTGCTCGTGCGGACGCGCGGGCTCGTCCTGCGGACGACGGCGCGCGCGGCGTTCGTGCGCCTCGCGCTCCGCGCGCTCCTGGGCGTGCTCGCTCATGCCGGCGCCTCCATCGCGATCCGGAGCGCCGCGATGCCGCGTGAGCCGTACGCCTTGACCGAGCCGAGCGAGATCCCGAGGGTCGCGGCGACCTGCGCCTCGGTCATGTCCGCGAAGTAGCGCAGCACGAGCACCTCGCGCTGGCGGCGCTGGAGGCCCTTCATCGCCTTGATCAGCGAGTCGCGCTCCAGGCGGTCGTACGCGCCCTCCTCGGCGCTGGCCATGTCCGGCATCGGCTTGGACAGCAGCTTCAGGCCGATGATGCGGCGGCGCAGCGCCGAACGCGAGAGGTTGACGACGGTCTGCCGCAGGTAGGCGAGCGTCTTCTCCGGGTCGCGCACCCGCTTACGGGCCGAGTGGACGCGGATGAACGCCTCCTGGACGACGTCCTCGCAGGACGCGGTGTCGTCGAGCAGGAGCGCGGCCAGGCCGAGCAGCGAGCGGTAGTGGGCGCGGTAGGTCTCGGTGAGGTGGTCGACGGTGGTGCCGGCCGCCGCGGTGTCCGCGGCGCCGTCACGCTGGCTGGGTATGCGGGCGGGCCGCGCGGCGGGCACGGGGGCGATCACCGGCAGGCCGCCGGGCGCACCCGCGGCGCCGGGGAGTCCGGGCACACGCGGGCGAAGCGCCGCACGGGACGGCCGCAGGACGGATCCGCGGACCGCCGCTTGGAAGTCGAGTACCTCTGCCACGCCCATTGGACACGCCGCCCCCCTCGGAGGTTGTACGCGCCGGGCGCCGCCTTCGCGTTGAACGTCGCGTGCGCGCCGAGTGGACCGAGGGGCGCGGCCGTCGGCGCCCCCGCCCCGGACGGCACCACGTCCGATGCCCCGTATGCCCTCATGCGTCCCGCTCTTCCCCTATGCCCGCGATATGTCTGCAATGACGGGGGCGCCCCCACGCCCCACCGCGTCCGCACGCTCGCGCAGAGCGAGCGCGAAGACGCTGTCCGCCCCCCGCGCGGTTGCGGAGGGCGGAAGGAAAATCTTCGGACGCCGAGGCAGTGCGGATCAAGTGGCGCCGGCCATGGACCTGACCACACTTCTTTACCTGAATCCTACAGAGGGTCAGATGGCTGGCCAGAGCTTCCCCGCGGCGGCGCGGCCCCGGCCGGGCGGCGGCCGGAACGCCTCACTCCTTCTCGGCCGCCACCAGTTCCGCGATCTGGGCCGCGTTGAGCGCGGCGCCCTTGCGGAGGTTGTCGCCGCAGGCGAAGAGTTCGAGCGCGGTGGGGTCGTCGAGCGCCCGCCGCACCCGGCCCACCCAGGTCGGATCGGTGCCCACCGCGTCGGCGGGCGTGGGGAACTCGCCCGCGGCCGGGTCGTCGCAGAGCACCACGCCGGGCGCCGTGGCGATGATCTCCCGGGCCTTGTCGACGGTGACCTCGTTCTCGAAGCGGGCGTGCACGGTCACCGAGTGGGTGGTGACCACCGGGACGCGGACGCAGGTCACGGCGACCGGCAGGCGCGGCAGCCCGAGCACCTTGCGGGTCTCGTCGCGGACCCGCATCTCCTCCGACGACCAGCCCTCCTCGCACAGTGAGCCCGCCCACGGCACCACGTTGAGCGCGACCGGCTCGGGGAACGGGCCGGTGTCCTCGCCGACGGCCCGCCGCACGTCGCCCGGTCCGGCGCCCAGCTCCGTGCCGGCCACCAGGGAGAGCTGCCGCCGCAGGGCCGCCACGCCCTCCTGTCCGGCGCTGCTGACCGCCTGGTACGTGGAGAGGACCAGCGCGCGCAGCCCGAACTCGGCGTGCAGCGCGCCCAGGGTCACGATCGTGGTGAGCGTGGTGCTGCCGGGGCTGGAGACGATCCCGCGCGGGCGGCGGCGCACCGCGTGCGCGTTGACCTCGGGCACCACGAGCGGCACGTCCGGGTCGGCGTGGAAGGCCCCGGAGTCGTCGACCGCCACCGCGCCCCTGGCGACCGCCAGGGGCGCCCAGTGCGCGGCGACCTCGTCGGGGACGGCGAACAGGGCGACGTCCACCCCGTCGAACACGTCCTCGGCGAGGTCGAGCACCTCGACCTCCTCGCCGCGCACGGTCAGCGTGCGGCCGCCCGGACGCGCCGACTCCCCCCAGCGCGCCCGGGGCCGGGGACTGGGGGGAGCGGCGATCAGGCGGATGTCGCCCCAGACGTCCGCCCGCTGGGACAGGATCCGGAGCAGGACCGCGCCGACGCTCCCGGTCGCCCCCACGACCGCGAGCGTCGGCCTGGCGGTCATCGCGGCGCGCCTGCGCGCGGCGGGATCATCGACCGGTGCCGCCGTAGACGACGGCCTCGTCGCTGTCGGAGTCCAGGCCGAAGGCGCTGTGCACGGCGCGGACGGCCTCGGGCACGTCGTCCTTGCGGGTGACGACCGAGATGCGGATCGCGGAGGTCGAGATCAGCTCGATGTTCACGCCCGCGTCGGACAGGGCGGTGAAGAAGTCAGCGGTGACGCCCGGGTTGGTCTTCATGCCCGCGCCGACCAGGGAGATCTTGCCGATCTGGTCGTCGTAGCGCAGGGACTCGAAGCCGATGCCGGCCCGGTTCCTCTCCAGCGCCTCGATGGCCTTGCGGCCCTCCGTCTGGGGCAGCGTGAAGGAGATGTCCGTCAGGCCGGTGGAGGCGGCCGACACGTTCTGCACGACCATGTCGATGTTGATCTGGGCGTCGGCGATCGTGCGGAAGATGGAAGCGGCCTCGCCGGGCTTGTCGGGCACCCCGACGACCGTGATCTTGGCCTCGGAGATGTCGTGCGCGACACCGGAGATGATGGCCTGCTCCACCTGCTCGTCCCCTTGCTCGATCGGCTCGCTGCTGACCCACGTGCCCTGTAGTCCGCTGAAGGAGGAGCGCACGTGGATCGGGATGTTGTACCGGCGCGCGTACTCCACACACCGGTGGAGCAGCACCTTCGACCCGGACGCCGCCAGTTCGAGCATGTCCTCGAACGAGATCCAGTCGATCTTCCGGGCCTTCTTCACCACCCGCGGGTCGGCGGTGAACACGCCGTCCACGTCGGTGTAGATCTCGCACACCGCGGCGTCCAGCGCGGCGGCCAGCGCCACCGCCGTGGTGTCCGAGCCGCCGCGGCCCAGCGTGGTGATGTCCTTCTTGTCCTGGCTGACGCCCTGGAAGCCGGCGACGATGGCGATGTTGCCCTCGTCGAGCGCGGTGCGGATGCGCCCCGGCGTCACGTCGATGATCCGGGCCTTGTTGTGCACCGAGTCGGTGATCACGCCCGCCTGGCTGCCGGTGAACGACTGGGCCTCGTGGCCCAGGTTCTTGATCGCCATGGCAAGCAGCGCCATGGAGATCCGCTCTCCGGCGGTCAGCAGCATGTCGAACTCCCGCCCCGCGGGCATCGGCGACACCCGCTCGGCGAGATCGATCAGCTCGTCCGTCGTGTCGCCCATCGCGGAGACCACGACAACCACCTGGTCGCCGTTCTTCTTGGCTTCCACGATCCGCTTGGCGACGCGCTTGATGCCCTCGGCATCGGCTACGGAGGAGCCTCCGTACTTCTGCACGACAAGGCCCACGTGCGCTCCTCGCTCCGTCCGTCTCTGTCGCACTGACGCTTGCGCAGTGCGGTCGGCTCAGTCTATCGAGCGCCCGATTCCTCCCCCCGGCGATACCGCATGGTGAGACGACCGGCACCCGTGTCCCAGGACGGCTCATGCCCGGGGAGCAGAGCCCACACGCCCGACGTGGGCGGGGTCACAGCAGGTCACCGGCGTGCGCGGCGCAGTCCCAGCGGGCCGGCGATCTCCTCCGCCATCACCCGTCCGGCCTCGAACTCCAGCGTCTCGTCGCCCACGCCCTGGTCGGTGTCCAGACCGTCCAGCTCCTCCAGCGGCTGGTTCAGCCGGACGTGCGCGACCAGGGACTGGAGGGCGCGCAGGGTCGCCGAGGCGGTTCCGCCCCAGTTGGAGAAGTAGGAGAACTGCCACCACCACAGGGCCTCGGCGGTGCGGCCCGCGCGGTAGTGGGCCATGCCGTGGCGCAGGTCGGTGACGACGTCGGCGAGGTCGTCGGAGATCCGCGCGGGGACCGCGGCGCGGCGCGGCTCGTAGGGGTCGAAGACCTCCGAGTAGACGTCGATCGGCTCCAGCAGCCGGGCCAGGTTCTCGCGCAGGGCGTCCACGTCCGGCTCGGGTCCCGGGTCGGGCTCGTAGCGCTCGTCGGGGAGGATGTCCGCATGCGCGCCGAGGCGGCCGCCGGCCAGCAGGAGCTGGGAGACCTCCAGGAGGAGGAAGGGCACCGCGGAGTCGGGCTCGTCGCCCCGGGCGATCTCGGCGACGGCGACCAGGAAGCTCTCGACCTGGTCGGCGATCTGGACCGCGAAGTCGTCCGGGTTCTGGCTGGTCGCGTGCAGCGTGGCGTCAGACATCTAGCAGTCGTCTCCCCTCGAAGGCGCGGCCGAGGGTGACCTCGTCCGCGTACTCCAGGTCGCCGCCCACCGGGAGGCCGCTGGCCAGGCGGGTGACCTTCAGGCCCATCGGCTTGATCATGCGGGCGAGATACGTGGCCGTGGCCTCGCCCTCGAGGTTCGGGTCGGTGGCGAGGATCAGCTCGGTGACCGTGCCGTCGGCCAGCCGGGCCAGCAGCTCGCGGATGCGCAGGTCGTCCGGGCCCACGCCCTCGATCGGGCTGATCGCCCCGCCGAGCACGTGGTAACGGCCCCGGAACTCCCGGGTGCGCTCGACCGCGACGACGTCCTTGGGCTCCTCGACCACGCAGATCACGGACAGGTCCCGGCGCGTGTCGCGGCAGACGCCGCACAGCTCCTCCTGCGCCACGTTCCCGCAGACCGCGCAGAAGCGGACCTTCGCCTTGACCTCCATCAGGGCCTGAGCGAGCCGCCGTACGTCCGTCGGCTCCGCCTGGAGGATGTGGAAGGCGATCCGCTGCGCGCTCTTGGGACCGACGCCGGGCAGCCGCCCCAGCTCGTCGATGAGGTCCTGGACCACGCCCTCGTACACGGACTGCCGCCCTTTCCTGGCTGTCGCCTGCCGTCGTCCCGGACGGTGCGCCGGGACGTCTCCTCCGTACGGTAGTGGCCCGCGGGCGGCTCAGAAAGGCAGACCGGGGATGCCGCCGCCGAGTCCCTGGGCCAGCGGGCCGAGCTTCTGCTGCTGAAGCGCCTGGGCGTTCTCGTTGGCCGCCTGCACCGCGGCGACGACCAGGTCGGCGAGGGTGTCGGTGTCCTCCGGGTCCACGGCCTTCGGGTCGATCTTCAGCGCGCGCAGCTCGCCGGCGCCGGTGACGGTGGCCCTGACCAGACCGCCGCCCGCCTGGCCCTCGACCTCGGTGCGCGCCAGCTCCTCCTGCGCCTGCTGGAGGTCCTGCTGCATCTTCTGGGCCTGCTGGAGCAGTTGCTGCATGTTGGGCTGGCCACCACCGGGAATCACGATCAGCTCCTGCCTTCGTACCGCGCGTCCGGACGGAGAGGAGCCGCCGGTCTTCCGGCGTTTCCCCGCTGGCACGAGCCTACGTGGTCCGGGCGGGCGGCGCTCCACCACTCTTTCGAGTGACTTACGGGTGCGTCGGCGCGCGTTCTCTCCCTGATCACGGCCCTCTCCCGGGCGGAAAGGCGCCGCTTTGCCGCGCGTCGCCGCCCGGCGGGAGGTAGGAAGGGGCGGGCGCGTCAGCGGGCGCCGCACACCGGGCGCCGAGCGTGCGGGGGCGGGGGCGGGCGTTTCGAGGCCGGCCGGCGCCAGGCGAGGCCGTACGGCGCCGGTCAGGGCCGTGCAGAGCCGGTCACGGCCGGTCGGGGCCGGACTGGTCCCGTCAGGGTCGGCTGCGTTCCGTCAAGGCCGGACAGGGCCGGTCGGGTTCAGTCAGCCGGGCCGGATCGTTCGTCATCAGCAGGAGTCAGTTCAGTAGGGAGCGCGGGGTGGGTCAGCCGGAGATGCAGCCCGAGGGACCGCGGTGGGGCGGGCGCGGCGGCGACGGGGCGGCGCGGCCCCGGTCCGGCGACCTGACCGGGCGCCCCCTGCCGCTCGGCGACTGGGCGGCCCCGGCCGAGCGGCTGGACGAGCTGTACCGGTGGGTCGAGCACGGCGCGCTGGAGACCGCGGCCTGGTACCTCGCCGAGCGGGCGGGGAAGCGGCGCGGGGCGCGGGTGCTGCGGTGCGGCGCCGCGGCGGGGGCGGTGGCCGGGGCGGGGCTGCCGCTGCTCGACCTGGCCGGGGCGTTCGGCGGGACCGCGCCCTGGGGCTACGTCGCCCTGCTGCTGTCCGCGGCCTGCGTCGGGATCGACCGGTGCTTCGGGGTGACCGCCGGGTGGATGCGGGACGTGGCGACCGCGCAGGCCGTGCAGCGGCGCTTGCAGGCGCTCCAGTTCGACTGGGCGTGCGAGAACGTGCGGGAGGCACTGGGTCCGGCCGAGGGCACGGCGGGCGAGGCGGCGGAGCGCTGCCTGACCGTGCTGCGCCGGTTCTCGGAGGACGTGACCGAGCTGGTGCGCACGGAGACGGCGGACTGGATGGCGGCGTTCCGGGCCGGGCCGGCGCCGGCGGGGCTCCGGCCGGCGGTGTCCGGCGACCGGGGCGAGCCGGGCGGCGCCGCCCCAGGACGCTTCCCGCCGCCCCCCGGCAGCCCCCGCCCGCACCTGCCCCGCCAGCGCCCACCCGAGCCACGCTGACACCACGGACCGACGCGCCACGCGTGCAGGGCTTACGGCGCGGGCGCGGCACCAGGGCAGGGGCACGGCCTACGGCGCGGGCGCGGCACCACCGCGCAGGCACGGCCTACGGCGCGGAAGCGATCCCAGAGCAGGGGACGTGGCCCCAGACCAGGGTCACGGCCTACCGCGCGGACACGGCCCTACCGCGCGAACGCGGCCTGCGGCGCGGGCGCGGCACCGCCGCACGGACACGGCCCCACCGCGCGAACACGCCTACGGCGCGGGCGCGGCACCACCGCACGGACACGGCCACCACACGAACACGCCCTACGGCGACCCGCTGACGCCGGACACCGGACGCCGTGGGCGGCGCCTCGCGTCTCTCCGGCGGTCGTGCCGTCCAGGCGCCGAAGGCGCCGGGGACGGCCGCGGCGAGCGGTCCGGCGCCGGGGACCGCGTCCAGCCCGCGTCGCGTGCCGTGCGCGACGCTCGCTCCGGCCGACCGGCCGACCGGTGCGGCGGCGGACTCCGCCCCGCCCGGCGCCGCGATCCTCCCTTGCGGTCACAAAGGGTGCGCGCTTGCGGTCGCGGAGGATGCGCGACAACGTGTCGCGGAATCGTCGTGACCGCAGACAGGACGCCCATACCGGGCCCGCGTCCCGGGCCCCTACGCTCGCGGGCATGACCCCTCAGCCCTCTCCGCTCCCGCAGAGCCCCCGCCCGCAGCCGGACCCCGCCGCCGGCGCCGCCGTGAAGGCCGCTGACCGGGCCCACGTCTTCCACTCCTGGTCCGCGCAGGACCTCATCGACCCGCCGGCCGTGGCCGGCGCCGAAGGGTCCTACTTCTGGGACTACGACGGCCGGCGCTACCTGGACTTCTCCAGCGGGCTGGTATTCACCAACATCGGCTACCAGCACCCCAAGGTCGTCGCCGCGATCCAGGAGCAGGCGGCGAAGCTGGTCACGTTCGCCCCGGCGTTCGCCGTCGAGGCGCGGGCGGAGGCGGCCCGGCTGATCGCCGAGCGCACCCCGGGCGACCTGGACAAGATCTTCTTCACCAACGGCGGGGCGGACGCCGTCGAGCACGCGGTGCGGATGGCGCGGCTGCACACCGGGCGCCCCAAGGTGCTCTCGGCCTACCGCTCTTACCACGGCGGCACCCACCAGGCCGTCAACCTCACCGGCGACCCGCGCCGCTGGCCCTCGGACCAGGGCGCGGCCGGTGCGGTGCGGTTCTGGGCGCCGTTCCTCTACCGCTCCCGGTTCTACGCCGAGACCGAGGAGCAGGAGTGCGCGCGGGCGCTGGAGCACCTGGAGGCGACGATCGCCTTCGAGGGGCCCGCGACGATCGCGGCGATCATCCTGGAGACGATTCCGGGAACGGCGGGCGTCATGGCGCCGCCGCCCGGCTACCTCGCCGGGGTGCGCGAGCTGTGCGACCGGCACGGCATCGTCTTCGTGCTCGACGAGGTGATGGCCGGGTTCGGCCGCACCGGCGAGTGGTTCGCGGCGGACCTGTTCGGCGTCGTGCCGGACCTGATGACCTTCGCCAAGGGCGTGAACTCCGGGTACGTGCCGCTGGGCGGCGTCGCCATCTCCGGGGAGATCGCGGAGACCTTCGGCAAGCGGCCCTACCCGGGCGGGCTGACGTACTCCGGGCACCCGCTGGCGTGCGCGGCGGCCGTCGCGACGATCAACCTGATGGCCGAGGAGGGGATCGTCGACCACGCGCGGCGGATGGGCGCCGAGGTGGTGGGACCGGGGCTGCGCGCGCTGGCCGAGCGGCACCCGAGCGTCGGCGAGGTGCGCGGCACCGGCATGTTCTGGGCGCTGGAGCTGGTGCGCGACCGCGAGACCCGGGAGCCGCTGACGCCGTACAACGCGTCCGGCGAGGCCAACGCCCCGATGGCCGCCTTCGCCGCCGCCGCCAAGGCGGGCGGCCTGTGGCCGTTCGTGAACATGAACCGCACGCACGTGGTGCCGCCCTGCACCGCGACCGAGGCCGAGCTGAAGGAGGGCCTGGCGGTCCTGGACACGGCGCTGGCCGTGGCCGACGAGCACACCGCGTAGCCCCGCGGGCGGGGGCGCCGGCGATCCCCGCGGCGGCGGGCGGCCGGCGCTGTTCGAAAGCGTAAGGTGGCGTGCTCGTAGACGTAGGCACACGCAGGCAGACGGCGCGGACGTGGGCCTGCGGCCCGGCGTCGGCGCACGAGCAGGCACAGGCGACGCGTACGCGGCCGGGCGCTCTCGCCCGGCCGCCCGTCACGTCGCCGCACGCGTAAGGGAGACGCCCCGACCATGCCCGGCATCAGCGGCCCAGGAGCCGTGACGCGCAGCACCCTGCGGCAGCAGATCGCGGACGCGCTGCGGGACGAGGTGCTGGCCGGGCGGCTGCGGCCGGGGCAGGCGTTCACGGTGAAGGAGATCGCCGAGCAGTACGGGGTCTCCGCCACGCCGGTGCGCGAGGCGCTGGTCGACCTCTCCGCGCAGGGCCTGCTGGAGGCCGACCAGCACCGCGGCTTCCGGGTGCGCGAGTACTCGGCGGCCGACCACCGCGAGATGGTCCAGGCCCGCAGTCTGATCACCGACGGCATGTTCCACGCGCTCGCCGAGAGCGGAGCGCTGCTGGGCGCCCCGCCGGACGCGCGTGCGGCGGCCGTCCTCGCCGGGGTGCGCCGGCGCGGCGAGGAGGCGCAGCGGGCGGCCGCCGCAGGCGACCTGACCGTGCTGATCGGCTACGACCTGCGTTTCTGGCGTGAGCTGGGCGCCCTGTTCGGCAACTCCTACCTCTCCGACTTCCTGCACCGGCTGCGGGTGCAGTCCTGGGTGTGCACGGTGCAGCGGCTGCGCAGCCTCGACGACCTGCGCGGGGTGCTGTGGTCCGATCACACACGTCTCGTCGACGCCCTGGCAGCACGCGACACCTCCGCCGCCCGTGCGATCGTCGCCGCCTACAACGCGCACTCCCTCGCTCTGGTCGACCGGCTGGCCGGCGCATGAGCGAGGACGTCGCCTGGACCGCCCCGCGGCCTCCCGGCGGTCCGCGGTCCGAGCCGCCCGCGGCCCAGCCGTCCGCCGCCCAGTCGCCAGACGTCGACCGGGCCGCCGCGCCGCAGCCCCACGTCGACCAGCCCGACGCGCCGCCGTCCGACGCCCCGGTCAGCGGCGCCGCGGTCGACGGCTACCGGCTCACCCTGCCCGGCGCCGACCGGCCCGCCGCACCGCCGTCCGACGCGCCGGTCACCGCGGCCCCGCTCGCTGCCCCGCCGCTCGACGGCGGCCTGGTGGACGGCGGCTCGCTCGACGGCGCCCCGGTCGGGCTGTCCGTCGTCGTCCCCGCCTACAACGAGGAGGACCGGCTCGGCCCGACGCTGGACGCCGTCACCGCCTACCTGGGCGCCCACGAGGCCCGCTTCGGCGCGTGGGAGGTCGTGGTCGCCGACGACGGGTCCACCGACGCGACCGGCGCCCTGGTCGCCGCCCGCCGCGACCCCCGGATCCGGCTCGTCGCCGCCGCGCGCAACCGCGGCAAGGGGCACGCCCTGCGGCTGGGCGTCGCCGCGTCCCGCGGGCGGCGCGTGCTGGTCACCGACGCCGACCTCGCCGCCCCCATCGAGGAGCTGGAGCGGCTCGACGCGGCGCTCGGCGCGGACGGCGCCGCCGCGATCGGCTCCCGCTCGGCGCCCGGCGCGACGATAGGCAGGCGCCAGCACCGGGTGCGCGAACTGCTGAGCCGGGCCGGGAACCTGCTCATACGCCGCGTCGCGGTGCCCGGCATACGCGACACCCAGTGCGGCTTCAAGCTCTTCGAGGGCGACCGCGCCCGCGCGGCCTTCGCCGCCTCCCGGCTCAACGGCTGGGGCATCGACGTGGAGGTGCTCCAGCACTTCCGGCGCGCCGGCTGGTCCGTCGCCGAGGTCCCGGTCCACTGGTCCCACCAGTCCGGCTCCAAGGTCGGCCCGCTGGACTACGGCCGCATGCTGGGCGAGCTGGCCCGCCTCAAGGCCCGCGCGGTGCGCCCCGCCGACCTGCTCGCCGCCCTCGCGTTCCTCACCATGGCGGCGGTGCTCTACTCGGGTCGGCTCCTGGACCCCGGCCACCGGTACCTGCCCGACTCGATGCAGGACCAGAACCAGTGGGAGTGGTTCTTCGCCGTCGTCGCCGACAGCGCGGCCCACCTGCGCAACCCCCTCTTCACGTATCTCCAGAACTTCCCCGACGGCGTCAACCTCATGGCGAACACGGCCCTGCTCGGCCTGTCCGTGCCCTTCGCGCCCGTCACCCTCGCCTTCGGCCCGGCCGTCTCGCTCAGCGTCTGCATGGCCCTCGGCCTGGCCGCGACCGGCGCCGCCTGGTACTGGCTGGCCGTCCGGCGGGTGACGGCGCACCGGGGCGCGGCGTTCACCGGGGCGGCGCTGGCCGCGTTCGCGCCGCCGATGGTCAGCCACGCCAACGCGCACCCGAACTTCGTGATCCTCTTCGTGATCCCGCTGATCGTCGACCGGGCGCTGCGCCTGTGCGAGGGCCGGCGGGTCCGCCGGGACGGCGTCGTGCTCGGGCTGCTGACGGCGTACCAGGTCTTCCTGGGCGAGGAGCCGCTGCTGCTCGCCGCGCTCGGCATGACGCTGTTCACCGGCGCGTACGCGCTCGCGCGCCCGGCCGCGGCCCGGACGGCCTGGCGCCCGCTGCTGAAGGGACTGCCGATCGCCGCCGCGGTCTGCCTGCCGCTCGTCGCCTTCCCGCTGTACTGGCAGTTCGCGGGCCCGCAGAGCTACACCAGCGTGCTGCACGGCGACAGCGTGGCCAACAGCCCGCTGGCCCTGCTCTCGTTCGCCGAGCGCTCCCTGTTCGCCGGGGACGCGGCGCGGGCGAACCTCCTCTCCCCCAACCCCACCGAGCAGAACGCCTTCTACGGCTGGCCGCTGGTCCTGCTCGCCTTCGGGATCGCCGTCCGGCTGTGGGAGCGGCCCCTGGTCAAGGCGCTGGCGGCGACGGCGGCCGGCGCCGCGGTCCTCTCGCTCGGCCCGCGGTTCCGCCTCCCGGGGACCGACCGGGTCTACCCGGGCCCGTGGGCCCTGCTCGCCCACCGGCCGCTGTTCGAGTCGGTCATCGAGGGCCGGGTGGCGATGATCTGCGCGCCCGCGCTGGGCATGCTGCTCGCCGTCGCCCTCGCCCGCCTGGCGCGGACCCGCCGGGTCCGCACGCTCTACGCCGGTCTGCTGGCCGTCGCGCTGGCGCTGCTGCCGCTGGTCCCCGCCCCCCTGAAGGCGGTGGACCGCGTGCCGGTCCCGGCGTTCTTCGCGGACGGCCTGTGGAAGCGCCACGTCCGCGCGGGCGAGTCGCTGACGCCGGTGCCGCTGCCCGACCCGGGCGCCGCGGAGGCCCTGCACTGGCAGACCGCCGCCCGCCTGGGCTTCAAGCTCCCCGGCGGCTACTTCAACGGCCCCTGGGGCCCCGACCGCACGGGCGTCTACGGGGCCGCCCCGCGCCCCACCTCCGACCTGCTGCGCGCGGTGCGCTACGGCGGGCCCGTGCCCGCCGTCGACGCGCGCCGGCGGGCGCAGGCCCGGCGGGACTTCGCCTACTGGCGCACGGGCGCCCTGGTCCTCGCCCCGCAGCCGAACGACGGCGCGCTGCGCCGGACCGTCACCGCGCTGACCGGCCGGCCGGGCATGTGGACGGGCGGCGTATGGGTATGGGACCTGCACAAGAGACGCTGACGGCCGCCCGCACCCACTACGCTTCCCAGACCGCGCGACAGCCGTGCTGCGCATCGACCGACGTGCTTCGCACCGAGTGAGGAGCCCTCTTTGGCCTGTGATCTGTGGCTGGTACCGCTCGTCGACGTGCTGTGCCACACCCCCGACAACCCGTTCGCCGACGAACTGGCCCAGTACAACGCGGTGCTGGCCGACAACGGACTCCCGCCGGTGCCGGTGTACCAGTACATGCCGGGCCTGTCCGGCGAGGTCGCGCCGGTGGCCGGCTTCGACTACGACGCGCTGCACTTCCTGCGCCGCTGCCACCTGCTCCAGGTCTGCGGCCTGCCGCTCACCCCGGTCGACGAACTGGGCGGCGACTACGAGCAGTTGCTGGAGATGTTCGAGTCGACGGCCCAGCAGTCCCACCTGGTCTGGCACTACGACCACGCGGGCGCCTACGTCCCGCTGGACTTCCCGCACCCGCTGGCCAACGACGAACTCCTCGCGGGCGGCGGCCCGCTGGGCTCCTCGCACGCCCTGCTGCGCGAGCTGGAGCAGGTCGCCCCGGCCATCGGCATCGACCCGGCCAACCCCCCGGCGGCCCCGGTCCCGCCGGCCGCCCCCACCGATCTGGAGCAGCCGGCCGCCCCCGCGCCCCACGACCCCAGCCCGTTCGCCCGCGAACGCCACGTCTGGCTCGGTCTGCACGCGGCGGCCACCCGCAGCCTGGCGCAGGGATCGATGATCGTCTTCAGCTAGCGCCGCTCGGCGGCCGGCGCGCCAAGGCGCCGGCCGCCAGGAGCGCCTAGAGGAACGAGTTGACCTCGATCGTCTCGTCCCGGCCCGGACCCACGCCGATCGCGGAGATCGGGGCGCCGGACATCTCCTCCAGGGCCTTGACGTAGTCCTGCGCGTTTTTCGGCAGGTCGCCGAAGGTCTTGGCCTTCGTGATGTCCTCCTGCCAGCCGGGCAGGTACTCGTAGACCGGCTTGGCGTGGTGGAAGTCGGTCTGCGAGTAAGGCAGTTCCTCGACGCGCTCGCCGTCGATCTCGTAGGCGGTGCAGACCGGGATCTGCTCCCAGCCGGTGAGCACGTCGAGCTTGGTGAGGAAGAAGTCGGTGAGGCCGTTGACCCGGGTGGCGTAGCGGGCGATCACCGCGTCGAACCAGCCGCAGCGGCGGTCGCGGCCGGTGGTCACGCCCCGCTCGCCGCCGATCCGGCGCAGCGCCTCGCCGTCCTCGTCGAACAGCTCGGTGGGGAAGGGTCCGGAGCCGACGCGGGTCGTGTACGCCTTGAGGATGCCGATGACCCGGCTGATCTTCGTCGGGCCGACGCCGGCGCCGGTGCAGGCGCCGCCCGCCGTCGGGTTGGACGAGGTGACGAACGGGTACGTGCCGTGGTCGATGTCCAGCAGCGTGCCCTGGCCGCCCTCGAACAGGACCACCTTGTCCTCGTCCAGCGCCTGGTTGAGGATCAGGACGGTGTCGGCGACGTACGGCTTGATCTGCTCGGCGTAGCCCAGCAGCTCCTCGACCACCTGGTCCACGGCGATGGCGCGCCGGTTGTAGAGCTTGGTGAGGACCTGGTTCTTGACGTCGAGGGCCGCCTCCACCTTCTGGGTGAGGATCGACTCGTCGTACAGGTCCTGGATCCGGATGCCGACGCGGTTGATCTTGTCCGCGTAGCTGGGACCGATGCCGCGGCCGGTGGTGCCGATCTTGCGCGTGCCGAGGAAGCGTTCCGTCACCTTGTCCACGGTCACGTTGTACGGCGTGATGACGTGGGCGTTTCCGCTGATCAGGAGCTTCGACGTATCGACGCCGCGCGCGTTCAGACCGCTCAGCTCGGAGAGCAGGACCGACGGGTCGACGACGACTCCGTTGCCGATGACGGGCGTACAGCCGGGAGAGAGGATTCCGGAGGGCAGGAGGTGCAGCGCGTATTTCTGGTCGCCGACGACCACCGTGTGGCCGGCGTTGTTGCCGCCCTGGTAACGCACCACATAATCCACTGAGCCGCCGAGCAGGTCGGTGGCCTTTCCCTTGCCCTCGTCACCCCACTGAGCACCGAGCAGCACAAGTGCGGGCACGCGCGTACACCCCTTCCGGGCGGGGCATGTCCAAGGCCGGGGGCGTACGCGGGTTCACCGCCGCGTACACCGCGCGACCGTCGTCGGCCGCACAACCGTCGGACCGGATGCCCCGGAATAGACGAAGCCCCTGGCGCAATAGCGCAAGGGGCTCTTGCACCAAGATGCTACCCGAGGAAGCGAGGCAGGACCGAGGTGGCGACCTTCGCGACGTCCGAACAGCTCCTGGTGGTCATCGATCCGGCCGCCCGGCACACGGACGGCGAGTCCGTGCGGATCGCGCAAGACGTGCTCGGCGCCGGCGCGGCCGCGAAGATGTGCCTGCCCCAGGACCCGGAGGAGTTCGCTCGGGCGCTGGCCCGGCGCGGCGCGCGGCGGCCGGTGGTGATCGGCGACGACCGGGCGCTGCTGCGGGCGGTGACCGTGCTGCACCGGCAGCGGGAGCTGGCCGGGTGCGCCCTGGCGGTCGTGCCCGTCGGGGACGTCAGGTCCCTGGCCCGCTCGCTGGGCGTGCCGGACGGGCCGGTGGCGGCGGCGCGCGCGGTGCTGGAGGGAGCCGAGCGGCGTCTGGACCTGCTCGTCGACGACAGCGACGGGGTGGTGCTGGGGGCGCTTCGCATCCCGCCCGCGCCGCCCCGTCAGGCGGAGGCGGACGCCCTCGGGCGGCTCGCCGGGTCCGCGGCGGTCGCGGTGCGCACGCGGCGGCCCTGGCTGCGCGCTTGCCGCTCCCTCGCGCGGACCCTCGGGGCCGGCCCTTCGCGCGAGCCTCGGGGCGGCGGCCCGGGACGGCCCGGGGGTCTCGCCGCGCTGGGGCCCGCGCGGCTGCGGGTGGAGGTCGACGGGCTGACGGTGGTGGACCTGGACCAGCCGGTGGAGGCGGTGTCCATCACGCCGGGCGGCCTGCGGGGACGGGGCGCCGGGACCGGGACGGCCGTGGTCGAGGTGCGTCCCGCGTCGGCGGGCGCGCAGGGGTTCCCGCTGCTGACCGAGGGCCGCACGGTGACCGTCTCCGGCGCCGACTTCCGCTACCGCGCGGACGCGGTGGTGTCCGGGCCGGTGCGGACCCGCACGTGGACCGTGCGGGCGGGGGCGTGGGGGCTGACGCTGCCGGAGTAGGGCTCTCCCCGGGGACGCTCCCGCGGGGGTGCGCACCCGGGGCACAGGCTGGGGGTGCGCCCCCGGGGCGCAGGCTGGGGGTGCGCCCCCGGGGCACAGGCTGGGGGTGCGCCCCCGGGGGGGGCGGCAGGCTGGGGGTGCTCCCCCGGGGGGCGGCAGGCTGGGGGTGCTCCCCGAGGGGGGCACAGGCTGGGAACGCTCCCCGAAGGCGCCCACAGGCGGGGACGCTCCCCGAGGGGGCACGGGCTGGAGTGCATCACGGGGGCGCGCTCTGGGCGCCGTGCCGTCTCCTCACGCCGCCTCGACGCTCAGCCCCTTCAGGCCGCGGATCACGAAGTTCGGCTTGCGCTCCGGTTCCGCGGTCGGGCGCAGGGCGGGGGCGCGTTCCAGCAGGGTCCGCAGGGAGGCGGCCAGTTCGAGGCGGGCGAGCGGGGCGCCGATGCAGTAGTGGATGCCAGCGCTGAAGGAGATGTGCGGGTTGTCCCGCCGGGCGAGGTCCAGCCGGGCGGGGTCGGCGAAGACCGCCGGATCGTGGTTGGCCGAGCCGAACAGCAGGGCGACCTCCGCGCCCCGCGGGATCGTCTGGCCGTCGATCTCGATCTCGTCCAGCACCCACCGCTCGAAGAGCTGGAGCGGGGTGTCGTAGCGCATCAGCTCCTCGACGGCGGACGGGACCAGGGAGTGGTCCGCGCGCAGGGCCGCCAGTTGCTCCGGGTTGCGGAACAGCGCCCACCAGCCGTTGACCGTCGCGTTCACCGTGGCCTCGTGCCCGGCGTTGAGCAGCAGCACCGCCGTGGAGACCATCTCCTGCTCGGTCAGCCGGTCGCCCTCGTCGTGCGCCGCGATCAGCCCGGAGATCAGGTCCTCGCCCGGCGCCCGGCGGCGGGCCGCGATCAGCTCCCGCAGGTACTGCGAGAACTCCGCCGACGCCCGCACCGCCAGGGCCGCCGCCTCCGGCGTCGGGTTCAGCTCGTACATCCCGCAGATGGCCGCCGACCAGGGCCGCAGCGGCGCCCGGTCCGGCTCGGGGATGCCCAGCATCTCGGCGATCACGGCGACCGGGAGCGGTTCGGCGACGTCCGTCAGCAGGTCGCCGCCGCCCGCCCGGACGAGCCCGTCCACCAGGTCCCCGGCGAGCGTCTCGACGTACGGCGCCAGCCGCTCCACCGTGCGCGGGGTGAACGCCTTCGACACCAGCCGCCGGATTCTGGTGTGGTCCGGCGGCTCCAGGTCGAGCATCCCGTGGTCGTTGAGGGTGTGGAACGGCTCCTGCTCCGGCGGGGGCGGCGTCCGGCCGAAGTCCTCGTGCGTGAACCGGTGCCGGTAGGCGCGGCCGAGGCGCCGGTCCCGCAGCAGCGACGACACGTCCGCGTGGTGCGGCACGAGCCACTGGCCGGTGGGCTCGTAGAAGTGCACGCGCCCCCGCGCCCGCAGCTCGGCGTAGGCGGGTCGGGGGTCGGCGAGAAACGCCGGGTCCCAGGGATCGAACGAGAGATCACGAGCGGCAGCCATGCCCGGACGGTAGCCCGGCGTGACCCACGCGGGCCAGGGGCGCGAGTCAGGGCCACGGGACGGCCGGGACGTCGCGCCGACCGACCCGCACAAGGCCCACACGGCCGCCACGCGGGCGTACGCGGGCGGGCGCCGGGGCCAGCGGCGGGGCTGGGGTCGCCGCCGGGCGCTCGGGTCTCCGTATGAGCCCTGAGCGCCGCCGCCCGCCGAGACCGCGGTCCCTGCCGGGTGCTGAGGTCGCCGCCGGGGCGGGCCGGGGCCGGCGACGCGGCCACGGTCCCGCCAGGCGTCGAGGTCAGCGGCGGGGCTGCGATCCCGCCGGGCGCGGGGGCCGGCCGCGAGGCTCGGTCCTCGTAGGGGCGGGCCGGGGCTGACGGCGAGGCCGCGGTCCCCGCCGGGGTGAGTCCGGGGCCAGCGGCCGGGGCTGCGGGCTCCGGCGTTCGCCGCGGGACCACGGGGTCACCAGGCGAGCTGGGCGATCTCCTCGGCTGCCACCGCGCAGGCGTCCGCCGCGGGGTCGATCAGGGGGAAGTGGCCGACGTCCTCCAGGAGGGTCAGGCCCACCACCTCGCCCGCCTTGGCCGCGGCGTCCGTGTAGGACTCCGCGACCTCCTGCGGCACGTCCTCGTCCGCGCGTCCCTGCACCACCGTCGTGGCGATGCCGGTCGGCAGCAGCAGGGCCGGGTCGACGTGCTGCCGGCGCTCCTCGAACTCGGTCGGGCCGCCGAGCAGTTGCAGCGCCGCGTCCCCGCACACGCCGAGCTTGCCGGCCACCGCGAAGTCGGCGATCGGGGCCAGCGCCACCACGCCGCGCAGCGGCGCGGGCCGGTCCGTGCGCCACGGGGCGCCGACGGGCAGCACATGCCGGGCCGCCGCCCACAGGGCCAGGTGACCGCCCGCGGAGTGCCCGGTGAGCACCGTGCGCCGCGGGTCGGCCTGCGCGAGGTGCCGCGCGGCCAGCGCGGGCAGCGCGTCGAGTGCCGCCGCCACGTCGTCGAAGGTGTCCGGCCAGCGGCCCGCGACCGCCGTCTCCCCCGCCGCGGCCGGGCCGCCGCCCCGCCGGTACTCCACGCTGGCCACGGCGAAGCCCATACGGGCGAGGAAGCCGGCGAACGGGCTGATGTGCCGCCGGTCGTACGGCGCGCGCCAGGCGCCGCCGTGCAGCACCACGACGAGCGGGGCGGCGGAGTCGGAGTCGGGCAGCGGGGCGCCGCCGCTGCCGCGCGGGGCGTAGAAGTCGATCACCTGGTCGGGATGGTCGCCGTAGGCCGCGGTGCGGTCGGGGTCGACGGGCGCGTGCGAGAAGAGCGACTCCTCCTCGGCGGCGCGCGCGGCTGCGTCACGGACCACGGCGTGCTCCGGTCCTGCGGCGTCCGGCATGCTCCAACCTCTCAGCGGTGTAACGGATCTGACGGGCCAGAAGTAAGGGGGGTGCGCCGCGCGTGCGGCTGTTGGCGGGGACGGTACCAGGCCGGTGACGTGCACCGACACGCGGACGTCACGCACGGTGAGATGCGGGACGGCCCGGAGACCGCCCCGCACCGGAACCGGCCCGTCCGACCGGAACCGGCCCCGTCCGACCGGACCCGGCCCCGTCCGACCGGACCCGGCCCTGTGCAGCCGGAACGGCCCCGATCCGCGTCGGCGGCCCTACGCCTCGTCCAGCGCCGCCGCCAGCACCCGCGCCGCCCGCTCCGCGTCGCCGAAGCCGACGTACAGCGGGGTGAACCCGAAGCGCAGCACGTCCGGGCGCCGGAAGTCGCCGACCACGCCCCGCTCGATCAGCCGCTCCATCACCCGGCCCGCGTCCGCGCAGCGCAGGGCCACCTGGCTGCCCCGCTCCCCGTGCGCGACCGGAGTCAGCGACTCCACGCGCCCGGCGGGGACGTACGCCCCGACGCACTTCAGGAAGAAGTCCGTCAGCGCCAGCGACTTCGCCCGCACCGCCTCGATCGAGACCCCGTCCCAGACCTCCAGGGCCGCCTCCAGGGCGAGCAGCGAGAGGATGTCCGGGGTGCCGACGCGCCCGCGCGCCGCGCCGCGGGCGGGCTCGTACTCCGCCCGCATGCCGAACGGCTCGGCGTGCGAGTTCCAGCCCGGCAGCGGGGAGTCGAAGCGGTCCTGAAGCTCCCGGCGCACGTACAGGAACGCCGGTGCGCCGGGGCCGCCGTTCAAATACTTGTACGTGCAGCCGACCGCGAGGTCGACGCCGTGCTCGTCCAGCCCCACCGGCAGGGCCCCGGCGCTGTGGCACAGGTCCCAGACGGCGTACGCGCCCGCCGCGTGCACCGCGGCCGTGAGCGAGGGCAGGTCGTGCAGGCGGCCGGTGCGGTAGTCGACGTGGTTGAGCAGGACCGCCGCCGTGCGCTCGCCCACGGCCCCCGGCGCCTCGGCAGGCGTCACCGGGCGCAGCTCGCACCCGGTCAGCCGGGCCGCCGACGCGGCGATGTAGCCGTCCGAGGGGAAGGTCGCGGCGTCCACCAGGATCTCGGTCCGGCCCGGACCCGCCATGCGGACGGCGGCCACCAGCGCCTTGAACACGTTGACGCTGGTGGAGTCGCCGACGACGACCTGCCCCGGCGCCGCCCCGACCAGCGGGGCGATCCGGTCGCCGATCCGCTCGGGCGCGGCCCACCACCCGCTCTCCTCCCAGGAGCGGATGCGCAGCCGGCCCCACTGCCTGCGCACGACGTCCTCGACGCGGGCGGGGACGTGCGCGGGCAGCGCCCCCAGCGAGTTGCCGTCCAGGTAGACGCCCGCGCCGCCGGACGGGTCGCCGGGCGCCGCGTCCGCTGCCTCGTCCAGGACGAACCGCTCGCGCAGCGCGGCCAGTGCGTCGGCCGCGTCCAGCTTCTCGGCCTCGGCCTTCAGTGCGGGGAGTTCAGACATGCGACCGCGCCGTCCACAGCTCGGGGAACACGTTCTTCTGCGCCCGCTTCTCCAGCCAGGCCACCCCGGCGGAGCCGCCGGTGCCGGACTTGGCGCCCATCGCCCGGCGGGTGGCGACCAGGTGGTCGTTGCGCCAGCGCCACACCAGCTCGGCCACGTCCGTCAGCGCCTCGCCCAGCCGGGTCAGCTCGTCGTTCTGGTCGCCGGAGTAGAGCGCCGCCCACACGGCCTCCACCTGCTCGCTGGGCTCGTAGCGCCGGGACACGTCGCGGTTCAGGACGGCGTCGGGCACCGGGTGGCCGCGCCGGGCGAGCAGCCGCAGCACCTCGTCGTAGAGGCTCGGCTCGTGCAGCGCCTTCTCCAGCTCGGCGTGCACGCGGGGCGCGCCCCGGTGCGGGACGAGCATCGACGCCGACTTCTCGCCGAGCAGGAACTCCATGCGCCGGTACATCGCCGACTGGAAGCCGGAGCCCTCGCCGAGGGCGGACCGGTAGCTGTTGAACTGGGCGGGGGTGAGCCCGCCGAGCGGCCTCCAGGAGGCGTTGAGCGCCTCCAGCTCCCGCAGCGACCGCTTCAGCGCGTCGACCGCGACCGGAAGCCGGTCCTCGCGCAGGGCGCGCGCCGCGGTCTCCCACTCGTGCACGATCACGGTGAACCACAGCTCCATCACCTGGGTGGTGACCAGGAAGACCATCTCGCCGGGATCGTCGGAGAGGGGGTGCTGGAGATGGGTGAGCACGTCCGCGCGGACGTAGTCCTCGTAGGGCGTCGTGCCCTCGAAGTCGAGATGCGGAGTCTCGGGCTGCGCTGCCTCGGGAAGGGGGCGAGCCGGTTGGGACATCGCTGTCTCCTGTGGTAACTCCGGGTAGCGGTCCGCCCCTGCCGATGCCGGCACGGGGGCCCCGGTCCCCACCGGCATCCTCCGCAATCCCCCCGGCCGCGGCAAGCCTGGCCCCTCGGGCGGCGGGCGCGCCCGGCCGCCGGTGGCAGACTGCACCCATGACGACCCACACGAACCTGTTCGGCGGCCCCGACCCGACGTTCCTCCCGGAGAACGAGGAGGCGTACCGCCTGCTGGACGAGGAGTCCCTGCCGCCCGCCGAGGTCGCCGCCCGGTTCCCCACGTACTCGCCCGCCTGGGCGCGGCTGGCCGAAGAGGCGTTCGCGGCGGACCGGGTGATCGAGTCCTACGCCTACGCCCGCACCGGCTACCACCGGGGGCTGGACGCGCTGCGCCGCAGCGGCTGGAAGGGCCACGGCCCGATCCCCTGGAGCCACCGCGCCAACCAGGGCTTCCTGCGCTGCCTGGCCGTGCTCGCCCGCGCGGCCGAGGCGATCGACGAGAAGGACGAGGCCGAGCGCTGCCGCCAGTTCCTGCGCGACAGCGACGCGGCGGCCTTCGCCGAACTCCTGGGCTGAGCCGAGCGGGAGCGGCGCGCCCCGGCCGGTCGCGGACCGGCCGGTCGCGGACCGGGCGGTCGCACTACGGCCGGTCGCGGACCGAGGGTGCGTCGCGCGGGGACGTCCCCGGAGCGGACGCCCGCGTACGCCACCCCGGCGGCGACGAGGTCCCGCCCACCGCCGCAGCGGCTGCACGCCATACGACGGCGCCTCGCGCGGCGGTAACTCGCCCGGGGGCGCGGCGCGCGGCGACGGGAGGGCGGGGTGTTTCACGTGAAACCAGGGCAGACGCCGGCCTGACCGCGCCGGACACCGCCCTGACCGGCCCGTACCCCTGCCCGGACACCGGGCCCACCCGCTCCCTCGCACCCCCGGTGCACTGCGATGCCTGTCCGCGCCCGCCTCAGAGCCCACCTCTGGGGCCCCCGGGCGCTCACCCGTCCCGCCCGGTCCTCCCGCCCGTGCGGTTCCGGTGCGGCTCCAGGGGCGGGGCGGTCGTGGAGCCGTGCGTGCGGCACTCGGGGCGGCGGCAGCCGACGGCCGGGCGGCTGACGGCAGCGAACGCGAGAACCGACCCGACGACCAGCGCCGCCGCGCAGATCGGCATGGCCCGCCGGAACGCGGCGTCGAAGGCGTCCGCCGAGCGGTACGCGTCCGGTCCCATCCCCGCCAGCAGCGGCAGCGCGGCGACCGCGATGAGGCCCGCCGCGCGGGCGGCGGCGTTGTTGACGCCGCTGGCCAGCCCCGCCCGGGAGGTGTCGACCGAGGCGAGGACCGTGGCGGTCAGCGGGGCGACCAGGGTGACCATGCCGGCGCCCATCACCAGCAGGGCGGGCAGCACGTCGGTGAGGTAGTGGGCGTCCTTGCCGACGCGCAGCATCAGCAGCATCGCCGCCGCGCAGAGCAGCGGGCCCACGGTGAGCGGGACGCGCGGGCCGATCCGGTCGGCCAGCGCCCCGGAGCGGGCCGAGAACAGCAGCATCAGGAGCGTGGTCGGCAGCAGCGCGGTCCCGGCCCTGAGCGGCGAGTAGCCGGCCACCACCTGGAGCTGGAGGGCGGTGAGGAAGAAGAAGCCGCCGAAGGCCGCGTAGACGCACAGGGTGACGAGGTTGACCGCGGTGAACTGGCGGGAGGCGAAGACGTCCAGGGGCATCATCGGGTCCGGTCGGTGCTTCTCGACCCAGACGAAGGCCGCCCCGGCCGCGACTCCGGCCGCCGCGGCGACGACGACGGCCGGGGAGGCGGTGCGGCCCTCGATCAGGGCGTACGTCACCAGGGCCAGCGCGAGCGCGCCCAGGGCCGCTCCGAGCACGTCGAAGCGGCCGTGGCCGCCGCCGTCCGCCGACTCCGGGACGTGCCGCAGGGCGACGGGGACGCAGACCAGCGCCAGCGGGACGTTCAGCAGGAACACCCAGCGCCAGCCGGGACCGGCCACCAGCCAGCCGCCCACGAACGGCCCGACGGCCGCCCCGATGCCCCCGAACCCCGACCACAGGCCGACGGCCCGCGCCCGGTCGTCGGGATGGAAGGACGCCTGGATCAGGGCGAGGGAGCCGGGCGTCAGCAGCGCGCCGCCCACGCCCTGGAGGGCGCGGGCCCCGATCAGCACCGTGGTGTCCTGGGCGAGCCCGCACAGCAGGGAGGCCGCCGCGAACCACACCACGCCGAGCAGGAAGATCTTCCGGCGGCCGTAGCGGTCGCCGAGCGAGCCGCCCAGCAGGATCAGACCGGCCAGCGTCAGCATGTACGCGTTGACGGTCCACTGGAGGGCGGCCAGGTCGGCGTTCAGGTCCCGGCCGATGCGCGGCAGGGCGACGTTGACGACGGTGGAGTCCAGCAGGGCCATGCTGGAGCCGAGCACCGTGGTGAGCAGGATCTGCTTGCCCCGGGTGGAGGACAGCCGGACATCGGGCATGTCCCACATATACAGCGAGCCCGTCGCCGGGGCGCGGGCTCGCTGTATATCCGGTGGTTCTCGGGTATGTCCGGTGGTTCCCGGGGTTACTTGATCTTGGCTCCCGCCGAGCGCAGGTTCTGCGCGGCCTGGACGACGCGGGCGGCCATCGACGCCTCGCCCAGCTTGCCCCAGGTGCGCGGGTCGTACTCCTTCTTGGCGCCGACCTCGCCGTCGACCTTCAGCACGCCGTCGTAGTGCGTGAACATGTGGCCGGCGATCGGGCGGGTGAACGCGTACTGGGTGTCCGTGTCGATGTTCATCTTCACCACGCCGTTCTCCAGCGCGGTGCGGATCTCCTCCTCCGAGGAGCCGGAGCCGCCGTGGAAGACGAAGTCGAACGGCTTGCTGCCGGCCGGCTGGCCGTACTTCGCCGCCACGCCCTCGTTGAGGTCCTTCAGCAGGTCGGGGCGGAGCACGACGTTGCCCGGCTTGTAGACGCCGTGCACGTTGCCGAAGGACGCGGCGAGCAGGTAGCGGCCCTTGTCGCCCAGGCCCAGCGCCTCGGCGGTGCGGATCGCGTCCTCGACCGTGGTGTAGAGGGAGTCGTTGATCTCGTGCGAGACGCCGTCCTCCTCGCCGCCGGTCGGGGTGATCTCCACCTCGAGGACGATGTTGGCGGCGGCGGCGCGGGCCAGCAGCTCCCGCGCGATCTCCAGGTTGTCCGCCAGGGTCTCCGCGGAGCCGTCCCACATGTGGGACTGGAACAGCGGGGCGCGGCCGGCCTTGACGCGCTCCTCGGAGATCTTGATCAGCGGGCGCACGTACCCGTCGAGCTTGTCCTTGGGGCAGTGGTCGGTGTGCAGCGCGATGTTGACCGGGTACTTCTCGGCGATGATGTGCGCGTACTCCGCCAGGGCGACGGCGCCGGTGACCATGTCCTTGCTGTACTGGCCGCCCAGGAACTCGGCGCCGCCCGTGGAGATCTGGACGATGCCGTCGCTCTCCGCCTCGGCGAAACCGCGCAGGGCCGCGTTCAGCGTCAGCGAGGACGTCACGTTGATGGCCGGGTAGGCGAACTTGCCTGCTTTCGCCCGGTCGAGCATCTCGTCGTAGACCTCGGGGGTTGCGATGGGCATCTGTCCGCTCCTTGTATGTGCGGGTGCGTTCTGCGTGCTGAAGGCCCTGACCCAGGGAGTGACGTCATCGTCGGCCCCATCTTCGCAGACGGAGCCGGATGCGTCGGGCGCCTCGCGTCAGTCGAGTCCCAGGTCGTCCTTGGAGTACGCGAACACGTACGGCACGCCCGCCTTCTCGGCGATCGCCTCGGCGGCGCCGGTCGCCCGGTCCACGATCGTGGCGACGCCGACGACCTCGGCGCCGGCCTCGCGCAGCGCCTCTACGGCGGTGAGCACCGAGCCGCCGGTGGTGGAGGTGTCCTCGACGGCGAGCACCCGGCGCCCGGCGACCTCGGCGCCCTCGATGCGGCGCTGGAGGCCGTGCGCCTTGCCCGCCTTGCGCACCACGAACGCGTCCAGCGTCCGGCCGCGGGCGGCGGAGGCGTGCAGCATCGCGGTGGCCACCGGGTCGGCGCCCAGGGTCAGGCCGCCCACCGCCTCGTAGTCCAGGTCGGCGGTCAGGTCCAGCATGACCTGGCCGACCAGCGGGGCCGCGACGCCGTCGAGGGTGATGCGGCGCAGGTCGACGTAGTAGTCGGCTTCCTTGCCCGACGACAGCGTCACCTTGCCGTGCACCACGGCCTTGTCCTTGATCTGCTGCATCAGCTCGCCACGTGCGTCACTCATGCCCGCCAGCTTAAGCGGGCGCGGGACGCCGGCCGGGCGCGGCGCCGGGTCCGGACCGCCGGGACGGTCGGGGCGCGGCGCCGTCGGCCCCCGCCGGGGGTGCGGTCAGAGGCGGCGCCAGGTCCAGGTCGTCACGGCCTCCAGCGGTTCCAGGGGCGTGACCAGGCGAGGCAGGGTGTTCAGCCCGTTCGGCGGTCCGGTCTGCGGCTCCACGCAGACCGCGGCCTCCTGCTCGTCGTAGACGACGACCCACTCCTCCTGGCTGGCCACCTTCAGCTCCAGTTGACCGGGCCAGGTGAGCGTGACGTCCACGCCGCCGGGCATGCCGAAGCAGTCGTCCCAGGGACCGGGCCGGGGGTCGACGCGCCGGCCGGTGGGCAGGTGGTCCTCACCGCGCTCCTCCTGCCAGGCGGCCTGGAAGTCGAGCCGCACGTCCTCGGCGCCGAGGTCGCGGTTGAACCACGGGTGCCAGCCGATCTGCGCCGGGAAGGAGGAGTCGTAGGTCTCCACGGACATCGTCAGGGTCAGCGAGTCCGCGGTCAGCGCGACCACCTGGGTGACCCGCCCGGGGTAGGGCCAGGGCCCGACGAGGTCATACGTGATCACCGCCTCGTCCCCCGCAGTGCGGGCCGTGCTCCACGCGCCGTCGCGCGCGGTGCCGTGAATGGCGTGCGGCGGGGAGTTGAGCGGCATCTGGTGGACGGTGGCGCCGTCGCGGAACCGACCCTCCCGGATCCGGCCGCACCAGGGGACCATCGGGAAGCAGCCGAACTTCTCGCCCTGGCGGAGCAGTTCGAGGCCGCCCACCCGCAGCCCACCGATGCGTCCGCCGTTGCCCGGCTGCACGATCGCTTCCGCGTCTCCCGCGGTCAGCATGATCTCGTCGTTGCTCACGGCACGAGGCTACTGGGCCGGTCGACGCCCACCGCCCCCGCCGCGTGCCCCGTCACCGGCGTCGTCTGAGAGCCCGCCCCACGACGATCGCGGAGGCCACGGCCACGGCCGCGGCGGGGGCGGCCCACCGCAGGGCGGACCCGGCGGAGACGGTGAGCGGCGCGGGCACGGGGGCGTAGCGGCCACGCGGCGGCGCGTGGTCCACCTCCTCCGCACTGCGCCCGATCATCGTCCGCCGCGCATGCGCCGCCTCAGCGGCCGGCTCGGGAAGGCCCTCGGGTGCGGAGGCGCCCGCACCGGTCCCGGGGGGCGGGGCGGGATCGGTGGGGGGCTTGTCGGCGGGGGCGGCGGGGGGCTCGTCGGCGGGGGCGGTGGGGGTCGCTTCGGCCGGGTCGGCGCGGGGCGCGTCGCCCGCGTCCGCCGGATCGGCGCCGGGCGCCTCGGCAGGGTCGGCGCCGGTCTCGCGCGGCTGGGTTGGGTGGGCGCTGCGCGCGTCGGCTGGGTCGGCGCGGGGCGCCTCGCCCGCGTCGGCCGGCTCGCCTGCGGCCGCCTCGGTCGGCTCGGCCGCATCGGTCCCGGTCGGCTCGTCCGCAGGCGCGCCGGTGGGCTCGGCCCCGGACGTTTCGGGCGCCTCGGTCGGCTCGGTCGCGTCGGTCCCGGTCGGCGCGTCCACAGGCGCGCCGGTGGGCTCGGCCCCGGTCGGCTCGGTCGCGTCGGTCCCGGTCGGCGCGCCCGCAGGCGGGCCCGTGGGCTCGGCCCCGGACGCTCCGGGTGCCTCGGGTGCCCCCTTCGCGTCAGCCCCGCCCGCCTCGGGCACGGGCGCTCCGGGCGTGTCTGTCGGCGCCGTCGGGTCGGTCCCGGTGGGCTCGCCCGTAGGCGTCCCGGTGGGCTCGGCCCCGCTGGCCCCGGCGGCGGGCGCCCCGCTCGCCTCGGGCGCGGGCGTCTCGGGCCCGTGCGCCCCGGGCGCCACGGCCGTGTCGCCGTGGGCGCCGTCGTCCGGGCGCTCGGCGTTCCCGTCGTCGGCGGCGTTCTTGGCGGCGGCGTCGTCACCGGCGGCGTCGGCCTCGGCGGTGTGCTCGGCCTTGGCGAGTGGGGCCCGGGAGGGCGGCGGGACCTCGGCGCCGAAGTCGGCGGGCTCGGAGGGCGGGACGGCGGGGTCCCGCACGGTCGGCTGCGACAGCTCAGAGGCGTCGGTGGGCGGGGTGGGCCGGGGAGGGGACGGGGCCGGGTGGGCGGGGTGCGGTTTCGCGGGCTCGCCCGGCCCGGGTACCGGGGCGTCGTCCGCGTCGGGCGCGGCATCGAAGTCCCTCGTGGCCAGCGGGGCGAAGTCCTCCGTGGCCAGGTGCTCCGCGGTCTCCGTCTCGTCGGCGCCCGCTGCCGTCCGCGCGAGGTTCTCCGCGAAGCGGTCCAGGAGACGCAGCCCCGCGGTGCGTACGGCGCCGGGGGCGAGGTCGCCGACGCGGCCGCCCGCCGTGGCGGCGCCGTCGAAGACGAGATCGGTGCCGCCGGGAGCGGCGTCGCGCAGCCGGAGGACGAGCGCGACCTCGACCGAGCCCGTGCCGCGGGCCTCAGCGGCGCTGCCCTCGACGGCGTACGTGCCGTCGTCGCGGGCGGCGACGCTCAGCGTGCCGCGGTAGGTGATGGAGCTGCCGCCGACGCGCACCTTCAGTCGACCGGCGACGGAACCAGGTTCGGTCCCGGCGCCCGTGTCCTGCTGCAACCCGGGAACCGACCGGGCGACCCGCGCGGGATCGGCGAGCGCCTCCCGCAGCCGATGGACCGGAACCGGAACGAACACCTCGTGCTCCATGTCAGCCGAGACTACCCAGTGCGCGCCGCGAATACCCTCCCTCAGCCACGACCGCCCCCACATGCCCGAGGACACCGCCCGCCGCGCCCGCCACGCTCCCCTCGGCCACCCAGCCGTCACGGGGCGCCGGGCCAGCCAACTCGGCTCCACCGTCGCGCGTCCCGACGCGACGGCAAGACCGACGCCAACGCAAGGCGAGCCCTACCGCCGAGCGGCACGACGCGACGGTGAAGACCGACGCCAACGGCCGGGCGAGCGCCACCGCCGAGCGCCACCGCCGAGCGACACGGCGCGGCAGTCAGCGGCGCCGCGCCGTGCCGCTCGCCAGTCGTCCGCCCCGACCGCTCGCACCCCTGCCAGCCAGCCCGCACCCGCCCCGCGACCGCTCACGCCCCCGCCCGCCCAAACCCGCCGGGACCACTCCCCGCCCCGACCGTGGACCCCCTGCCAGCCCGCACCCGGCCCCCCGGCCATTCACGCCCCCACCAGCCCGAGAGCCCCCGCACCGCTCCCCGCGCCTCCCTCTACACAGCGCCGCCCTCGCGCCCACCCCGCGCCCCTTTTGTCAGCCCGCGTAACGCGGGTGGAGGAGGGTGGACGGGGGGAGGTCGGGGACGCGGGTGGCGGCTGCCGCGCGGGCGTCCTCGGCCAGTGCGGCCGGGGTCAGGGTGCGCGGGCGCGGAGCGCCGGGGTCCAGGGACAGCCGCGGCGGCGTGCGCGAGGCCAGGACGAATCCCCAGTCGCGAGGGGCCCGCGCGCCGTCGGACATGCGATCGAGGCCCGCCACGGAACCCGGATCGCCCCCGCCGACGCGATAGGAGACGGTGCGCAGCCCCGCCGCCCGCAGCGTGGCCTCCACCGTCCAGAACGCACGTGGGCGGGAGACCGGCCCGGCGTGCACCGCCAGGCGGCCGCCCGGCGCCAGGGCGCGCCGGGTCAGGTCGTAGAACTCCTGTGCGTACATCTTGGTGCTCGCGGTGATGCCCGGGTCGGGAATATCCTCGATGACCACGTCATACGCCCCCACCGGGGCCCCGCGCAGCCAGTCGAAGGCGTCGGCCGTGCGCACGTGGACGCGCCGGTCGGCGTACACGTGCCCGTTCAGCCCGGCGAGCGCCGGATCGGTGCGGGCCAGCCGGACCACGGCCGGGTCCTGCTCCACGACGTCCACCCGGTCCACTCCCGGATGGCGCAGCACCTCGCGGGCGGCCAGGCCGTCGCCGCCGCCGAGGATCAGCACGCGCGCGTGCCGCCCGGTCATCGCGGGGCGGACGAGCGCCTCGTGGTAGCGCGGCTCGTCGCGGCCGCTGACCCGTAGCCGGCCGTTCAGGAACAGGTCCAGCGGACGGCCCCGGGCGCCGCCGGTGAGGACGACCTCCTGGACGTCGCTCTGCAACGCGACGCGGACGCCGCCCCCGTACACCGCCTGCCGTGCGGCCCGTTCGAAGTCGCCGACCAGGGCGGCCGCCGAGGCGAGCAGGCCGAGCACGGTCAGATTGGCCGCCAGCAGCAGCCAGCACGCGCGCCCGGACAGGTCCCGCCGGAACAGGCCGAGCACGAGCGTGCCGCCGGCCACCGCGTTGACCGCGCCGGTCAGCAGCGCCCCGGTCAACTGGCCCAGCAGCGGCAGCAGGAGGAACGGAAAGGCGAGACCGCCGACGAGCGCGCCGACGTAGTCGGCGGCGAACAGGTCGGCGACCGCCCCGCCGGGGTCCTGGCGGCGGATGCGCTGGATCAGCTCCATCAGCAGCGGCACCTCGGCGCCGATCAGCAGCCCGATGGCGAGCGAGAACGCGACCAGCACGCAGCGCGGGCCGCTCGCCCACATCCCGCCCCAGCCGCCGGTCCAGGCGAACACGGCGTACAGCGCCATCGCGCTGCATCCGCCGACGAGCGCGAGCGTCGCCTCGATCGCGCCGAAGGCGACGGCCGCGCACCGCCGCAGCCGCTTCGCGGCCAGCGAGCCGATGCCCATCGCGAACACCATGACGGACAGCACGACGGACGCCTGGGTGACCGAATCCCCGATCAGATACGAGGCGAGCGCCACCAGTTCCAGCTCGTAGACGAGTCCGCAGGCCGCGCAGACGAAGACGCCCGCGAGGACGAGGAACCGGCCGGTTCCCGGCCGGACGGGCAGCCGCGCGGGGCCGCTCCGGGAGGGCGCCGGACGGGGCGGCGCCAGTACGGGCGGGGCGGGGGCGTGCGGTTCGATCACAACTGCGACGGTACGTCACCGAAGGAGCACGCTTCGTCACCCACACGTGTGGAATCGGGACGCAGGGCATACGACGGGTTTCGACACGGGCGGCCAAGTGGCCGGGTGAAGCGAGCCGTTGACCTTTCCGGTCACAGCAGCGCTGGCCACCGCCGTTCGGCCGAGGGCGCCCGAGAGAAGCGGGACCGGCGCCCCAGCCTCCTCGACGGGCGCGGAAAAACCGCCCCGCCGGCGGCGACCGGCACGGCACCGCGCCTCACCCCTAGGCGACCGGCCCGGAGACGCCGTTCAGCCCGACGCGACCGGCGCGGCGCCGCGCCTCACCCCGCCACCGCCAGCCCCGGGAGGCCGTTTACCCCGCCGCGACCGGCGCTGAGCAGCGTGCGCCGACCCGGGTGCGGGTCGCCACCAACTGGCCTTCCTGGGGGTAGGCGTGCCAGGTGCGCCAACGCGTCTGACCCTCCTGATGCTGCGCCAGCAGGGCGGTGAACGCGTGCGGGCTGCCCGGGAACACGCCCGCAAGCCCGTTCGGATGGTCGGAGACCAGGGCCAGCAGCTCCTGGGCGCGGCCGGCGAACGACCCGGGCGACAGCTCCTCGACGCGCGCCGCGAACTCGTACTCCCAGTCGCCGACGCGCTTGGCGACGCCGAGCGGCAGGGGCGTGCTGGAGCCCGCTATGCAGGCCACCGTCTCCGAGCAGACGCCCCGCTCCTCCTCCAGGAGGACTTGGTGGGACGCGCCGAGAAGTCGCAACTGCATCTTCTGTCCGGCCAGTTCGAGATCGAGCGTGGCCAGCGCGGGCAGCGGCTCGCGCCCCAGGGCCCAGGCGAGGTCGGCCGCGCGCGTGTCGGTGTAGGAGGTGGTGAGAGTCGTGAGCATGGATCGGCTCCGCAAGCACGCAAAGAGGGAGGGAGATGAGAGAAGAGAGGAAAGGCGGGAAAGGCGGGAAAGGCGGGAAAGGCGGGAAAGGCGGGAAAGGCGAGAAAGACGAGAAAGATGGGAAAAGGAGGGAAAGGGCGAAAAGAGCGCGAAAAGGGGCACGGCGGGGATAGGCCCGGTCAGCCCGGTGCAGAGGGGGGTGTGCGCGGGGCGTCCTGGGGACCGCGTCGGAGATTTAGAGGGAACCATGAACAGATGCGCCGCCACAGCGTTTTTACCCAAGTTCGGAGGGTTTCCATCCCTCAGAGGGCCTATCTGCTCACCTGTTCAACCACGCCGTGCGAGACGGCGCCCACGGCGCCGCGCGGCGCGGGCGCCCGGCGGCGCGATCCGCCGGGCGCCCGCGCCGCGCGTCCGGGCGCGACCGGTGCGGGTCAGCTCCCTCCGCCGCACGACGAGCCGCCCCCGCACGACGACCCGCCGCCGCAGGAGGAGTGCCCGCCGCAGGACGAGTGTCCGCCGCACGAGTGATGCCCCCCGGAGTGGTGGCCGCCGGACGAGCCGGCAGAGTCCCCCGCCACCCACCATCCGGCGCTCCCGTCGCCCGCGCCCCCGCCGTGGGCCCCCTTGCGCCGCGCCTTCCCGCAGCCGCGAGACCTGCCGCCCGCTCGCGCGATCGAGACCGCGACCACCGCCGCGAACACCGCCAGAACGATGCCGAAAGCCATGGCGTCACGCTCCTTCCGTTCCCCCGGAGACTCCCCGGGAACGCCCCCCGTGGGCGCCCGCATCGCTGCGTGCCCCGGAGATGCCCCTCCGCCGCACCGGCCAAAGCACACTTGAGGAAATCCAGAGCCTCGGCGCAGGATGACCGGCATGACCTCCAGCGCGCGCCCCCCGCTCAACCGCCGGCTCGCCGAGTTCGGCACGACGGTCTTCGCCGAGATGTCGGCTCTGGCGACGGAGACGGGCGCGATCAACCTGGGCCAGGGCTTCCCCGACACCGACGGGCCCGAGGAGATCCGGGAGGCGGCGGTGCGGGCGCTGCGCGACGGGCGCGGCAACCAGTACCCGCCCGGCCCCGGCGTCCCGGAACTCCGCGAGGCGATCGCCGACCACCAGCGACGTTTCTACGACATCGAACTGGACCCCGGCTCGGAGGTGCTGGTCACCGCGGGCGCGACCGAGGCGATCGCCGCGACGATGCTCGCCCTGCTGGAACCCGGCGACGAGGTCATCGCTTTCGAGCCCTACTACGACTCCTACGCCGCCTGCATCGCGATGGCCGGCGCGAAGCGCGTGCCACTCACTCTGCGCGCCCCCTCCTTCCGCCCGGATCTGGACGAGCTGCGTGCGAAGATCACCCCGAAGACCCGCCTGCTCCTCCTGAACACCCCGCACAACCCCACGGGGACGGTCCTCACGCGCGAGGAGCTGAGCGCCCTCGCCGCCCTCGCCGTCGAACACGACCTGCTGGTCGTGACGGACGAGGTCTACGAGCACCTGGTCTTCGAGGGAGCGCACCATCCGATCGCGGCGCTCCCCGGCATGCGCGAGCGCACGGTCTCGATCTCCTCCGCGGGAAAGACCTTCTCCTTCACGGGATGGAAGGTCGGCTGGGCGATGGCGAGCCCGCCCCTGATCGCCGCCGTCCGCACGGCGAAGCAGTATCTGACCTTCGTGAGCGCGGGCCCCCTCCAGTACGCGATCGCGGAAGCCCTGCGTCTCCCCCACACGTACTTCGACGGCTTCCGCGAGGATCTGCGCCGCAAGCGCGACGTCCTCGCGGACGGCCTCCGCGCAGCCGGCTTCGAGGTCTACACCCCCCAGGGCACCTATTTCATCACCACTGACATCGCCCCCTTCGGCGAAAAGGACGCCTACGCCTTCTGCCGGGCCCTTCCGGCACGCTGCGGTGTCGTCGCGGTCCCGAACTCCGTCTTCTACGACGACCGGGAGGCGGGGAGCAGCCAGGTCCGGTTCGCCTTCTGCAAGAAGGACGGCATCCTGCGGGACGCCGCAACCCGCCTCGGGCGGCTGCGCTCGTCTTGAGCCGGAGCCGGTGGGGGCCGTGACCCCGAATCCCGGACACAGGTCACGCGGCTTGGATCAGCGTAGTCGGTGTTGCTTCGCAGCAACTGGGACATCACAGCACGGCGGAATTCGCCTGCTACAGCAGTGCGATGATCCCCGCAACGGTGGGGAGCGGTCGATAGCGGCACGTCAACGCCACGGGTTGCAGGGGCTCATCCGAACTGCGTCGGAAATCTGTGACTAGCCTCTTCTGGCCCGAGAGGGATGAGCGGTGGGCAATTGCTTGCCTGCATTCTTGATCGTCATTGACAAACTCTGACTGACTTTGCCTATGGGTGCGTACCGCTATCCGATTCCCTGTTCAATGATCGCCGTGCCCGACTACCTCGATTCCCCCGCACCGTTCGGCGACCGGCTGACCGGCGCCGCTCGTACCGTGTGGGCCAAGCACGACCAGAAAACGGTGAAGTGGCTGCCGTTGTGGCGGCACATGGCGGACAGTGCCGCCGTCGCGGCACTGCTGTGGGATCACTGGCTGCCACGGAACATCAAGGAGTTGATCGCGGAGCCGTTGCCCGGTGGGGCGGCTGACGCGCGGTGCTTGTGCGTGTGGCTGGCGGGGACGCACGACATCGGCAAAGCCACGCCGGCCTTCGCCTGCCAAGTCGACGAACTCGCGGGCGTGATGAGCGCGGCCGGGCTCGACATGCGGACTGGCAAGCAGCTCGGCGAGGACCGCCGGATGGCCCCGCATGGGCTCGCCGGGCAGGCTTTGTTGCAGGAATGGCTGGAGGAGCGGCGCGGCTGGACGCGCAGGGGATCCGCTCAGTTCGCTGTCATGGCCGGCGGCCACCACGGCGTCCCCCCGGATCACATGCAGCTCCACAACCTCGACGCGCATCCCGAACTGTTGCGCACCCAGGGCCCCGCCGAACCTCTCTGGCGAGCTGTGCAGGACGAGTTGCTCGACGCGTGCGCCACTGCCTTCGGCGTCGAGGAGCGCCTCGCCGATTGGCGGGCGGTGAAGCTGCCGCAGACCGTTCAGGTACTGCTCACCGCGACCGTCATCGTCTCCGACTGGATCGCGAGCAATCCGGATCTCTTCCCCTACTTCCCCGAGGAACACCCGCGCGGAGAGGCGGAGCGGGTCGCCGCCGCCTGGCAGGGCCTCCTGCTCCCCGCCCCTTGGGAGCCCGAGGAGCCGACCTCCCCCGCTGCGGAGTTCTACGCCTCCCGCTTCGCGCTGCCGCCCGGCGCCGTCGTCCGGCCCGTACAGGAACAGGCTCTCGCCATGGCCCGGGACATGGAGCAGCCGGGGATGCTGATCGTCGAGGCGCCGATGGGAGAGGGGAAGACCGAGGCCGCACTCGCGGTCGCGGAGGTGTTCGCCGCGCGTTCGGGCGCGGGCGGCTGCTACGTGGCCCTGCCGACCATGGCGACGAGCAACGCGATGTTTCCCAGGCTGCTGCGGTGGCTCGACCGCCTTCCTCTCCGCTCGGGTGCGAGCAGCGGGCGCGACCACGATCAGCACTCCGTCCTGCTGGCCCACGCGAAGGCGGCGTTGCAGGAGGACTACGCCACGCTGATGCGCGAGAGCCACCGCACCATCGCCGCTGTGGACGCTTACGGCGACGACGACCGTGACAGCTCCCCCAAGGGGCGTCCGGGTGCGGAAGGAGCGCGGAGGGCGGCGCCTGCGGAACTCGTCGCGCATCAATGGCTGCGCGGCCGCAAGAAGGGGCTGCTCGCCTCGTTCGCCGTCGGCACGATCGACCAACTGCTGATGGCGGGCCTGAAGAGCAGGCACTTGGCGCTGCGGCATCTGGCGATGGCCGGCAAGGTCGTCGTCATCGACGAAGTCCACGCCTACGACACGTACATGAACGCGTACCTCGATCGCGTGCTGGCATGGCTGGGGGCCTACCGGGTCCCCGTCGTCGTGCTGTCGGCGACGCTCCCCGCGCACCGGCGCGCCGAGCTGGCGGCCGCGTACACCGGGGAGGACGCGACGGCCCTCGCGTCTTTCTCGGCAATCCATCCGCCCGCATTCGCGACACTCTGTGGGACGAGGTACGGCAGTACGCCGGCCAAGGCCGCGCGCTGCTCGCCTACTCCACCGACTCCGAACAGGGCTACGCGTTCCGCACCCACGACCACAAGTGGCATCCCGTCGATCACGAGGGCCTCACTCTCATCTTCCGCCCCTCGGCCCGCTCCGCGCCCCCTCCCGCGTCGACTTCCCGAGGGTGGAGCAAGGCGTCCAAGCGCCGACGATTCGGCAACCAGACGTGACTTCTTCGCCGACAGTCGACCGCGGCCGGCCTTTCGGTCGCGGTCGCCCGGCAGACGCATCCGTAGCAGTCGTTCGCGGGACCCCGCCCGTAACTGTCGCCCTGACCGAATCAGGCAGAGGCGCCTGACGGCAACTCGCGCCCGCGGCTGTCTCTCGCCCGCGAGTGCTGATCCGGTGCCGTGGTCCGCGCTGCACACGGTGACATGCACACATGAGAAGACACGGAATGCGAAGCAGCAGTCCACCGGGAGCACGGACCCATCGGGCCTCGGCAACTTCCGGAGGCTCAGGACGCTCGACGCGAGCGCGTAGCGTGTGGTCGGGAAATGCTCCAAGAGGCCCTGATTGACCCTTGTCGCATATGTCCTTTTCTCCCATCCTTGCCCAACGAGGCCCCGCACCTTGACAAAAGCCCAGCCCACAAAGCCCGCTCCCCGCGCCTGCGGGTATGAGCCCATCCCGAGAGCGCACGGTTCTGGTGGGGCTTCCCGCTCCCCGCGCCTGCGGGGATGAGCCCAGGTTGCGTCCGGCGGTGTCCTTGGTGCGGACCCGCTCCCCGCGCCCGCGGGGATCAGCCTCCAGCGGCTCCAGCTCAGATGCTGGCGGCCGGGCTCGCGGACGCGGGCTTCACGGTGTTCCGGGCCGCCGGCACCTACTTCGTGACCATCCACATCCGGCCGCTCGGCGAGCGCGACGGCCTCGCCTTCTGCCGGTTGCTGTCCGAGCGGGCGGGCGTGGTCGCGGTCCTCTGCGACCACCGCGACGAGGGCGCGCCGTTCGTCCGCTTCGCCTTCTGCAAGCAGATCCCCGTACTGGAGGAAGCGGCCAGGCGGCTGAAGGCGCTGGCAGGCTGAACAGGGGCGCGCGAGCCTCATAGGCCGAGGGCGCGCACGAGCCCCCCGGGCCGGGGAACACGCACGAGCCCCTTAGACCGGGGCCACGATCGAGCCTCCTGGGGTCAGAGCACGCATGAGCCTCCTGAGTGGGGATACCGCACCGGCCCTCTGCCGGGAACACGCACGAGCCCCCTGAGCCGGTGACACGCGAGCCTCCCAGGTCGGGGACACGCGCGATCGGGCGGAATGGGCGCGACAGTCCCCTTCGTCCCGCACCATGCCTGTGTGACCAGTGTCAGTGCGCTTCCACCGGCCACCCCGCCCGTCGGCGAGCCGGACGTGACGCGAGGGCTGCGGCTGCGGCCCGCCGTCGCGGCCGCCGTCCTGTTCACGGCGGCCCGCCTCGCCGGGCTGACGTTCGTGGTCCTGGCCGCCCGGGTGCACGGCAGCCACCCGCTCGCCCTGCTCGGCCGGTCCTGGGACTCCCGCTGGTACCTGCGGATCGCCGCGCACGGCTACGGCCTCGTCGAACACCCGGTGCCCGGCGTCGTCCACAACGACCTGGCGTTCTTCCCGCTCTACCCGGCGCTGATCCGGGCCGTCCGGCTGCTGTCCCCGCTCGGCGGGGGCGCGTCCGCACTGGTCGTGGCGTGGCTCGCGGCGGCCGTGGCCGCCGGCGGGATCTACGCGGTCGGCGCCCGGCTGCACGGGCCCGCCGTCGGCACCGTGCTGGCCGTGCTGTGGGGGATCCTGCCGCACTCGGTCGTGCTGTCCATGGGCTACAGCGAGCCGGTGCTCACCGCCTGCGCCGCCTGGTCGCTGTACGCGGTGCTCACCGGGAACTGGGTGCGGGCCGGGGCGCTGGCCGCGCTCGCGGGGCTGTCCCGGCCCAACGGGTTCGCCGCCGCCCTGGCGGTGCTGGCCGCGGCGGCCGCGACCGTCCGGACCACCCGCAGACGGCTCTCCCGCGGACGGGTTCCCCGCGGACTGTGGGCGGGCGCCGCGCTGGCCCCGCTGGGCTGGGCCGGATACGTGCTGTGGGCGGGGCGCCGCACGGGCGACACGCTCCACGGCTATCTGCGCGTGCAGCGGATGTGGGGCTCCCGCTTCGACTTCGGGCTGGGGGCGCTGCGCTTCGTCAAGCACCTGCTGCTGGCCCGCGAGGCGTTCCTGTTCTTCGGCGCGCTGGTCCTGGTGGCGGCGGCCCTGCTGCTGTTCACGCTGCTCGTCCTGGACCGCGCGCCCCTGCCGCTGCTCGTCTACACCGGCGTCCTGCTCGCGGTGGCGTGCGGCGGCTCGGGCTTCTTCCAGTGCAAGCCGCGCTTCCTGCTCCCGGCGTTCCCGCTGCTGCTGCCGCTCGCCCGCTCGCTGGTGAGCACGGCGAAAGCCCGGCCCTGGCACGCGGCCGCGGTGGCCGGCGCCCTGACCGGGCTCTCGTTCGCCTACGGCGCGTATCTGGTGGTGATCACGCGCACCCCGCTGTAGCGGGAGGCCCCGCCGGAGCGGGACGCGCCGGCGCGCGCGGGGGCACGCCGGCGCTCAGGAGGTCATCCCTGGCCGTCGCCGTCGCCGGCGCCGTCCTCCGGCTTCTCCGCGTCGTTGACCTCCTCCTCGAGACCGAGCTGCTCCACGAGCCACCGGTCGAACTCGAGCGCGGCGCGCACCCAGCTCACGGTGGAGGAGACGAAGTGCTCGATGCTCACGCCCATGCCGATCAGCATCTGCGCCTCGCCGATGAGGCGGACGGTGCCGTCGTCGTGGGTGTGCGTGTAGACCTTGGGCCACAGGGTGCGGCGGTTCCAGTCGTCGATGGACTCCAGGAGCTGCGGCTTCTCGTCGATCTTGTGCGGCCGGTCGTAGAACGTGCGCACAGAGAAGACCTTCTGGTCGTCCTCGCCGCGGAACATGAAGTATGTGCGGAACTGCTCCCACGGCGCGACGAGGTCGCCCTCTTCGTCGACGAGGTGCTTGAGCTCCATCTGGTCCAGGAGCTGCTTCACAAGATCCTGATCCGGGACGACGGGGCCCGCCGGTCCTTGGGGCTGCGGCTCGGGCTGGCCCCCGAAGTTCGGAATCGAGGACGGGTCGATGCTCACCGTGTACTTCCCTTCGTACGGATCGATCCCGCCATCCTCCCCCATCCGGGGAGGGGCGTGGCAAGCCCGGCGGGCCTTGTCAGCCCTGGGCTGACACGATCCGGTCACCCGGGGCGCCGGTTGCCGGGTACCCGCCCGGAGCGAATGCCGACACGCCGTATCACGACCCGAACGGTCCAGTCCGCCGCGCGGGCGCCGTACGTCCTCTGCACGGGCGCCGTACGTCCTCGGCACCGGTGCGCGGCACGGTGTGATGCGGCCGTACGGCTCCGGCCGCCGCACGGCGGACGCCCCGGGACCCAGGACCCCGGCGCCCACCGCACGGCGGCAGCGGCAGCGGCAGCGGCAGCGGCAGCGGCAGCGGCTACAGCGTCTTGCCCTTAGACGGCCCGACCAGCAGTCCCTCGCCGAAGCGGTCGACGCGGACCGTGTCGCCGTCCTTGATCTCGCCGGACAGGATCTCCTTGGCCAGCCGGTCGCCGATGGCGGTCTGCACCAGCCGCCGCAGCGGGCGGGCGCCGTAGGCCGGGTCCATGCCCTCGTCGGCGAGCCATTCCAGCGCCTGCGGCGTGACGTCCAGGATCAGCCGCCGCTCGGCCAGGCGCGCGGCCAGGCGGTCGACGGCGAGCCGGGCGATCCGGCTCAGCTCGTCCTTGCCGAGGGCCGAGAAGACCACGAGGTCGTCGAGGCGGTTGAGGAACTCGGGCTTGAAGGAGACCCGGACGACCTCCAGCACCTGCTCCTTCTTCTCCTCCTCGCTCGTGACCGGGTCGATCAGGAACTGGCTGCCCAGGTTGGAGGTGAGGATCAGGATCGTGTTGCGGAAGTCGACCGTGCGCCCCTGGCCGTCCGTCAGCCGTCCGTCGTCCAGCACCTGGAGCAGGACGTCGAAGACCTCGGGGTGCGCCTTCTCCACCTCGTCGAGCAGGACGACGCTGTACGGGCGGCGGCGCACCGCCTCGGTGAGCTGGCCGCCCTCCTCGTAGCCGACGTAGCCGGGCGGGGCGCCGACCAGCCGGGCCACGCTGTGCTTCTCGCCGTACTCCGACATGTCGATGCGGACCATGGCCCGCTCGTCGTCGAAGAGGAAGTCGGCCAGCGCCTTGGCCAGTTCGGTCTTGCCGACGCCGGTCGGGCCGAGGAAGAGGAACGAGCCGGTGGGCCGGTCCGGGTCCGAGACGCCCGCGCGGCTGCGGCGCACCGCGTCGGAGACCGCGTTCACCGCCTCGCCCTGGCCGATCAGCCGCCTGCCGATCTCGTCCTCCATGCGCAGCAGCTTCCGCGTCTCGCCCTCCAGCAGGCGGCCGGCCGGGATGCCGGTCCAGGAGGCGACCACGTCGGCGATGTCGTCGGGGCCGACCTCCTCCTTGACCATGGTGTCCTTGGCGGCCTCCTCCTCGGCGCGCGAGGCGGCCTCCAACTGCTTCTCCAGATCCGGGATCTCCGCGTACAGCAGCTTGGAGGCGGTGTCGAAGTCGCCGTCGCGCTGCGCGCGTTCGGCCTGCCCGCGCAGGTCGTCCAGCTTCTCCTTCAGCTCGCCGACCCGGTTGAGGGACTGCTTCTCCTTCTCCCAGCGGGCGGTCAGGCCGCGCAGCTCCTCCTCCTTGTCCGCGAGGTCGCGGCGCAGCTTGTCCAGCCGCTCGCGCGAGGCGGCGTCCGTCTCCTTGTCCAGCGCCAGCTCCTCCATGCGCAGCCGGTCGACGCCGCGCTGGAGTTCGTCGATCTCCACGGGCGAGGAGTCGATCTCCATCCGGAGCCGGGAGGCGGCCTCGTCGACGAGGTCGATGGCCTTGTCGGGCAGGAAGCGCGAGGTGATGTAGCGGTCGGACAGGGTCGCGGCGGCCACCAGCGCGGAGTCGTTGATCTGCACCTTGTGGTGGGCCTCGTAGCGGCCCTTGAGCCCGCGCAGGATCGCGACGGAGTCCTCCACGCTGGGCTCCGCGACCAGCACCTGCTGGAAGCGCCGCTCCAGGGCGGGGTCCTTCTCGATCCGCTCGCGGTACTCGTCGAGCGTGGTGGCGCCCACCATGCGCAGCTCGCCGCGGGCCAGCATCGGCTTGAGCATGTTGCCGGCGTCCATGGCGGAGTCGCCGCCCGCGCCGGCCCCGACGACGGTGTGCAGCTCGTCGATGAAGGTGACGATCTGCCCGTCGGAGTCCTTGATCTCGGCGAGGACCGTCTTGAGCCGCTCCTCGAACTCGCCGCGGTACTTCGCGCCCGCGACCATCGCGCCGAGGTCCAGCGCGACCAGCCGCTTGTCCTTCAGGGACTCGGGCACGTCGCCCTTGACGATCCGCTGGGCCAGCCCCTCGACGACCGCGGTCTTGCCGACGCCGGGCTCTCCGATGAGCACCGGGTTGTTCTTGGTGCGGCGCGAGAGCACCTGCACCACGCGGCGGATCTCGTGGTCCCGGCCGATGACCGGGTCGAGCCTGCCCTCACGCGCCGCCTCCGTGAGGTCGGCGCCGAACTTCTCCAGGGCCTTGTACTGGCCCTCGGGGTCGGGTGTGTTCACCCGGCGCCCTCCCCTCGTCTTCTGGAACGCCTCCTGCAACGCCTTCGCGTCGGCGCCCTGCTTGCGCAGCACCTCGCCTGCGGCGCCGCCCTGGGCGGCGACGCCGATGAGCAGGTGCTCGGTGGACAGGTAATCGTCTCCCAGGGCGCGTGCCCGGTTCTGCGCGTCCGCGAGCACCGCGAGCAGTTCGCGGTTGGGCTGGGGCGGCGCGACGGTGGACCCGGTGACGCTGGGCAGCGCGGCCAGCACGCGCTCCGCGCCGGACCGGATGGACGCCTGGTCGGCGTCCACGGCCGCCAACAGGTCGATGATGTTCTCGTTGTCCCGCCCCTCCAGCAGCCCGAGGAGCAGGTGGGCGGGGGTCAGGTCCGGATGCTTCCCGGTCACGGCCCGGTTGCCGGCCGCGTTGATCGCGTCCCGGCTCCTGTTGGTCAGCTCGGCGTCCACGGTCGCTTCTCTCCTCCTCGGCGGTGTGCCGCTTTCTCTCAGTCCCCCCGGTCTTCCCGGCTCTCCGGGTTCCCTCTCCGGCACTGACTCAGCCAACGTGCACAAAGTTGAGTCTAGTCCACTCAAGGCCGAACCGGGCGCACCACGGCGCCGGAATGCGACGGGAAACAAGATGCGGCGACAGAGGCGCAGGCCGCCAACGGAGGCGCAGGCCCTATAAAGGGGGCGCAGGCCGCACAGGAGGCGGCGACAGCGCGGCGACGAAGCCCGAGGGGAGCGGCGAGAACGCGACACGCGCACGGCGACGGCGCGGCGGTGGAGAGCAGCAGCGGACGCGCGACGGCGGGCGCTTTCGGCCACACCGGGGTCCGTCCGCATCCGGAGGTGCCGCCGGAAACTGCAGCGGCGTCACCGTGTTCAGGTCACGGTGACGCCGCTGCGGGGGGAAGCACCTGAGCGATGTGTTGCGACGGGGGAATCGCGTCAGGCGCTGCGGGGGGTGGCTGAGGCAGTCCGAATGCTGGCGGGTTCCGACGCCACCTGCCGGTGGTCCCGCTGGTCCAGGTTGACGAAGATCATTCCGTAGCGGACGGCGCACCGCACGGGCTGCGGCGCGCCCCGAGGGCGGCGCAGGCACCGGAAGGCCCGCACGTCCTCGTCCTCGTCCCGCGTCACGACGACCGGCTCTCCGAAGACGGTCACCATCAGCGAGTCACCGCTGTGGGGGATGGCGGTGACCAAGTCGATGAAGTGCCAGCCGGAGCGGTAGGCGGTGGCCATCTCGCGGCGGAAGGATCGGTCGTCGGGTGGTGTGGTCACATCAACTCCCGGCCCCTGCCGCCGCGGCGCCGCCCAGGGCGTCGCTTGCGGAGTCCACGGCCACCGAAGGCCAGGTGCTGTTCGCCCGAATCTCGCTCTTCGCACTGGAGAGGCCACTCAGCGCACCGAGGGCCACAACGGCGGAGAAGGTGGCAACAAGCACCGAGCGAAGCAGTCTGCTACCCATAATCGGCTTCGTCCTCACTTGAAGGTCCCCTTTTCCCCCGTCACGTACGACGATGGCTCATTCGGACACGTCATGGCCACACAATCGGTGCATCATGTTCCTGCATGTTCAGGACCCTGGGGGGTGGAGATTTGACTACGAATCACACAATTGCGACACATCCCCATCCGGTGAACGAGCTGTGCACAGAGGGCAGTCGCCTGTACGCCGCGGCCCTCCGAACAGGCAGGATCGCCCGCTCGGACGCGGAGCCCGCCCCCTGCCTGCTGGAGTCCGCCCTGGTCCACCCCGATCCGGACGACCCGAACTGGCTGCGCCCGGTGCCCCCGGCGCTCGCCCTGGCGCAGCGGCTCAACCCCATCGAACGGGAGATCACCGACCGCCGCCGGGCGGCGACCGGCATCGCGGACGCCTTCGCGCCGTTCCTGGCCCTCAGCGGCCAGCCTACGTCCGGCGGCGGCTCGATCACGGTGCTGGAGGGAGGCGAGCGGATCAACACGGCGCTCAACCTGGCCACCGGCCAGTGCCACACCGAGATGCTGACCGTCCAGCCGAGCGACCGGGTCTCCGAACTCAGCGTGCTGCGCGGCCTCGAACGGGACCGGCCGCTGATAGACCGGGGCGTGCGGATCCGCACGCTCTACCAGCACACCGCCCGCTACAGCCAGGAGAAGCTGGCCTACGCGGCCCAGCTCGCCGACGGCAAGGTGGAGTACCGCTCGATCGACGAACTGGTCGAGCGGCTCATCGTGTGCGACGAGACGGTCGCCTTCATCCCCACCCGGGACGATCAGCAGGTGGCGCTGGAACTGCGCCACCCCGGCCTGGTCCGCTACCTGATCAAGGTGTTCGAGTTCATGTGGAGCCGCGCCGTCCCGCTGAGCGCCGGCGCCCCCTACGAGAGCGCGGCCGGCGGCATCACGGAGATCCAGCACTCCATCGCCAAACTCCTGGTGGAGGGCCACGTCGACGAGGCCATCGCCCGCCGCCTCGGCATGAACGTACGCACCTGCCGGGCCCACATCGCCAAGCTCGCCTCCGCCCTGGGCAGCGGCAGCCGGGCCCAACTCGGCTATCTGATCGCCCAGTCGGGCATCCTGGAGGAGGATCACTGAGCCGCGCCGCGGCGGCTCAACCCGCGGCGCGGCGGCTCAGCTCAGTCCGCGGCGCCGCGGCACGGCGGCTCAGCGCGCGGTCGGGGACGGGCGGCCCTGCGCGGCGAGCGTGGCCGGAGGGCCGTCCAGACCGGCCTGGGCGATGCGCACGCCGAGCTGCGTGCGGCTGGCCGCGCCCAGCGTCTCGGACAGGCGGGCGATGTGCGCCCGGCAGGTGCGCACGCTGATCCCCAGCCGTTCGGCGATCACCGCGTCCTGGTGGCCCTCGGCCAGCAGCGCGGCGATCGAGCGCTCCCGGTGGGAGATGCCCTCGATGCCGGTGTCGGGCAGCGCCGCGCTGAGCGGGATCGCCAGCCGCCACAACCGCTCGAAGACCGTCACCAGGTACTCCACCAGCGCCGGGTGGCGCAGCTCCAGCGCCATCGTGCGGTCGGCGTTGGCGGGCACGAAGGCGACCGTGCGGTCGAACAGGATCAGCCGGTCGATCACCTCGTCCAGAGTGCGCGCCTCCACCGCGTCCCCCATCAGCTCCAGGTAGTTGAGCAGCCCCTGACCGTGCCGGGCCACGTGCGTGTACAGGTCGCGCATGCGCACGCCCCGGCCGCGCAGCGCCAGCGCCCGGGGCAGTCCCTCCGTCAGCTCGTGCTCGCGGCGGATGCCGCCGGGCTGCACGGTCAGCACCTCGGTGCGGCACGCCTCGGTGGCCTCGTCCATGGCCGCCTGGATGCGCGCCAGGCCGTCCAGGACGCGGATCGCGCCGCCCTCGGCCGCGGTCGAGGGCAGCGGGACGCGGCCGTCCATCCCGGCGTACCGCTCGAAGGCCGCCACCGCCGAGCCCACCCGCCGCTGGCTGGCGCTGACTTCCTCGTACATCTCGCGCAGCAGCCGGGTCATGACCTCCTGCGGCGCGGTCGGCACCAGGAAGTCCATGTCATCGGGGTCCGGGTGCAGCAGGGCGAGTTCGAGCAGGCACGGCGCCGGCACGGCGTCCTGGCGCGACACCCGTCCGCGCCGTACGGCCCGGGAGTACACACGATCCCCGGTCTCGCACAGTCGGTCGGCACCGTGTGGATGCTGCTCCGTCCCGCGCCCGGCCATGCCCCATCACACCCCCGGTCTCCGCGTCCTCCGCAGCGCCACTATGCGCGGACCGGACCGGCAGTGCAACACGGCTCCTCGCCTCGCGGGCAGCGGAAAACACCGTTATCAGCCGGTGTGTACGGGCCTCGGCCGGGCGCCGTGCGCGGCGGCCGCTCAGGCCGCCGCCCGACGGGGCGCGGTCACTTCAGCCCGGCCCGCTCGCAGGCCGTCCGGTAGCCGGCGGTGCAGATCTGGGACTTCTTGTAGATGCCGTCGGCCAGGACGGTGTCCTTGATGTTGCCCTTGGTCAGGGCGACCACGGAGACGAGCTGCGCCGGGATCTGCTTCTCGGTGGGGCTGCTGACGTTGTCCCGGGTCAGGGAGTCGAACTGGATGTCCTTGCCCTGCACCTTGGCGATCGCCATCTCGGCGGCGTTCTCCGCCTCCGTCGGGTAGGACTTGTAGACGCTCATGTACTGCTCGCCGGTCAGGATGCGCTGCACCGCGTCGAGTTCGGCGTCCTGGCCGGTGACCGGCGGCAGCTTGGCGATGCCCGCGGCCTTCATGGCCTTGATGACGCCGCCCGCCATGCCGTCGTTGGCGGAGTAGACGCCCGCGATGCCGCTCCCGCCGATCGCGCGGATCGCCTCGGCCATGTTGGCCTCGGCGTTCTCCGGCTTCCAGTCCTTGGTGTCGTAGGACTCGGAGATCGTCACCCTGCCGTTGAGCTGCGCGAGCGCGCCCTCCTTGAACTGCCTGGCGTTCGGGTCGGTCGGCGAGCCGTTCATCATGACGATCTTCTGCGAGCCGTCGGCGGAGTTCCCCAGCGCCTCCAGCAGCGAACGGCCCTGCACCTCGCCGACCAGCTCGTTGTCGAAGGAGATGTACGCGTCGATGGGGCCCTCGGCGAGCCGGTCGTAGGCGATGACCGGGATGCCCGCCGTCTTGGCCTTCTTCACCTCGCCGGCGATGGCGTGCGCGTCGACGGCGTCCAGCAGGATGACGTCGACCTTGTCGTCGATCATCTTCTCCATCTGGTCGGCCTGCTTGTCCGCGTCCGCGCCGGCGTTGGCGTAGTCGACCCGGCCGCGGCCGCGGGTAAGGTCGGCCACCTTGCTCTTGATGATGGGGTAGTCGAATTTCTCGTAGCGCGTGTTCGCCGTCTCCGGCAGCAGCAGGCCCACCGCCACGTCGTCGCCCTTGGACGGTCCGGCGCCCGTGGCGCCGGTCGCCCCGCCGAGAGCCCCGCAGGCGGCGAGCGAGAGGGTCAGCGTGGGCGCGGCCACGGCTATGGCGATACGACGCATCGAGGTGCTCACTTCTGGTGCCTTCCGGACGAGGGCGCAGCATTGCGACCCAGGTGACTGAAAAGCCAACGCGGAGCGGCCTGTCGGCGTCAAGCGGTCTTGCTTAACGAGATGACAACACCACGCTCCGCTTTTTACGTGAAGGCTTGGTGGAAGCTCTCGGAACCCCCTCCAAACGCCCTTTACGGACCCGCCACGCGCGGGTGGTTCAGCGTCCGGCAAAGAGCGGACCAAGAACCGGAGGGACCGATACCCGCACAACCGAGCGAACGAACCAGGCCAGTTCGCCACGGCGAAGGCCGGGCGCGGCGAAGGCCGGGCGCGGCGAAGGCCGGGCGCGGCGAAGGCCGGGCGCGGCGAAGGCCGGGAGGCTTTCGGCCTCCCGGCCCTTCGGAGTTCCCCGCGCGCCGCCGCGTGCGCGGCGCTCAGCCGGTGAGTCGCTGAGCCGGTGCGCCACGCCAGTACCCCGTTGCGCCAGTGCGCCGGTGAGGCGCCGGGTCGCGGTCAGTCCGAGGGCTGCTGCCGCTTGGGGCGCCACACCACCAGCGCGCTGGAGTGCTGCACCTCCTGATACGGGACCAGGTCCCGCCGGTAGGAGGCGTGCACGGCGGCCTCGCGCTGGCGCATCGCCGCCGCCGCGCCGTCCAGCGCCGCCTGCATCTCCGCCAGGCGGGACTGGAGCGCGGCGACCTGGTTCTCCAGTTCGATGATCCGCTTGATGCCCGCCAGGTTGATGCCCTCGTCCTGCGACAACTGCTGCACCTGGCGGAGCAGTTCGATGTCGCGGGCGGAGTAGCGGCGGCCCCGTCCCGCGGTGCGGTCGGGGGACACCAGGCCCAGCCGGTCGTACTGGCGGAGGGTCTGCGGGTGCAGGCCGGACAACTGGGCGGCCACCGAGATGACGTACACCGGTGTGTCTTCCGTCAGTTCGTACGGGTTGCGGCGGCGGCCGTCCATCTGCCTCATGCTCCCTTCGCGGCCTCGAACAGGTCCGCCCGCGGATCCTCGCCCGCGGTCGCCTCGCGATACGCCTCCAGCGCGTCACGAGCCTTCCCCGACAGGTCCTGCGGGACACTCACCTCCACGGTGATCAGCAGGTCGCCGCGGGAGCCGTCCTTGCGGACCGCGCCCTTGCCGCGGGCCCGCATCGTCCGGCCGTTCGGCGTGCCCGGGGGCAGCTTGAGCGTCACCGGCGGACCGCCCAGGGTGGGCACCCTGACCTCGCCGCCGAGCGCCGCCTCGACGTAGGTGACCGGCACGGTGACGGTGAGGTTGTCGCCCTTGCGCCCGAAGACCGAGTGCGCGCCGACGTGCACCACCACATACAGGTCGCCCGCCGGGCCGCCGCGCTCGCCCGGGGCGCCCTTGCCGCGCAGCCGGATGCGCTGCCCGTCGCTCACCCCGGCCGGGATGCGGACCTGCATGGTCCGGGACGACTTGGCGCGCCCGGAGCCCTTGCAGACCTCGCACGGGTTCTCCGCGATCAGCCCGCGGCCCTTGCAGTCCGGGCACGGGTCGGTCAGCGAGAAGCCGCCGCCGGAGCCGCGCGTCACCTGCCCGGTGCCGACGCAGGTCGGGCACACCCGCGGCGTGCCGTTCTTGTCGCCGGTGCCCGAGCACGCCGTGCACGGCTGCTGGCTGGACATCCGCAGCGGCACCGTGGCGCCCTCGATGGCCTCCGTGAAGCTCAGCGTGACCTCGGACTCGATGTCCTGGCCGCGGCGCGGCTGGGTGCGGGCGCCCGCACCCGCGCCGCCCCGGTTGAACAGTCCCCCGAAGACGTCGCCGATGCCGCCGCCGAAGCCCCCGCCGCCCCCGCCGCCCTGGGCGCCGCCTCCGAAGAGGTCGCCCAGGTCGAAGTTGAAGGAGCCGCCGCCCGCCCCGGGACCGGGACGGAACCCGCCGTTGCCGAACAGCGCGCGGGCCTCGTCGTACTCCTTGCGCTTCTTGGAGTCGCCCAGGACGTCGTTCGCCTCGGAGATCTCCTTGAAGCGCTCCTCGGCGCGGGCGTTGCCCTTGTTGGCGTCCGGGTGGAACTCGCGGGCGAGCTTGCGGTAGGCCTTCTTGATCTCGGCCTCGGTGGCGTCCTTGGGGACGCCGAGAACCTTGTAGTAGTCCTTCTCGATGAAGTCCTTGGTGCTCATCCCCGACGCCCCTCCTTCCGTGCGTCGCCGCCTGTCGCGTCAGCCCTCGTCAGGCCCACCGTCGTCCTTGCCCTCGCCGGCCTCGGCCTCGACCTCGGACTGGCCTGCCTCCTCGGCCGGCTTGACCGTCTGGGCGCCCGGCTGCGGCTCGGCCACCGCCACCCGCGCGGGGCGGATGGTGCGCTCGCCGATCCGGTACCCCGGCTGGAGGATCGCCACGCAGGTCGTCTCGGTGACGTCCGGCGCGTAGCTGTGCATCAGGGCCTCGTGGATCGTCGGGTCGAAGGGCTCGCCCTCCTTGCCGAACTGCTGAAGGCCCATCTTGGCGGCCACGGTCTCCAGCGACTCGCCGACGGACTTGAACCCGCCCACCAGTTCGCCGTGCTCGCGGGCGCGGCCGACGTCGTCGAGCACGGGCAGAAGCTCGGTCATGAGGTTCGCCACGGCGATCTCCTTGACCGCGACCCGGTCGCGCTCGACCCGGCGCCGGTAGTTCTGATACTCCGCCTGCAACCGCTGGAGGTCCTTGGTCCGCTCGCCGAGCGCGGTGCGCGCCTGGTCGAGCTGGGCCGTCAGACCGGCCGACTGCGCGGCGTCCCCGGCCGGGGCCGCCCCCTCCTCCTCATCGGAGGAGGCGGCCTTCGGCTCGGCGTCGTCGGAGGGGACGTCGGGCTGCTGCTCGTCGAAGCCCGGGGTCTCCTCCGTCACGCGGCACCGTCCTTGCGCTCGTCGTCGACGATCTCGGCGTCCACCACGTCGTCGTCGGCCCTGGCCTCGCCGGCGCCGGCGGACTCGCCGCCCGCGGCCTGCGCGCCCTGGGCGTCGGCGTACATCGCCTGACCGAGCTTCTGCGAGACGGCGGCGACCTTCTCCGTGGCGGTGCGGATCTCGGCCGTGCTCTCGCCCTGGCCGGACTCGCCCTTGAGCGCTTCCTTCAGCTCGGCGACGGCGGCCTCGACCTCGGTCTTGATCTCGCCCGGGACCTTGTCCTCGTTGTCCTTGAGGAACTTCTCGGTCTGGTAGACGAGCTGCTCGCCCTGGTTGCGGGTCTCGGCGGCCTCGCGGCGGGCGTGGTCCTCCTCCGCGTACTTCTCGGCCTCCTGGCGCATGCGGTCGACCTCGTCCTTCGGCAGCGAGGAGCCGCCGGTGACGGTCATCTTCTGCTCCTTGCCCGTGCCCAGGTCCTTGGCGGTCACGTGCATGATGCCGTTGGCGTCGATGTCGAAGGAGACCTCGATCTGCGGGACGCCGCGCGGGGCCGGCGGCAGACCGGTCAGCTCGAACATCCCGAGCTTCTTGTTGTACGCCGCGATCTCGCGCTCGCCCTGGTAGACCTGGATCTGCACGGACGGCTGGTTGTCCTCGGCGGTGGTGAAGATCTCGGACCGCTTGGTCGGGATCGTCGTGTTCCGCTCGATGAGCTTGGTCATGATGCCGCCCTTGGTCTCGATGCCGAGGGACAGCGGGGTGACGTCGAGCAGCAGGACGTCCTTGACCTCGCCCTTGAGGACGCCGGCCTGGAGCGAGGCGCCGATGGCGACGACCTCGTCCGGGTTCACGCCCTTGTTGGCCTCCTTGCCGGCGGTCAGCTCCTTGACCAGCTCGGCGACGGCGGGCATACGGGTCGAGCCGCCGACGAGGACGACGTGGTCGATCTCGTTGATGGAGATCCCGGCGTCCTTGATGACGTTGTGGAACGGCGTCTTGCAGCGCTCCAGCAGGTCGGCGGTGAGCTGCTGGAACTGGGCGCGGGTGAGCCGCTCGTCCAGGTGCAGCGGGCCCTCGGCGGAGGCCGTGATGTAGGGCAGGTTGATCGAGGTCTCGGTGGACGAGGACAGCTCGATCTTGGCCTTCTCGGCGGCCTCGCGCAGCCGCTGGAGCGCCATCTTGTCCTTGGACAGGTCCACGCCGTGGCCGGACTGGAACTGCTTGACCAGGTAGTCGACGACGCGCTGGTCCCAGTCGTCGCCGCCGAGGTGGTTGTCGCCGTTGGTGGCCTTCACCTCGACCACGCCGTCGCCGATCTCCAGCAGCGAGACGTCGAAGGTGCCGCCGCCGAGGTCGAAGACCAGGATGGTCTGGTCGTCCTTGTCGAGGCCGTAGGCCAGCGCGGCGGCCGTCGGCTCGTTGACGATGCGCAGCACGTTCAGACCGGCGATCTCACCGGCCTCCTTGGTGGCCTGGCGCTCGGCGTCGTTGAAGTACGCCGGGACGGTGATGACCGCGTCGGTCACCTTCTCGCCGAGGTACGACTCCGCGTCCCGCTTCAGCTTCTGCAGCACGAAGGCGCTGATCTGCTGGGGGTTGAAGTCCTTGCCGTCCAGGTTGATCTTCCAGTCGGTGCCCATGTGGCGCTTGACCGACCGGATGGTCCTGTCGACGTTGGTGACGGCCTGACGCTTGGCCACCTCGCCGACCAGCACCTCACCGTTCTTGGCGAAGGCGACGACGGACGGCGTGGTCCTGGCGCCTTCGGCGTTGGTGATGACGGTGGGCTCGCCGCCCTCCAGAACGCTGACGACGGAGTTAGTCGTGCCCAGGTCGATGCCGACCGCACGTGCCATGGTGAATTCCTCCAGCTACTTGAGTGGAACGGACTCAAGTGTGCACGACCGCCTCGCGCCGGTCAACAGACATGAGTCACACCGACTCAAGTCTTATCTATCGCTTACACGCAAGGATTCGCTGACCTGCGACGACGCTGACCTCCGCGGCGGAGGAGCGAGGAAGCGCGGGGGACGGCGAGCGTCCCGAGCGGCGACCTCTCGCTGCCGGGGCCCGGCGGCGACGGCGTCAGCGGCGGCGCCGGTGTGGGCACCCGTGCCGGTGTGGGCGCCCGTGCCGGTGTGGGCGCCCGTGCCGGTGTGGGCGCCCGTGCCGGTGTGGGCGCCCGTGCCGGTGTGGGCGCCCGTGCCGGTGTGGGCGCCGGCGCCCGTGCCGGGGAGACCCGGGGCGCCGGTCAGCGAAGCGGCGCCTGAGCGCGGCGCCGCCGGGGCGCGCAGGCCGCTCCCGGTGCGCGGGCCGCCCGGCGCCCGGAGGCCGCTCGCGGTGCGCGGACCGCTGGGGGCCCGCAAGCCGCTCATGGTCCGCGCGCCCCCGGGGGCCGGGACGGCGCCGGAGCGTCGCGACGACCCCCAGGCCGCCGGGTTCCCGGCGCCCCGCCCGGCCGCCCGGCCTCCGGCCGTGCCGGAGGCGGCGCGCCCCGATGCGGCCCCGCCCGCTCCTGCCCTGATCCGCGCGCCGCACACCTCGACGGCGGCGCGGACGGCCCTGGCGACGCGTGCAATACGTGCGGCACGCGCCGTCTGGGCCGTCTGCGCTGTACGCGCCGTCTGCGTGGTCTGCGTCGTCTGCGTGGCGCGTGCTGCCCGGACGGCTCGTGCGGCGCGGACTGCTCGCGCGGCCCGGACTGCCCGTACGGCTGCCCGAGGACCGGCCGCGCGGTCGGCGGCGCGACCGGCGGCGCGCGCCGGGGCGGAGTGCGGCCGGGCGACCGTGCCGGGCGCCGCCCCGGCGGCCCGGGGCCGGGACAGCGTCGTCCTCGGCCCCCCGGCCTCGCGGCGCACGCCGGTGACGTACGGGTCGCGCGGACCGTGCGGGCGGCGCGGACCGCGTACGCCCAGCAGCCCGAGGACGACGGCCAGCGCCCCGCCCGCCGCCCACAGCGCGCTCGCCGGGGCCAGCCAGTCCGTGTGCACCAGCACCCCGACCAGGACCGTGGCGAAGGCGGCCGCGCCGAGCAGGACGGTGGCGCCCGGCGGGGTGAGCCCCAGCCGGCGCAGCCGGTGCACGAGGTGGTCCGGCCCGCGGCGCAGCAGCGGACGCCCGGCCAGCCGCCGGGAGAGGACGACGAGGACGGCGTCCGCGCTGGCCACGGCGGTGAGCGCGAACAGCACCGCCGCGGTGGCCCCGGCGTTGTAGCCGGTGCGCACCAGCACGCCCGCGGCGGCCAGCACGAAGCCGGTGAAGAGCGAGCCGCAGGCGCCGAACGCGATCCGCGCGGGATGCCAGTTGTGCATCAGGAAGCCGGTCAGCGCGGCGGCCAGCACGCTCAGCAGCACCGCCAGGTCGTCCATCACCTCCGCCGCCGCGCACACCCCGGCCCCGAAGGCGGTGAGCACGCCCACCGTGCCCGCCAGGCCGTCGGCGTGGTCCAGTCCCCGGAAGGCCGCGGCCACACAGGCGATCCAGCACACCGCCGCGATCCCCGCGGGCAGCCCCGTCTCGTCGTACGGCACCACGAACGCGGCCGCGACGGCCGTGCCGGGCAGCAGGAACCTGGTCTTCAACCGCCACACGTCAGCGGTCAGACCGAGGACGGCGACCCCGGCGCCCGCCGCGAGCAGCCTCCCCACGTCGCGGCTCAGCGGCATGGCCCCCGTCCAGGCGCCCGCGGACACGACCAGGCAGGTGCTGACCACCACGGCCGCGCCGCCGAGCAGCGGCACCGGCCGCGCGCGGCGCCGGTCGACCAGCCCGAGCCGCAGCGCCGGCGCGCGGAGCTGGGCGGAGAGTACGGCGGCGAGGAGCAGGGCGGACGTGGCGGTGGCGATCCCGTAGAGCACAGGTCTTAAATTAGGGGCATATCGGTCGATGAGGCGTGAATAACACGATCGGAACGGAAAGGAATCCCGAAAGGGGGCTAAACGAGGGAGGCGGGGCGCTCCGGACGCGGCGGCGAGGACGCCTGGCAGCGGACGGGAGGACCCCGGACACGGGCGGAAGACCACCCCGAGGCGGCCCGGAGGGCGCCCTCGCGCGGGCCGGAGGGACGCGCCCCTGCGCAGCCCGGAGAGGGCGTCGCGGCAGGTCCGTCAAGGGACCCTCAGCGACTCAGATCACCCCGCGCCCAGCTACATTGCGACAGAGGATGGGGGTACTCTCGAACGGACTGAATAAGTTACCGCTTAGTAATGTCGAGGCCGCCTCACAGGAGCCCCAATGCAACTCGCCGCGATCATCGTGTCGCTGGTCCTGATCGTGGTCGGCGTGGCACTGTTCGGCCGCGCCGTCCTCCAGATCTACACCCATATGCGACTGGGCCAGCCCGTGCCGGCCGGGACGCGGACCGACGATCCCGCTCAGCGCACCCTCACCGTGGCCAGGGAGTTCCTCGGGCACACGAGGATGAACCGCTGGGGCGTCGTCGGCGTGGCGCACTGGTTCGTGGCCGTGGGCTTCTTCTCGCTGCTGCTGACGATCGTCAACGCGATCGGGCAGCTCTTCCAGGCCGACTGGCTCCTGCCGGTCATCGGCGAGTGGGCCCCGTACAACATGTTCGTCGAGTTCATCGGCACGATGACGGTGCTCGGCATCCTGGTTCTGATCGCGATCCGCCAGCTCAGCAAGCCCGACAAGCCGGGCCGCAAGTCCCGCTTCGCCGGCTCCAACTTCGGCCAGGCGTATTTCGTCGAGGGCGTCATCCTCATCGTCGGCGTCTGCATCTTCATGCTGCACGCCCTGGAGGGCGCCCAGCACCACGTGGACGGCTACGAGGCGTCGTTCTTCCTCTCGTACCCGGTCGTCTCCTGGCTGCGGGGCATGGACGTCTCCACGCTCCAGAACCTCACCTACTTCTTCGCCGGCCTGAAGATCGCGGCCTCCTTCATCTGGATGATCACGGTCGCGCTGAAGACCGACATGGGCGTGGCCTGGCACCGCTTCCTGGCGTTCCCGAACATCTGGTTCAAGCGCGATGCGAACGGCGGGACCTCCCTCGGCGCCCTGCTGCCCATGACCTCCGGCGGCAAGCCGATCGACTTCGAGGACCCGGGCGAGGACGACGTCTTCGGCGTCTCCCAGGTGGAGCACTTCTCCTGGAAGGGCCTGCTGGACTTCTCGACCTGCACCGAGTGCGGCCGCTGCCAGTCGCAGTGCCCCGCCTGGAACACCGGCAAGCCGCTCTCCCCGAAGCTGCTGATCATGTCGCTGCGCGACCACGCCCACGCCAAGGCGCCGTACCTGCTCGCGGGCGGCGGCAAGAGCGTGGAAGGCACGGAGAAGGCGGACGAGGAGGCCCTGAAGGCCGTCCCCGCCGCCGCCCTGGCCGAGGCCGAGCGCCCGCTGATCGGGACCGCCGAGGAGAACGGCGTCATCGACCCGGACGTGCTGTGGTCCTGCACCACCTGCGGCGCCTGCGTCGAGCAGTGCCCGGTCGACATCGAGCACGTCGACCACATCGTCGACATGCGCCGCTACCAGGTGATGATCGAGTCCGCGTTCCCCTCCGAGGCGGGCACGATGCTCAAGAACCTGGAGAAGAAGGGCAACCCCTGGGGCCTGGCCAAGAAGCAGCGCCTGGAGTGGACCAAGGAGGTCGACTTCGAGATCCCGGTCGTCGGCAGGGACCTCGAGGACCTGTCCGAGGTCGAGTACCTGTACTGGGTGGGCTGCGCCGGCGCCCTGGAGGACCGCGCGAAGAAGACCACCAAGGCGTTCGCCGAGCTGCTGCACATCGCGGGCGTGAAGTTCGCGATCATGGGCGGCGACGAGAAGTGCACCGGCGACTCCGCCCGCCGCCTGGGCAACGAGCCCCTGTTCCAGGAACTGGGCATGGAGAACGTCATGGCCCTGAACACGGCGTTCGGCGAGGAGCTGGACGACGACGGCAAGGCCACGGCGGAGTCGAAGAAGCCCAAGGCGGCCAAGAAGATCGTCGCGACCTGCCCGCACTGCCTCAACACGCTGGGCAACGAGTACCCGCAGCTCGGCGGCGACTACGAGGTCGTCCACCACACCCAGTTGCTCCAGCACCTGGTCGACGAGGGCAAGCTGGTCCCGGTCACCCCGGTCGAGGGCATCATCACCTACCACGACCCGTGCTACCTGGGCCGCCACAACAAGATCTACACGCCCCCGCGCGAGATCATCGGCAAGGTCCCCGGACTGCGCAACGAGGAGATGCACCGGCACAAGGAGCGCGGCTTCTGCTGCGGCGCCGGCGGCGCCCGGATGTGGATGGAGGAGCGGATCGGCAAGCGCATCAACAACGAGCGCGTCGACGAGGCCCTGTCCCTGAACCCGGACATCGTCTCCACCGCCTGCCCCTTCTGCCTCGTGATGCTCACCGACTCGGTGAACGGCAAGAAGAACGACGGCAAGGCGAAGGAGTCGGTGCAGGTCGTCGACGTCGCCCAGCTCCTGCTGGACTCCGTCAGGACCCCGGCCGACCCGGCCGGCGACGAGGAGTCGGCGAGCGAGCCGGAGCCCGAGCCGGTGAAGTAGCGACGCCGGGAGCGACGCCGAAGTCGGCGCCGCGAAGGCGCCGACGCGAAGGCGGCGCCTCGCAGGACGCCCGACGCCCCCTGCCGCGACCGTGCGGCAGGGGGCGTCGGCGTGTGCGTCAGGCGCGCTTGGGTGAGGCATGTGGTGGCGCGTCAGGCGTCCTTGGGCACGGCGTGCGCGTCAGGCGTCCGTGGCCGAGGCGTGTGGTGGCGCGTCAGGCGTCCTTGGGCAGGACGTGTGCGGTCAGGCGTCCTTGGGCGAGGCCTGCTGCACCACCTCGAAGGACCACAGGGTGGCGCCGGAAGCGGCGGGCCGGGGCCGCTCCCCGCCCTCGCCCCCGCCCTCACCTGGGGCGCCGCCCTGGTGGGCGGCCTTCATCGGCCCCTCCATCCAGGCCTGGAACGACTCCTCGTCCCGCCAGCGGGTGTAGACGAGGTAGGCGTCGGTTCCCTCCACCGGACGCAGCAGTTCGAACCACTCGAACCCGTCGGAGTTCTCCACGGCGTGCGCCCGCGAGGCGAACCGCTTCTCCAGCGTCTCCCGCTGCTCGGCGGGCACGGTCAGCACGTTGATCTTCACTACGCTCATGAGCCCATCCTGCCCGTTCGGGACCGGCGCCGCCCAGAACGCCCCGACCCCGCCGGGAGACGCCGAGCCCGGCGCCCTCCTCGGGGAGGACGTCACCGCCCCGGCGCCCTTACGGCACACGCCTCCACGCCCCTAGGGGATGTCACAGGTCGGCCGCAAAGGCCGCCCAGGAACGCCGCCCTGGCACGTGGCCCGCCGGGACCGGGTACGTTCGACGACGTGGCTGGATTCAGGATCGGACGCGGCGGCCGGAACGACCGTGCCCCGCACACGCGCCCCCAACAGACTCCGTACGGGCAGCCTGCGCCCCAGGCTCCCGCTTACGGCTATCCGTCGGCGCCACAGCCGTCCGCGCCGCAGCCGTCCGCGCCGCAGCGCCCGCAGCAGCGCCCGCAGTACAGAGGCGGCGCCGGGGCGGGCCAGTGGCCCCCGCCGCAGGGCGGCGGCCCCGCGCGCGGCCAGGGCGAGCCCGAGTACTTCGGCGACGGCGGCGCACGCCCGCAGGGCGTCCGCGACCCGTACGCGGCGAACAACCCGGGCAACACCCAGGCGTTCGCCGTCGGCGAGGACCCGTACTCGCAGGGCGAGACGTACCGCGCCGGTTCGACGGCGTCCGGCCCGATCGGCCCGCGCCTGCACTGGAAGCCGCTGCTGCGGGGCATCGTGCTGTCCCCCAACCAGACGTTCCTCCAGATGCGCGACTACACGCTGTGGGGCCCGGCCCTCACCGTGACGTTCCTCTACGGCCTGCTGGCGGTCTTCGGCTTCGACGGCGCGCGCCAGGACGCGATCCACGCCACCCTCTCCAACGCGGTGCCGATCGTCCTGCTCACGGCCGTGGCCATGGTGCTCAGCGCCTTCGTCCTGGGCGTGGTCACCCACACCCTGGCCCGCCAGCTCGGCGGCGACGGCGCCTGGCAGCCCACGGTCGGCCTGTCCATGCTGGTCATGTCCCTCACGGACGCCCCGCGCCTGGTCTTCGCCCTGTTCGCGGGCGGCGACGCGGGCTTCGTCCAACTCCTGGGCTGGGCCACCTGGGTGGCGGCCGGCGCCCTGCTGACCCTGATGGTCAGCCGCTCCCACGACCTCCCCTGGCCGAAGGCCCTGGGCGCGTCCGCGATCCAGCTCATCGCCCTGCTGTCGATCGTGAAACTGGGCACGTTCTAGCCGGTCCGCGCGGACAGCGGGTCCGCGCGGCTGGACGCGGCGACGCCACGCGAGAAGGGCCCGGCTCCAGCCGGGCCCTTCTCGACGACCGCAGTACGGCACATGAGACGTCAGGCGTCAGGCGTCGAGCACCTGACCGTCGCGCCGTACGACGGGCGGTGGAACGGATCCCGCCAGCGAGAACCACACGCACTTACCGCGCGAGTCAGGCTCTGACGGCCACGTGACACCCCATTGCGTCGCCACTTGCGCGACGAGTCGCAGACCTCGGCCACCCTCCCGTCCCGCGTGCGCGCAGAGAACCCTCGGCCGTTTCTCCGGTTTGTCGTCCCACACAGCCACGGTGACGCTTTCCGGATGCACCGAAATGTCGATGTGAACAGTAAGCGTGGCGGTGTGCGCATAGACGTTCGTGACGACCTCGCTTACCAGCAGTCGTGCTGAATCCGCGGCGCACGAGTGTGTGTACGGCGCCAAACGTCATGAGGGGCTGCCTTGGGCCGCCCGATCACGGCTGCTGCGCACCCTGCGCGACGCCGGAGTTCTGCGGCTCGAACGATTCCACTCCTGAAGGAAGGGGTCGCGGGTCTCGCCCGACTGGGGGACATCTCCGACCGAGCGCTACAGCGGCACAGCGGATGCAGTGGCTGCGCACTACAAAAGACGAGTACCACCTGCATGCCGCTCGTGACCCTGTGCAACGAGGTGATGCGCGGCTGCGGCAACGACAACCCGTACTAGGTCGTGCCGTGCTCCGCGACATCCGGGGCCGCCCGCCGCGTGCGGGCGGCCCCGCCCATTCCCGAGCCGTACACTCCCGCCCGTGGTGACTATGAGGATGCATTGGGACGACCTACCGCCGGCCACACGCCACGCCGTCGTCGCGCACACCGGCCCCCTCTACGCGACCAACAGCAGCGACAAGGGGTTGAACAGCGAACTCGCTGCAATCCTCGACACCCGCGCTGGCGCCGTCTTCGTCAAGGGTCTGCGCCGCGACCACCCGCGCGTGTGGACGCAGGAACGGGAGGCGGCGATCAACCCCTACGTCCTCCCCCTCGCCCCTCGCCTGCTGTGGACCGTCAAGGATGACGACTGGCATCTGCTCGGTTTCGAGCAACTCGTCGGCCGTCCCGCCGACTACTCCCTCCACAGCAACGACCTGCCTCTCGTCGCTGAGGCAATCATCAAGATCGCCTGTATCCGTGCCCCCGCCGACGTCGAACTGAAACAGATCGCAGAGCGACTCGCCGACTACGTCGACCATCCCGACGACGCCGCACTCCTACAAGGCGACACCGTCCTGCATACCGACTGGACTCCCGACAACGTCCTGATCGTGGACAACGTCGCCCGCGTCGTCGACTGGGCATGGCCTACCCGCGGAGCCGCATGGATTGACGCCGCTTATTGGGTCATCTGGCTCGTATCAGCCGGTCACCCCCCGGCGGACGCCGAACTCTGGGCAGCGAAAAACCCCGCATGGTCGACGGCGCCACCCCGGGCCCTCGACGTGTTCGCCACCGCTCAACAACGGCTCTGGGCCGGCATCGCCGCGGATGCTCCCGATGTCGCATGGAAACGCCAGCTCGCCGACGCCGCGCAGCAGTGGCTCGACTACCGCAGGGCGTGAACGAGGGGGGTCCGATGCCGACCGATCCAACCATTCACCCGTACGAGATACTCACCACACCGACCGGTGAGCGCGTACAGGTCGACGCTGCCATGACGCCAATCGTCCGGGAACTTTGGCGTCTCCATTACTCGACGAGTGCGTGCTGCGAAGACGTAGGCGAGGCCACCGCCGGCGTACGCGAAAAGCGCGCTACTCCGCTCGGATACGGGGGAGGACCGTTCATCGAGTACCACCGCGGATGGGCACTGCTCAAGATCCCCATTCCCGACGCCATGCGTCTTGTGGCCGCCCTCGCTGAAACCCTCGAATTCGGGGCGCGCGTCCGGCACCCGTGGCGCCAGGGATCGTGGCGAATGAACGTCCCCCTCGGACCGGACGGGTTCAACGACTCGGTGCTGCTGCACTTCCCGAAAGAGCAGATCCCTGAGCTCGCCCGCCTTCTGCACAACTGGTAGCCAGCGCAACAGGAATGTGCCCGCCAGCCTCGCGCAGAGGCTGGCGGGCACACCACTTCTCAGGCGTCGAGCACCTGACCGTCGCGCCGCACGACGGGCGATTGAACGGACCACGGGAAGTTGATCCACTCGTCGGTACGCTTCCAGACGTACTCGCACTTCACCAGGGACTGCGACTTCTCGTAGATCACGGCGGTGCGGACCTCGGCGACCGCGTCGAGGCAGAAGTCGCGGACCAGCTTGAGCGTCTTGCCGGTGTCGGCGACGTCGTCGGTGATCAGGATCTTCTTGTCGGAGAAGTCGATCACATTGGGGACGGGCGCGAGCATCACGGGCATCTCGAGCGTGGTGCCGACGCCGGTGTAGAACTCCACGTTCACCAGGTGGATGTTCTTGCAGTCCAGGGCGTAGGCGAGACCGCCGGCGACGAAGACGCCGCCGCGCGCGATGCTCAGCACGATGTCGGGCTCGTAGCCGTCGTCGGCGATGGTCTGGGCGAGTTCGCGCACCGCGTCGCCGAACCGCTCGTAGGTGAGGTTCTCTCGTATGTCGCTCATGCGGGCGGCCCCTCAGACCTGGGTGCGGTGGAAGTTCAGATAGGACCGTGAGGCGGTGGGCCCGCGCTGCCCCTGGTAACGGGAGCCGTAGCGCTCGCTGCCGTACGGGGCTTCGGCGGGCGAGGTGAGCCGGAACAGGCAGAGCTGCCCGATCTTCATGCCGGGCCACAGCTTGATCGGCAGGGTGGCGAGGTTCGACAGCTCCAGCGTCACGTGCCCGGAGAAGCCGGGGTCGATGAACCCGGCGGTGGAGTGCGTGACGAGGCCCAGCCGCCCCAGCGAGCTCTTCCCCTCAAGGCGGGAGGCGAGGTCGTCGGGGAGCGAGATGACCTCATAGGTGCTCGCGAGGACGAACTCCCCCGGGTGCAGGATGAAGGGGTCGTCCCCCGCCGGCTCGACGAGCCGGGTGAGGTCGGGCTGCTCGACCGAGGGGTCGATGTGGGGGTAACGGTGGTTCTCGAACACCCGGAAGAAGCGGTCGAGGCGCACGTCGATGCTCGACGGCTGCACCATGGATTCGTCGAAGGGGTCGATGCGCACCCGCCCGGCGTCGATCTCGGCCCGGATGTCCTTGTCTGAGAGAAGCACGCCCCGAGGATACGCAAGGCGCGCGGAGCCCCCGTAATCAGGACGACTCCGCGCGCTGCCCGCCGCTTCTTTCCCCGCGCGGGGTGCCGCTCTTCCGCTTCGCGGGGCGCCGCGGCCCGACCCCCCGGGCCGCCGCCGCGACTACTGCCGCTGCAACAGCACGGGCACCGGCACCGCACTGCGAAGCCGGGCACATTGCGGGCACCGCACGAGCCGACCGGGCCCGAGCCGCTCGGCCTGCTGCATCGGGAACGAAGCGGTGCTGAACACGTGCCCCTCGGCACAACGGACGACGGTGCGCTCCATCAAGCCCTCAAGTCCCTTCCCCAGAACCACGCCTGACCTTCTGCCACTTGGCGACGAAAGCCACATTAGGGGATGAAGGGGACGCCCTCCCACGCGGCACTCCGGCCCCGCGGGGCCCCCTCTCCCGCGCCCACACCGTACGCCCCGACTCCCCTCCCCCGCAGCCGCCGCACCACCCCGCGCACGCACGCGGGCCCCACGGCGTCAGCACCGGGGGCCAGGCATGAGGTACAGTGAGCGAGCACCGGACACCGACAGCAGTCGACGTCTTACGCGGGTGTAGTTTAATGGTAGAACATCAGCTTCCCAAGCTGAGAGCGCGAGTTCGATTCTCGTCACCCGCTCCACGAAGAAGGCCCAGGTCAGAGACCTGAGCCTTTTTGTCGTCCTCGCTCGTCAGTCGCCGCGTGCCAGATCCGTGCCAGAAGGCTTCTCCGATGCCGGTCCGGCCGCCGCCCGCGCCTTCCAGACCGTCGCGTCCAATCCCGCAGCCACGCTGTTCAGCGCACTCCCGGGCCGCGCTCGAGGATCCCATAGGCTGGGTCAGCCAGCATCGGAGAAGGCAGCGCTGATCCACTCGACGTAGCGTTCACCGCGATCGCCTACGCCGTTCACTGGCACCGTACCGAAATCCCCCTCGCGGAGCTGAGGTGAGCCGTGTCTCAGTCCGGCCAGCCGCCTCAGTCCTGCAGCGCCTCCGGCAGGTGCCAGTGGTAGGGGGTGGCGAACGAGGTGGTTTCAGCCTCCGGTAGGGCGTCGCTCAGCTCGTCGATTCAGGCGCTCAGGCACCCAGTTCGAATGCCCAGTACGGTACTGCGCCCCCTTACGACATGATCAGCCGTTGTGGAACCCGAAGTAACTGCAGCATGGATATCCGCCGTCGGAGCCCTTGGCGGCGTCGCCCTCGGCACCATCACCGGCGTCTTCGTTGCCCGCATTCAAGCTCGCCCCACCCACCGAGCAGCCGAAGCCGATTATGGGCCGGCAGAAACTGCTTACCGCGCCGTTCTCGACTCCGCACGCGTACAAATCAGACCGCAGCAGCCCAATGGTGCGGCTGCGCCATCGCAGCCGCACCATGATGGCGTGACCAACTGCTGGCGGGTTTCTGCGGTGTCACCAGAGATGCCGCCACCGCGTCTATGGCCGTCAGGTATAAGAGGTGGTCAGGCGCGCCCCTGTCGCAGGTGGCGGGAGGCGGCAAGGCAGGAGGACAACCATGTCGCCTCCTCACGGTTGATGATCAGGTCGGCGACAGTGAGCCTTTTTCATCCTGCCCTGCCAGTGCGGCAGTTGGCGTGACAGACGAGTGAAGCCCCTAGTAGACGGGTTCACGACCAATATCTCCCGTACCACCAGAGGCTTCGCGTGCTTGTCTACCCGTCCGGCCTGGATCTGTCCAGCTCGCATCTTGGCTCCCTCAGCACCCGCCTGCGCGAACGTCGCCGTGCGATCGGCAGCCGGTTGGCGTCGGCTGAGCGCCGGCCGACAGGCGCTGCTCGCCCTCACCCACCTCAGCAACGGACATCCCTACGCCCAACTCGCAGCCGGCTTCGGCATCGGCACGACGACCGCGTACCGGTACATCACCGAAGCCGTCGATGTCCTGGCCACCCTCGCACCCACGCTCGAACAAGCCGTCGGCGAAGCATCGGGGAGAGCGTTCACCCTGCTCGACGGCACTGTCCTACCCATCGACCGGATCGCCGACGACCGGCCCTTCTACTCGGGCAAACACTAGAAGCACGGTATGAACGTCCAAGTCCTCGCCGACCCCTTTGGACGACTGCTGTAGGCCTCACCCGCGCGGCCCGGAGCCGTCCACGTGGTCCTCTCGGCGTCGGTCAGCCCGCCACCCGGCGCATACCCCACACTCCACAGCTATCGGGGCCAATGGCCAGTTGTCACGCGAACGACACCGACATCATTAAGTTCAGTTCCAGCTCCGGAAAGCGAAAGGGCCCACCGACTCCGTCGGCAGACCCTCACGAAAGTTTTGAGGTTAGCAGCTGATGTTACTCTGCTTAGTTATGTAGGCGGTTTCATCATCGTGGACTCGCACCCACTCGGGAAGGGACTGATTGCGGCGGTCCACAGTCTCACTGGGCTCCCAGCCGACGATGACGGAGTACATTTGAAATTTGTAACAATAGCCGGCGTCAACACGGAAGACGTCCCAGTCCTCGTGGGAATCAGTGTGGTCACCGGGTAGTAGCCATTTGTCAGATGTCTTTGTACCACAAGGGGCGGTGGACTGAATCAAGTATTCTTTGGTGCCGCACCAGTCACGGGCGACCCAGACGGCTACGCTGGACTGGTTAAATGTCTCTGAGCAGTATGGGTAGCCGCAAGATGATCCAGCGTGTGAAGCAGGAGCACTGATGGCGAGTCCGGAAACAGCCAAGCCAAGCACCGCGAGTGAACGCGTCCAACGCTTTCCAATGGATGACACGCAGATTCCTCCACTATGGCGACTTATCAAAGGTTTCGCCTGATGAGATGCGGAAGTTAGCATGGCACAGGCACTTCCCCCGAGCTAGGGGGAGGAGCAAGAATCCTCGAGCACTCTTGCGTAGAAGTATATATAACGCATCTGAATAGATAAAACAGGAACATCGAGGGCGCACTCCAGGACCCGTGGTCGTGGGGCATTCCGCGCTGGACCCGGTCCGGCCGGCGCACCTAGCACTTACGCAACCATGTTTGCGAAGATCTGGTTGCTGCGCCGGGTCGGGAGTCGGGCAGGTGGTGACCTGATCACGAACCCTTTCCAACCTGGCCGTTGGATAGGTCCGTTGGGCTGACAGACAGGTGAAGCCCCTGGTAGATGGGTTATCGACCAAGAGAACCGTCTCCACCAGAGGCTTCGTGTGCTTGTCTACCCGTCGGGCATCGACGTGTCCGGCTCTGCCCTGCGCTTCCTGTCCGCCAAGCTCAGCCGGCACCGTCACGAACTCGGCACCCGGTGGCGGCGCCTGAGCCCAGGCCGGCAGGCCCTGCTCACTCTCGCCCACCTTCGCAACGGCCACCCGTATGCCCAGCTCGCGGCCCGGTTCGGCATCCGCGCCACGACCGCCTACCGGTACGTCGCCGAGGCCGTAGAGCTCCTGGCCGCACTTGCCCCAACCCTCGAGGAGGCGGCCCGTACGGCATCGACAAAGGCATTCGTGCTGCTGGACGGCACCCTGCTGCCCATCGACCGCATCGCCGCGGACCGCCCCTTCTACTCCGGCAAGCACAAAAGACACAGGATGAACGTGCAGGTCCTGGCCGATCCGTCCGGTCGGCTGCTGTGGGCCTCTCCGGCTCTGCCCGGTGCCGTCCACGACGTCCGGGCCGCCCGCGAACACGGTGTCGTCCGCACTCTCGCGGACGCCGGCGTCACATGCTGGGCCGACAAGGGATACCGAGGCGCCGGGGGGACGGTCCGCGTACCGTACTGGGGGCGTTGGGAGACGCTTTCCCAAGGTCAGAAGGCCGTCAACCGGTCTCACGCCAAGATCCGGGCCTTGGTCGAGCAAGCCGTAGCCACCCTCAAGTCCCGGCGACTCCTCCGCAAGCTGCGGTGCTCGACCACTCGCGTCACAAGCTTCGTCCGAGCCGTCGTGACCCTGCATCTGGCCAGCTCAGACCGATGATGGAAAAGGCTCAGTGATCATCCCGTCCATCGGGCCGTCGAGCCGAATCGAGTGGTCGCCGACAAGGAACATCAGCCAATCCGCGTCGCTGTGCCAGAGCCGGGCGGTCTTCTCGTCCCGGCGCTGGGCGAAAACGAGTTCCTCTCCGCACCCGTTCATGAAGTATCCGACGTAGTCCCTATCGGTGATCTGACCGCCGCACAGGCGGGCCAGGAGCGGTTCGATCGCGGTCGGCGCGTCAGTCATGCGGCAGGCTCCTCGTCCGGTTCAGTGTCCCGTCGTGCCGATGACAGGGCCAGCATGCGGGAGGCTGAATTCAACAGGGTCTCGTAAGTAATCACTTCTATCCGTGTCTGGTGCGTGTTGTAGGTACGCAGCGTCTCCGCGATCTCCCGAGAGGTCACGCCCCCGTCACGAAGTGCGGGTGTCCGATCACGACCGTCGCCGAGGCTCGGCGAGTGTCGACCCCGTGCTCGGCCAGGATGCTCTGACGGTTCTCGTCCATGACCCGGAGGTAGTTCTGTGCCTGGGAGACCGCGCGGTGCGCCGCGGCGCCCAGCATGAGGTGGCCAGAGCGCCGGATGACCAGGTCTTTGATGTTGGCGCGCTTGAGCTCCACCACGTGCAGAGAGCCGTCACCGCGCAGGAGCGGGATGTCGAGGATGGTTTCTGGGGTGTACTGCCGGCGTGCCAGCTCGGCCACGTAAGCCCCGCCGAAGATCCATTCCTGACTCTTCAAAGCGGCATGGAGGGCGAACTCGGGACTGTCCGGGTCCTCCACCGCGATGCGCAAGGCCGCCAGGCCGACCTGTCTGGCCCTCAGTTCTAAGAACTGTGCCAGCATGCCGGCGTCAACATCGGCCAGGACGTCGTTCATCATCCGTGTGGCCTCGGCGGAGGCGGGCCGAGGCAGGTTGCGGAGGACGATCTCCATCTGCCCGTACTGCTGAAGTCGCCTCAGCTCCCGGATGGAAAGCCGGATCCCGCCCTCGCCGTCTCCGAGGCCCAGGTAATCGACGGACCGGGCAACGCCGCGAAAGAGGTCACGAGCGTCTGCTGCGGTCGCGTCGGGTCGGTCACGGCACAGAGCGTCCAAGGCGGCGACCGCCCTGTCAGCACCCATGGCAGCCATCCTCCGCATGCGCTCCTCGCTGCGCTGCCGTGCTTCGTCGTCGTAGTAGTTCTCAAGAATTTCGAGAAACAGGTCGCCTCTGGCATAGGCGGCGAAGCGTTGAAAGCGCTGAGCGAGGGCGAAGCCTTCGTGAAGGATCGCCTCTCGGGCCACATCCTCCAAGGCATCCACTAGAGGCCTGCTTTTGCCATACGTCCCACCGAGGCCGCCCATGATGTACAGCACCGCGTCGATGCGCACCCGGACGCGCTCATCCTCGGTGAGCTTGCGCGCCGTCCGTACCCTCTGCCAAAGGGTGAAGCCGGATCGAAATGTCGCCACGTGAGCACCCTAGGGCCGGCCACTGACAACCACGCTTGGCGGGAATTTCGGCTTGCCCCCAGCGGCAGGGGCTGAGCGGACGATGCCACTTCCTGGCGCGCGGTCGCGAACGCAGCCGAGGCCCTTGGCACTAGTATCGAGACGGAGACGGTGAACACCGCACTGCGCGGGCGTTGGAGAACCGTCGGCCGCTTACCCGCCTGCGGGAGGCTGCCGGGGAGGACGCCTTCGATCTGGATCTCTTCGATGACAAGAGGAACTACCGTCGGTGAACGCCGCGCCGTTTCGTCAGAGCGGAAGGTCGTCGGGGAGCACCCGGAACGTCTTGTAGCGGCCCAACGGGCGCACGGCCCGGAAGTCCCGTCGGTCGAGGGTGAGGATCGCGTCAGTGTCGTAGTCGGCGGCAAGCGCCACGTTCACCGCGTCGGCGAGGTCGAGGTTCAGCGCGCGGCAGCGGACACGGACGGACTGGGCGGCGCCCAGGTGGTCTTCTGTGATCTCCGGCATGACGACACGACCCAGGCCCATCCAGCGCCGCAGGTCGTCGACCGCACTGAGGGCAGCCTCCCTGCCGAGCTCTCGCGTCGCCACGTGATCCAGTTCGGCCAGCAGGAGCGGGGACATGACGAGCAGGCCCGCCGCCATGATCGCCTCATTCGCCGCCCGGTTTTCCGGATGAGCCGAGTCCAAGGCTGCCAGGAGACCGGACGTGTCGGCGATGACGATGATCACGCGACCGATCCGGAATCCGAACCCGTCTCACGCCGGACGGCCTCGGCGACCGTGTCGCGGACCTCCGACTTGGACAGCGTCCGCCCCGGCCCCTCGAAGGTGCGCGAGAACAACGGCTCGTCCCAGACCCGGTTCGCCATGGCCGCAAGGTGGATGCCCTGGCGGATGATCTCAGCCTCGCTAACGCCTCGGCGCTTGGCGGCCTCCTTGATGATGGCCAGGTCTTCGGGGTCGGCGTAGACATTGGTGCGCTTCATGGACATGTACCAACAGTAGTCCATGTACCGAATTGGTGTACCCGGCACTATGGCGTGCTTTTCGTGCGCCTTAGCCCACCATCGCCGAAGGCCACGGGACAGTGGGTAGGGACGCGTCCCCGCACGGGCGCCCCCGCACGGAGGGCTGCGCACGGTGCACTGGCGGGCGCCCGCTGTCTCGTCGCCCTGCTGGGCCGGGCCCGCGAACGCGCGCACGAGGGTCCGGCGGGGCTGCCGCCCTGATCGTCGACGGCGGTGACGCGCAGGGTGACGAAGGAGGCGGTGGCGGGTACGACCTTCAATTGAGCCTCGATCAGGATGAGTTCGACGTCCGTCGCATAACCCGAGCGAAACGTCCACTCGTTGTGCCCGTCCGTGGACAACCGGGAGTACGCGACATGGCGGTGCACGGTCTCGTCGAGGGCGTACGTCTTCTCGGACGACGGCAGTCTCGACGAAGCCAGCGTGTGGAAGCTGTCGAGGCCCGAAGCCAGGGGGGGGGACGGACCGTCGTGACGGGCGAGGCAGGCACCGTGGTGGTGTAGCTGTGTGCGAGGTCGTAACGGTAGGGGCTCGGCACGCTCGCGGAGGCGCCCTTCCTTCTAGCCCGACGTCTCGGACGGCTGTCGGCGCACCGGGCGCGCCGCCCTCGTCATCCGGGCGCGCCGTCCTCGTCATTCAGGTCGTCATCGTTACCTCACCCCGCAGGCGTCCCGCCACTAGGACACGAACTGACCTAGACGGCTCCTATGGTTGTTCTTGCCGACGGAACAGGAATGCGGAACAGGGACACCGAAAGGCAGCGATCATGACCAGTAACGAGCTGAGCACCCGCGAGCTGAACGAGCGCCCGTCTCTCACCGGCGAGCGCGCCGACCTGGTGGAGACACTGGCCAAGCAGCGGCACTTCCTGCGGTTCACGACCCGGGACCTCACCGATGAGCAGGCCCGTCTGCGGAGCACCGCCGGCGAGTTGTGCCTGGGCGGACTGATCAAGCACGTCACCAAGGTCGAGCGGGGCTGGAGGGACTTCATCCTGAACGGGCCGTCGGCCATGCCGGACGTCACGGCGATGACCGACGCCGACTGGGCGCGTCGGGCGGACGAGTTCCGCTTGCTGCCCGAGGAGACGCTGGCCGGTGTGCTGGCCGACTACGCGGAAGAGGCGCGCCGGACCGACGAGTTGGTGACCGCTCTGCCCGACCTGGACGCCGCGTGGCCGCTGCCGAAGGCGCCGTGGTTCGAACCCGGTGTGCAGTGGTCGGCCCGCCGGGTGCTGTTGCACATCGTCGCCGAGACCGCCCAGCACGCGGGCCACGCCGACATCATCCGCGAGTCTCTCGACGGCGCCAAGAGCATGGGCTAGCCAGTGCCTGTCCGGCCCCGTGCACGTAGGCGTGTCCTCGGCGGCGGGGCCCGGACGCCAGTTCTCGGGCGCGCTGTTCCACTGTGTGCCGCCGAGCAGGTATTTGCCCTCGCACTGCGGGTCGTCCCAGGCATAGGTGCGGGTGCTCACCGTGAGCGGGATCTCGTCGCGGCTCTGGGCGCGGACTTGGGCGTGGTCCGGGCGTGGGCTGTGGGCGGGCGGCTTGGCGCCGGGCGTCCTGGCGGTTCGAGTCGCGGTCAGGGCCGGGGTCGAGGGACCCTTCGGTCGTGTGGAGGGCGACGCGGACGCCGACGAGTGCGGCGCGGAGACGGCGGGGGCCGACGCCCGGACGCGGACACGGCACCCAGCCCTGTCTACGCCTACAGCGCGCCGTTCCTGCGGGCCGGGGCCGCCGTACAGGCCCCGCTGCCGTGGGTCGAGGAGAGCACCCCGCAGGGCGTGCTGATGCTCAAGCCCGGCCAGACCGCGTACGCGGGCATCGCGACGTACTCCCCTGACGGCGAAGGCGGCAGCACCGAGAAGACCCTGGGCGTGCTCTTCACCGACGGGAACGGGAACGGGATCAGCAAGGAGAAGACGCTGAACCTGCCGAACGGCGGTGTCTTCTTCAACAGCGCCGCCGCCGTCACCTACTGGCAGGACAACGCGGCGGACACGCCCACCTGGTAGTCGCCTCGGCGTCCGCGACGCGGTCGCGCGACTGCCGCCAGCCGCCGACCGCCGACCGCCGACCGCGGGGACCGTGGTCCTGAAGACGGTCCCCGCGGCCGGCGGACGGCCTGTGCGCCGCGACCGGGTAAACCCCGAGCGAGTCAGCTCTGACCGGGTCGGGTCAGCCCCGGCTGGATCGGGTCGGCTTTGACCGGGTCAGCCCTTCTTGCGGCGGCGGACCAGCCATATGAGGGCGACCGCACCGGCGGCCAGCAGCGCGGGCTTGTTGTCCCGGGCCAGCCGGGCGCCCTGGGCCGCCTTCACGCGGACCGGCTCCGGCGCCTTCTCCTCCCAGAGCCGGCCGGCTTCGGCCGCCTTCGCGCGGGCCTGCCCGGCGGCCTGGGCGGCCTTCTCCTTGACCGGTTCCGGCAGCTTCTCCTGCGCCTTCGCCGCCGCCTCGGCGGCCTTCGCCTTGGCCTCCTCGGCCTTGGCCTTGGCCTCCGCGCCCTTGAGCGCGGCCTGCTCCTTCAGCGCACCGGCCTTGGCGGCGGCCTGCTCCTTGACCTCGGCGGCCTTCTCCTGGGCGCGGGCCTTGACGTCGGTCTTGGCCGCGAGCGCCTCCACGGTCTCCCCGAGTTCGTGGCGGGTCTGCTCGACCTGCTCGCGCAGTTCCTGCGGGCTGGAGGCGGTGGGCTCGTCGTGGGGCGGCTGGGTCATCGGTGCGCACTCTCCTTGATCTCGGCCACGTCGGCCTTCACGTTCTCGACCGTCTGCTGCGGGGTGGGCGGTGAGGCCAGGGCGACCTGCTTCTTCCCGATGAGCGCCATCACGCCGGCGATCACCCCGAGCACCGCGGTCACGATGAGGGCGGCGGCCCACACCGGCAGGGGCACCGCGAGCCCGGCGATGGCGGTGGCCACCAGGGCCTCCAGCATCAGGAACCCGACGAGTCCGGCCCCGCCGAACAGCCCGCCGCCCTTGCCGTACCGCTTGCCCTTCTCCTTCATCTCCGCCTGGGCGAGGCGGAGTTCGCCGCGTACCAGCTCCGTGAGCTGCTGCGACGCCCGTTGCACCAACTCCCCCACGGGCTCAGAGCTGTGGGTCTGCTGATCCGTCGCGCGGTGTGGCTGCGTACTCGACATGGCGATCACCTCCCGTCACTTGGTGACTGTCACTGCTTGCGGCGGAAGGCGCCCGCTGTGCAGACTCCGCCGCTCAGGCGCATACCCCGTACGGCGCGGTTCAGGACCGACGGCGTGACCCAACTGCTCGCGCACGCCGCTCGGGAGGGGCAAGTCGGCGCCCAGGGCGCCGCGTCGGCGGCCACCCGGTAGCCCGCCGACGCGGCGCCCGGGTGACACTGTGCGAGCGCACTGCTCCACCCAGGGCGCCCGCGCGCCGGGAGAACCGCCGCGCGGCGTGTGGGAACGCGGCGAGCCGTTCCGCGGTCCATACGGTTGTGCGCACGGGTGGGGGAACTGCGTCGAGGGGCCGAGCGGTGGGGCAACGGTACAGAGGGACGGACGGGCCGACCGGGGGTGCGGCGTGACGGGGACGGGCCGAGACGGCAGCCGGCGCGGGCGACGGGCGGCGGCCCGGCTCGCGCTCTTCGCGCTGTTCGTGCTGCGCACCCTGCGCGGCGAGTGGCATGCCATCGTCGTGGACCCGGTGCGGCAGTTGGCGCGCCGCGGGCTGTCCGGGCTGCTGCTCGCCTTCGTGGCCGCCTTCGGAGTGATCTTCTTCCACGCGCTCGCCCAGCCGCCCGCCGGTGAGGCGGCGGTACGGATCCTCGGCGGCGTCCAGGCGGACCTGCCGCTGTGGCTGGCCCTGCTGCGCACCCCCGTGTCCCTCTACGTCCCCGCCCTGGACCTCCCGGTGTGGGCCGGCATCACCCAGCTCTTCCTCGCCTTCGCGCTGGCCGAGCTGACGCTGGGCCGCCGCCGGACCCTGTTCATCTCCTACGCGACCACGCTGGCCGGCACGCTCACGGTGCGCCTGATGATCGCGATAGGCCCCGGCTGGCAGGGGCTGGGGCTGCCGCCGGAGATCGGCCAAGTCCTCGACACCGGGCCGTCGGCGGCGGTGGTGGGCCTGTTCACCTACCTGTCCGTGGTCCGCAGGGCGCCGGTCGTCTTCTTCCTGACCGGCGGCTCCATGGTGGCCGAGTCCGTGGTCAAGCCGAACCTGGCCGGGCGCGAGCACCTCATCGCGGTGGCCGCCGCGATCCTCCTGGCCCTGCTCCGCGAACGCCCTTGGCTACGTGTGCCGTTGCCTCGGCTGCCTCGCATGCGGCGCCGGGATCCCGCCGTCGCGCCGCCGGTGGTTGCGCCGGTGGTTCCGCCGGTGGTTGCGCCGGTGCTTCCGGTGCGCGTCGCCAGTCCCGAACCCGCGGCGCCGTACGCGGAGCGGGAACCGGCGCCCGCGCCGACCCCGGAACCGACCCCGACCCCGACCCCAGATCCGACCCCGAGACCGGTCCTGGCGCAGGACCCGGCCCGGACTCCGGGGCCGCCCCCGAGCCCGGCTCGGCTTCTGCGCGGCGACCGCGACCGCGTGCCCGGCGCGCGGGCCGGGGAGAGGACGGGGGGCTGAGCCGCCGGTGAAGCGTCCGTGCGCGTGCCGCAGGAGCGCGGCGCGCTCTCCCGCGTGACCTTCTCGGCGGCCCGCGGCGGAAGCCGCTGCACGGACCCCGGCGGCACGCCTGGGAAGCGCTACACGCCCCCCCGGCGGCCCGCCTAGGGCGCTTACTCCGCCGGAGCCTTACTCCGCCGGGGCGTCCGGCTCCGCGTCGAAGCTGGCGAAGTACGCCGCCGCCATGTCCTCCGCGCCGTGTCCCTGGGCGGCGGCGCGGGCGAACCGTTCGGCGCTCGCGGCGGCCATGTCCAGGCGTACGCCGTGATGCTCGCCGGCCTCGACGATCAGACGGGCGTCCTTCTCCGCGGTCGTCACGGTGAAGGTCGGCGGCATCAGCTCGTCGTCGAGGATGAGGGCGGCCTTGTCGTGCAGGTAGCCCATGTCGAGCGGGCCGCCGGCGATGAGATCGAGGAAGCCGTGCGGGTCCACCCCGAGGCCCTTGGCCAGGGACAGCACCTCGCCGGTCGCCACCGTGGCCGCGATGACCCAGCTATTGGCCACCAGCTTCAGCCGGGTCGAGGGGGCCGACGCCCCGTCCTCGCCGGTCCACACCGTGCGCGCGCCGACCGCGTCGAACACCGGGGCCACGGCGTCCCGCCCGTCCACCGGCCCCGCCGCCAGCACGCTCAGCTTCCCGTCCTCGGCGACCTTCCGGTTGCCCAGGACGGGGGCGTCGTAGAACACCAGGTCGTGTTCGCCGGCCAGCGCGGCCAGCTCGCCGATCGCGGGGAGACCGGCCGTGGTCGACTGCATCCAGATCGCGCCCGGCCGCGCCTCGGGGGCCGCTTCGCGCATCGTCTCCAGCACCGTGTCGCCGTCGTAGAGCATCGTCACGATGACGTCGGCGTCCCGCACCGCCTCGGCCGGGGTGTCCACGACCTGCGCTCCGTCTTCGGCCAGCGGCTCGGCTTTGGCGCGGGTGCGGTTCCAGACCCGGACGGCGTGTCCGGCGCCCAGCAGGTTGCGAGCCATCGCGGCGCCCATCATCCCGGCGCCCAGAAAGCCGACGGTGCGGCTGGTGTCGGTCATGCCCCTCTCCTTCTCCTCGTCCCGCGGGTACGGCCTCTCCTGGGTACCCGTGCCGCCGCGCTCGCACGCCCGGCCGCCGGTCCACGACCCCGCCGTGCCTGCGCGAAGACGCTCCTCAGTCCCGCGCGGCAGCCCCGCGCGGCCGCTGCCGGGTCACCGCCGGATTCCCGCGGACGGACCTCCGCCGACCGCCGCTCGCTCACCGCGCGAGCGGACGCTCCTTCCGCGGCCGTCACTCCGTCCCGACGCAGGCGCACGCTCCTCCCGCGGCCGTCACTCCGTCCCGGCGCCGGCGCACCCGCCTCCCGCGGCCGCCGCTCCCTCACCGCGCGGCCGCACCCGCCTGGCGTCCGTCCTCCGGGCTCACGCCATCCAGAAGAAGACCGCCGTCATGCGCTTCTCGTCCAGCGTGCGGCCGCAGTAGCCGGTCGCGCTGTGCACCAGGTTGGCGTGGTAGAGCAGCAGCCGGTTGGCGCGGTGCGGCACGCGCACGTCCTCCTCGAAGGCGTCCGGGGCCACGAACCGGGTGCCCAGCGCCTCGACGAGGTTGGTGTGCGGGGCCTGGACGACGTTGCCGCCGAGCCGGCCGCCGGGCAGCGACTGCCGGTAGAAGCTGGTGCCGCAGTCCTTGGGGACCGCCGGGTTGAGATAGAGCACGGCCGCGTACCGGCACAGCGCCCGTGAGTCGGTGTGCGGGCGCGGCTCGCTCTCGCCCTCGCCGACGACCTGCACGCAGTTGTGGTTGAGGGTGCCGCCGCCGGGCGCCTGCTGCACCCACAGCTCCTTCGCGCCGGTCGCCTTCCTCACCAGCCGTTCTACGCGGGCCAGTTCAGATGGTTCCAGACCCGGCATGGTGCGCAGCCCCGGCCACGTCTCGGAGGTGTACGGGTATCCCTTGACCCAGTCGTCCCGGTCCAGGCACCGCTCCCGTACGGCGTCCGGGTCGGGCAGGACGTCGTCGATCACCCAGTAGTCCCGGCCCTTGGTGGGCTTGCGGTAGGGCAGGACGGGGAGCGCGGCGGGCACACCGGGGGGAACGGGGGGCTGTGGGGGCATGCGGCCGAATGTAGGGCGGGCGTTCCCCAGGGCTCTCCCACGTTCCGGTCAACATTGCGTCAACCTTGCTGAGCAGCAACGCTGTTGACGTCTCGCCCCTGCCGCCGCCCCGTCCCCGCTCTTTCCGCACTCCCGCCGCTCACCCTCAGCCGGGTTTCTTTGCCAATCCAAAAGGTTCCGGACGTTTCCGTTCCCGTACTGCTGTGCGTACGAACCGCCTACGGGCGGACTCCCCGACCGGGCAGGAGACACGGTGCGCTTTTCGCGGAACGCGACGGGAACGCTCTTCGTGGGCGGAGCACTGGCTCTGACCCTCGGCGCGCTCGCCTACCCGGGCATGCTCGGTCTTCAGACCGTCTCCAGCGCGCCCACCCGGGTCATCGCCCAGACCCAGTGGGGGCCGCTCACCGAGTCGGACCGGGACTTCGTGGTGAAGGTGCGCGCGGCGGGGCTGTGGGAGTACCCGGTCGGCCAGATGGCCGTGAAGAAGGGCACCACCAAGGCGGTGATCACCGCCGGGCGGCACCTGATCGACGGGCACGCGGCGCTGGACGCGAGCTGCCGGAAGATCGCCCCAATGCTGAACATCACGCTGCCCGACCTGGCGAGCCCGCAGCAGCGCGGCTTCGTCAGCACGCTCAGCGCGGACAGCGGCAAGCAGTTCGACACCGACCTGGCGAACATCCTGCGGGTGACGCACGGCTCGATCTTCAACACGATCGCGAAGATCCGCTCCACCACCAAGAACACCCTGGTCCGCGCGCTCGCCAACCAGGCCAACGCCACCGTCCTGGACCACATCACGGTCATGGAGAACACCGGCCTGGTCGACTTCGACCAGGTGCTGTTCCAGGAGACGACTCCGCCGAAGCTCCCCGCCTCCGACATGACCCCGCCGCCCCCCACGGGCGGCCAGCCCCAGATCGTGCTCACCCCGCCGCCGAACGCCACTTCGAGCCCGCTCAACCTCGGCGACGGCGGCGGCGCGCCGGCCCCCAGCCCGACGGTGGGTTAAGCGGATAGGCAAGCGACCGGCCCCGGGGCTAGCGGGCCCCGGGGGCCCACCGCTTCGTCCAGGCCCTCCTCCAGCGCCACGGTCCCCCGCCCAGGCTGAAGAAACCGGGCCGGGCCCGCTGCGAGGCCCTGCTCATGGCCCACGAGTGAACGTCGTCCACGCGATGATCCGCACCGGCGCCCTCTACGCACCACGCACCCCGGGCGACGTCGACCTCGCCGCCTGACGGCTCCGCCGTTCCCGCGCATGGCCGAAGTCGCAGTACCTGCCGTGGCCTGGGCCGTTCTGGTCTGGCTGACTGCGGATGCCCGGAAACCCGGTAAGACAAAGGTCGCCGTGCGCACCTCCCCGGATCGAGCCGGCGCGATCTTGTTCTGCGCAGGGCGCTCGGTACAGCGGTAGTTTCCCGTACATACAGATCTAGGGGGAGGCGTTCTCGGCGGCACGCCTCTCCGCGCCCTCGCTTTCAGGGGAGACTCCCTTGTCCATGTCGATTCTCTATCGGGTGCGGGAGCCCTTTCCCGATGCGGCGAGCGCGCTGTCGCGGGGGCGCGCGATCATGCGCGAATTGGCCGACTGGGACGGCGTTCCCTGGCCCCGGCTGGAGCCGGTCACCACCCTTGAGCAGTACCTCTACGCTCTGCGCACCTTCAGCGTCGGACGGTTCGCCGGTGACCTGGCGCCGCCTTCCACCGGCCCGCTCCTGAGCGAACTGACACGCCGTGGCGTCGCGTTCGATCGTCTGGAGTCGAGCAACGTGTTCACAGCGGACACGCAGCTCCGCCCGGACCTGGCCGACCTGTGGCCGTTGCCCGAAGGCACAGCGCTCCTTCTCCATCTGACCTCGCCCTTCGGCGGCCCCGACAGCGAGCCCGAGGACGACTGCACCGCTGAGGAACTGGAGCGGATGGTCTCCGTGCTGGGACCATTGACCATGGGCGTGAGCTGGGACTGCGCCTGGCGGGACCTGCCCGATTCCAAGGGCTGCGGCATCCAGCTCTGCTTCAACAGCGTCTGGTGTGGTCAGCACACCGAGCCGGCTCCAGGTGAGTTCGAGGTCTGGGTCTCGCTCGGCTCCCGCGTCGCCTGGAGTCCAGCCGGCCAGGCCTGGCTGCGTGACTCGGGACTGCCGCTGGGCGAACCCCAGACGGGCTGGTAACGCACCGGAGTCCCGACGACGATGCCTCAGTTGTGGGTCAGCCGATGGCGATCACATGGCGGTCGCCCGGCTTGATCCATTTCATGGCGTCGGTCACGAAGGGGGAGGAACATACGAGCGCCGCTGTGCCGCCGCGTGCGGGTACAGGGTGTGTGGTCCGGGGGCGGGGAGGCACGGCGGCCCCGGGGCCTAGCGAACCCCGGGGCCCTTCGGGCCTGCGTGCTCTGGTGGCGCGGCGTCCTACGCCAGCCACACGGTGGTGTCCGGTGGTAGGCGGCGGGGGGCTGGGAGGGGGGTGCTGCTCAGGAGCAGTTCGCCCGGCGGCAGCGGGACGTCCGTGGCCGACAGGTTGGTCACGCATCGCCAGCCCTCGGACCGGGCGAACGCGAGCACCCCGGGCGGGGCGTCCTCCGTCCAGGTCAGCGTCTCGCCCGCGAGCAGCTTGCGGCGCAGCCGCAGGGCCGTGCGGTACATCTCCAGCGTCGAGCCCTCCGTCCCGTCCTGGACCTCGACCGCGTACGAGGCGAAGGACGGCGGCTGCGGCAGCCAGGCGGCGCCCGCGCCGAAGCCGTACGACGGCCCGTCAGCCGTCCACGGCAGCGGCACCCGGCAGCCGTCCCTGCCCTTGCGGACGTGGCCGGTCTGCTCCCAGATCGGGTCCTGGAGCACCTGGACCGGCAGGTCGGCGACCTCGGGCAGGCCCAGTTCCTCGCCCTGGTAGACGTAGGCCGCGCCGGGCAGTGCCAGCATCAGCAGAGTCGCGGCGCGGGCCCGGCGCAGTCCGGCCGCCGCGTCGACGGCCGGGGCGCGGCCGCCGGACATCAGCCAGGCGTTGTCGTCGGCGCCGGGCGGCAGCATCAGCCGCGAGGTGTGCCGCACGACGTCGTGGTTGGAGAGCACCCAGGTGGCCGACGCGCCCGCGGCGCGCGCGGAGGCCAGCGCCCGGCCGACGGCCCGGCGCAGCTCGTCGGCGTCCCAATCGGTCTGGAGGTACTCGAAGTTGAACGCCTGGCCCAGTTCGTCCGGGCGGGCGTACAGCGCGCGCCGGTCGTCGGGGACCCACGCCTCGGCGACGGCCGCGCGGGGCGGCGCGTAGGCGTCGAAGATCTCGCGCCAGTCGCGGTAGATCTCGTGCACCTCGTCCCGGTCCCAGTACGGGTGGCTGCCGGGCGCCATCCGGGGCAGCGCGTCCTCTCCGGTGACGCCGACGTTCCCGACGTCGCGCAGCGGCTCGTCCAGGTCCTTGACCAGGGCGTGGGCCACGTCGACGCGGAAGCCGTCCACGCCCCGGTCGGACCAGAACCGCAGGGTGGCGCGGAAGTCGGCGCGGACCTCCTCGCAGCGCCAGTTGAGGTCCGGCTGCTCGGGGGCGAACAGGTGCAGGTACCACTGCCCGTCCGGGACCCGCCGCCAGGCGCTGCCGCCGAAGACGGACTGCCAGTCGGTCGGCGGGAGTTCGCCGTGCTCGCCCTTTCCGTCGCGGAAGACGTACCGGTCGCGGGCCGGGGCGCCGGGGCCCGCGCGCAGCGCCTCCTCGAACCAGGGGTGCAGCCGGGAGGTATGGTTGGGGACGAGGTCGACGATCACCTTCAGGCCCAGCCGGTGGGCCTCGGCGACCAGGGCGGCGAAGTCGTCCAGGTCGCCCAGGCGAGGGTCGACGTCGCGGTGGTCGGCGACGTCGTAGCCGCCGTCGGCCAGCTCGGAGGGGTAGAACGGGCTGAGCCACACCGCGTCCACGCCGAGCGCGGCGAGGTGGCCGAGGCGCTGAGTGACGCCCCGGAGATCGCCGAGCCCGTCGCCGTCGGCGTCGCAGAAGCTGCGCGGATACACCTGGTAGACGACTGCCTGGCGCCACCAGTCGGGGTCGCGGGAGGACAGGTCGGGCGGCGGCGGGTCCTGGGGGGCGGGCTGGTCGCTCACGCGGTCTCCTGTTCGGCGCGTCGGGACGGCGGTCGGGCGGCGGGCGGCACCGAGCGCCAAGGGGAACTCTGTCCCGATCGCCGCGCAAGCGAACCTCGCGGTGCACTCAGGGGGCGCTCTCAGGGTCTTCCGTCCGGGATCAGACCGGGGCAGGCCGTTCAGGCCGATCCAGGGTGATCAGGGTGATCAGGGCGGGGCTCTGGCGTCGTGCACCACCGCCGCCAGGCGGAGGAGGGCGTCTCGGCGGAGCCTCGGCGACCGCCGGTGCTGCGGGGCGCGGCGCCAGAGCCTCGCGAGCCGGTGAGCTGTCCGGGCACGGCGCTAGCGTCCGGTCCCCTCCACGGCGGCCAGGTACAGCTTCACGTACCGTTCCGCGTCGACGTCCAGCGCCACGTCGACGAGGGGCTGTTCGCGGGCCTCGCCGTGCAGTTCCGCCTCGCCGGGGCGGGGGCGGCGGTCGACGACCGTCTGGCCGCGTGCGGGGCCCGGGGCGAGGACCACCTCCACCGGCAGCCGGTGCGAGGTGAGCCCCGCCGGGTCGGCCGCCGAGCAGACCGCGCCCGCGTCGCCCAGCCCGCCGGCCAGGCCGTCCTCGCCGGTGGCCGGGTCGCGGTGGGCCAGCAGCCGCCCCGCCAGCCGCGCGCCCGGCTCGCCGCTCGCACGCAGCCGCCGCACGTCCCCGGCCGGGACGATCACCCGCTGGAACACGTCCAGCCCGTACATCGTCGTCGGCACTCCGGCGGTGAGCAGGATCGCCGCCGCCTCCGGGTCGTGCCACACGTTGAACTCGGCGACCGCCGTGGCGTTCCCGGCGGCCACCGCGCCGCCCATGAACACGATCCGCTCGATGTTCTCGGTCACCTCCGGATGGGTGCGCAGCAGCAGGGCGATGTTGGTCAGGGGCGCGGTGGGGATCAGGGTGACCGGGCGCGGCGAGGCCAGGATCTCGTGGCGCAGCAGCGTCACCGCGTCCACGTCGGCGGGCCGGCGGGACGGCGCGGGCAGCCCGAGGTCGCCCATGCCGTCCCGGCCGTGCACGTGGTGCGCGGGGCGCACCGGCTCGATCAGCGGGCGCGCGGCGCCCCGGGCGACGGGGACGTCCGGGGCGCCCGCCTGCTCCAGCACGGTCAGCGTGTTGCGCACCACCTGGTCCACGTCCGTGTTCCCGGCCACGCAGCTCACCGCGCGCAGCTCCAGACCGGGGCAGCGGACCGCGAACAGCAGGGCGAGCGCGTCGTCGACGCCGGTGTCGCAGTCGATGATCACGGGAAGGGCGGGGGCGGGCAGACCAGTCACGGCGGGACTCCCTGGCAGGCGATCCGATCCGGCGACCCTACGCGTCGGCCGGTCCCTCTCGCAGTCCGCCGCGGCGCGGCGCCGCTTGCTGCGTGCGGGTGCGGCGCTTGGTGCCTGGCAGGTGCGGTGTGCCGTGGGCTGCTTGGCGGGTGCGGTGTGGCGTGCGCCGCCTGCCAGGTGCCGCCTGGCACGTGCAGTGGGCCACGTGCGGTGGGCCGCCTGCCGCCTGACGGGTGCCGTCTGCCACGTGCGGGTCTGCCGCTTGGCGGGTGCGGTGTGCCGTGTGCCGCCTGCCAGGTACCGCCTGCCACGTGCGGTGGGCCGCCTGCCGCCCGCCCACCGGATGCCGGCCGTCTGCCGGGTGCCGCCCGCCGCTACGGCGCGCCGCGGGCCGCGGGCCGCGGGCCGCCCGGGGCGGTGCCTCACCGACCGCGCCTCACCCACCGCGCCGCTTCCGTGAGCCGTCCGTGGGGCGGCCTCACCCGCGCGGACCGCCCGCGTCGCGGGGGCGGCGGGCGGGTGGTGCGGTGGGAGGACCGGCCGGGCGTGCGCTCGGGCGGCGCCGGCGCTCAGGTTCGCAGCACGACGTTGGAGGCACCCGCTCATGCACCGTCCCACGGTCGCCCGTCTCCTTCCCGCCTCCGCGCTGTGCGGGGCCGCGCTGCTGGCGGCCTCCGCCTGTGCGGCCGGGCGGCCGGCGACGACCGGCGACGCCCCCGGGTCGGCCGCCGCGGCCACCCGTCCGGCCGCCTCCGCCGCGCCGGGCGCCGCCGCGCTCACCGCCGCCCAGGCGCGGGCCGCGCTGCTGACCGAGGCCGACATGGGCGCGCCCTGGGGGCCGACCCAGGGCGCGGCGACCTGGCGGGACGGTGTGCTCAAGGCGCGGACGAACCTGCCGCAGTGCCAGCGCCTGCTCGACGCCCTCTACGCCGACCAGCCCCTCGGCGCCCCGGTCGGCCCCGGGGCCGTGGCCGGTTTCGACGACGCCGACGACCAGTCCCAGATGCGCTACCAGGTTCTCTCGCCGCACCCGGCGGACGCCGACCGCGCCCTGTCCTGGCTGGCGACGCTGCCGAGGGACTGCGCCAGCTTCGAGGCGACGACCACCCGGTCCGGCACGCAGAACGTGCAGGTCGCCGACCTCGGGCTGCCGAAGATCGGGGACGCCGGCCAGGGGCTGCGGATCACCTTCACCGCGACGAACGCCGGGGAGGAGGCGGAGGAGTACGACGAGGGGACCGGCACGACCCTGGTCCTGGTCGTCGCCGCCGTGCGGGTCGGCGACGACGCGATCACGCTGACCGACGGCGCCCTCGGCGCCGCCCCGCCGGACATCACGGCCGAGGCCGTCCAGCTCGGCGCCCGGCGCCTGACCGACGTCCGGCAACGGGCCCGCGCCCAGGCCTGACGGACGGCAGCGCCCCCGCCGACAAGCCCGACAGTCCCCACGGACGGCGGCACGCCCGCCTACAAGCCTCACAGTCCCCACGGACGGCGCCGCGCCCGCCGACAGGACCGACGGTCTCGACAGTCGCCAGGTCAGGTGGCGATGCGTTCCACGGCGTCCTTGGCCTCGGGCAGACCCGCGCCCGTCGCCTTCCGGTACACCTTGATCGCCTCGATCTTCCGTCCCGCGCGGACCAGTTCGACCACCTCGTCCCGCCACGGCTCGTCCTCACGCAGCCCCAAGTGGTCGAGGATCAGATCGAGTTTGCCTTCGACCCGCGCCAAGCGACGGTCGACCCGGGAGAACCGGCTCTCCAGGCCGCCGGCCACGACGAACACAGCCCCGACCCCGATGACGCCGACAAGGAACAACGTGATGTCCATGCGGCCATCTTAGGAACGAAAGTACGCCAACTGTGAGCTTTTCCGGCCACGTTGACGCGCCCGTGGCCACCGCTGCCGCCCCGCCGCTCAGTGCGGCAGCACCTTGCGCAGGGCCGCGTCCAGCCGTCCCGCCAGCACGGCGTCACTGGGCGGATCGCCGTCGAGCAGGGGCCGCAGTGTGTCGGTGAACGTCTGGGTGAAGGCGCCGTAGAACGGGGTGCGCGGGCGCAGGACCGCACTGCGCAGCGCCGGGAGCAGGATGCCGCGGGCGTACTGCGGGCGGCCGGCCGCGTCCCGCGGCATCTTGCTCTTGGCGCTCTCTCCGCCCGGTGACGCCGACGGGCTCGCGGCCGAGGCCGCCGGGGGGCACCTGACCGAGTCCTGCTGGTACGTCTTCACCCGGGTGGCGGCGAACCCCGCGTCCAGCAGGCAGCGTTCGCTCTCGGCGGTGGTGAGGTAACTGATCAGGTCGGCCGCTCCCTTGGACCGGTGCGAGGCGCTGGCCACGGCCAGGTTCTGCCCGCCGAGCACTGCCCGGCCGGGCAGCGGGGCGACGCCCAACTGCTCGTCGTTGAAGGTCTGGTGGAGCGTGCTGTAGGCGTAGGGCCAGTGCCGCAGGAAGACGGTGTGGCCCTCCGTGAAGGAACCGAGCGACTGCGGCTCATAGGAGTCCTTGGCCGCCGCCAGGGTGTACGGGCTCTCGACGCGCCGCCGCAGCTCGGTGATGCCGTCCGTCAGCTCCTGGCGGGTGGCCGTGTAGCGGCCGGAGGCGTCGGTGAGGGAGAAGTCCGTCGTGGCGGAGGCGAACGCCTCAAGGGCGTTGACCGTGAACCCTTCGTACGGGGCGAGCTGGGTGGTCCACGTGCGGAACTCCTTGGGGTGATCCGCCTGCGTCTCGACGGCCTCACCCCGCTCCTGAAGCGTCGACCACGTCAGGTTCGCGCTGAACGAGGCGTCGTCGTAGCCGGCCGCGCGCAAGTAGTCACGCCGGTAGTAGAGCAGCCCGACGTCGCTGTTGAACGGCACCGCGTAGACCCGGCCCTTCCAGCGGGCGGTCGCGGCCACCGGCGGGATGACGTCGGAGTCGACCATGTCGTCGGGCAGCGGCTCGATCAGGCCCGCCTCGGCGAACTCCGGCACCCAGGTCACGTCCAGGTTGACCACGTCGTAGGAGGAGCTGCCCGACTGGAGGGCGCCCAGGAGCTGGCTGCGCTGCTCGTCGGCGGAGCCGGGCAGCTCGACCAGGCGGGCGCGGTAGCCGGTTCCCTGGTCTCTCTGCTTGTCGTTCCAGGCGTCGATCAGCCGCTGGCGGACGCCGTCCTTGCCGGTCACGTCGCGGCCGCTGGCCACCACGATCGGTCCCGCCCCGAAGTCGGCGGCCGTCGCCGCCGGGCGGGGAGCGCTCCTGGTGCAGGCGCCGGTCGCGAGCAGCAGCAGGGACAGCAGACAGAGCGGCGCCAGCCGCCGCACGGAGCGCGAGCGCGCCCGCCGCACGGGCCGCAGCGTCCACGAGGCGCGCGGAGGCCGAGGGGAACGTGAGGGCTGGAGCACTCGTAGGGGCCGTAGGGACCGTAGGGGCCGTAGGGGCCGTAGAAGTTCTAGAGCCCGTAGGGGCCGCACGGGTCGTAGGGGTCCTCGGAGTCCTAGGGCCCCTAGGGCCCGCAGGGGTCGTAAGGCCCGTAAGAGCACTAGGAGCCGCAGGACCCCTAGGAGCCGTAAGGGCCGTACGGCTCCTAGGGGTCCTACGGGCCCTGCGGGCCCGGTCCGTGCCGGCATCAGCGCTCCCCCGTCCCCATGCGTGCGACCTCCTCGTGCAGGCTCCTGCCGATGTCCTCGCCCGCGTCGATGCAGCGTCCGTGGCTCTGCTGGGCGACCACCGTGTCCGGGCGCCCGTCGTCGCAGGACGCCGCGACCAGGGACACCATGTCCACCGGGATCTTCGTCTCCCGTGCCCGCTCCGTCACCTCGTCGAGGCTGCCGCCGGTCGCCAGCCGGTCGACGTCCTCGTCGTCCGTGAGGTAGACGATCAGCGTCGGCCGCGGCTCGTCGGCGCTGAGGCGCCCCAGGTAGTCCAGGGCTTCCAGCAGGGCCGCGTGCGGATCGGCGTCGGCGTCCTTCAACCGGGCGTCGTCGACGGCGGTTTCGGCCTCCGCACGCGTGTGGGCGCCGACGCCCAGCAATTGCGTGTGCGCGGAGGCGCCGCCGGTGCCGTAGACCGACCACACCCCGTACTGGTCCTGCGGGCCGAGGCCGTTCAGGGACTGCTTGACGAGGGCCGGACCTCCGCTGGCGGACTGCCAGTGGTCTCCCATCGAGCTGGAGCTGTCCAGCAGGTACAGCACCCGGCCGGGTCCGGTGGCGCCCCGGTAGCGCGCCAGCGCCGTGTCCATCGCCGCCTGCCCGGCCGCGCCCGGCAACGTCGCCGGGGCGGCCAGCACGCCCGCGGCCGGCGGGCCGGGGTCGAGCAGCGGATGCCCGCCCGCCGCCGAGCGGAAGCCCGCTGTGCCCAGCGCGGCCCGCCCCTCCGGGCCGGTCAGCCACTGGTGGAAGCGCGCTACGGCGCCGTCGCGGGCCCCCACGTCCCACTCGCCGGCGAACCAGCGCACCCGCACGAACGTGGGGGTCAGGGCCGGCACGTCGACCGGGTACTCGGCGATGCGCGGCGTGGAGTCCGCCCCGGGGCAGGAGACGTCGCTTCTGAGCTTGAACTCCGGTACCAGCGGGGCGGTCTGACCGCCCTTGGCGGCGGCGTAGGGCGGCGGGCACAGCATGTCGTGGGCGTCCGCGGCGGGCGGCCCGTTGAGCCGTGCGCTGTGCTCGGCGCCGCGCACGTCGCCGCCCGCTCCGTCGTACAGTCCGATCGTCGCCAGCAGCGCGGCGTCGGTGGTCTCCGGGTCGGCGCGCAGCACCATCGGGCGCTTGCCCTGCCCCAGGCCCTGGACCAGCCGGGACAGGGGGAGCCCGACACGGTCGCCCGGCGCGGGCGCCGCGCTCCGCGGCACGGCCAGCACCACCGGGGAGTACGCGAAGGGGGCCTTGTCCGCGCTGAGGTCGACGAAGCTGGAGTCCTGGCCGGTCTTGTCGACGGGGGCGGCCCGGGGGACGTCCGCGAGCGAGGCGGGGATCCACACGTCCGGCTGCGGCCCGATGTCCCGCTGCGGGTCGTCGTCGTCTTCCGTCGGGTTCCGCCACGCCTCGGTCTGCTCGCGCAGCGCGGTGAGCACGCCGTTGGTCCCGGAGCTGTAGACGGTGATGCCGCTGCGGCGGCATCCGGACCCGGTGGTGTCGGCGCCGGAGGTGAGATACGCGTCGGCGGCGCCGCGGATCGCGGTCTCCAGGTCGGGGTCGGTCAGCAGCCGCAGCTCCAGCGGCGGCGCGCAGGCGGGGCCGCCGCCGGGGCCGAGTATCCGGTAGCCGCCGAGCCCGGCGCCCGCGAGCGCCAGCACGAGGGCGGCGATCAGGACGGCCCGGACCGGGCGGCTCCGCCTGCGGAACCAGCGGCGCGCCGCGCGGGCCCGGCGCCGCGCGGCGCCCGGTAACGCCGCGAGCAGTCCCGCGGCGGCCCGTAGGGCCCTGACGGCGGCCCGTAGGGCCCTGACTCCGGCCCGTAGGGCTCTGAGCGGCCACGGGTCGATCGTCGGCTGGGGCGGGGGGATCAGCCGGTCCGGCCCCGCGGGCCGCGCGGTCAGCAGCGCGTCCGTGTCCGGCTCGGCGACCCACTGCGGCTCCCACGGGTCCCCGGAGTCCGTGGTGAGCCCCGCCCGCCGCATGCCCTCGCGCAGCCCCGCGGACAGCTCCGCGGCCGACAGCTCGCCGTCCGCGCCGAGCAGCCGCACGAGTTCGCCGGTGAACGGCGTGGGACCGGCGCCGTCGCCGGAGTACGTCAGGCGGTTGGCCTGCACGCTCATCAGCAGCATGATGCGGTGCCGGTGGGCGAAGTCGTGCCAGACCTTGGCCGCGTTGCCCGCGTAGCAGCAGTCCAGGACGACCACGATCCGCTGGGCGTGGCTGGCGGCGAGCACGGTGAGCACCCCTCTGAAGGCGTCCGCGCCCGGGAACACCGCCTGGCCGCCCGCGACCACGCGTGCGTTGCGCATCTGGAGGAACAGCTCGTCGCCCGCGCTCGGCACGGCGCCGTGCCCGGCGAAGTAGCACAGCAGCAGTCCGTCGGCGGCGCGGGCGGCGCGGTGCAGCTCGTCGGTGAAGTCGTCCAGGGTCGGCGAGGAGCACGCGACGACGTCCTCCTCGCCGAACACCCCGCCCTTCAGCAGGGTCTGCTCCAGCAGTTCGAGGTTGCGCGCGACGGCGGGAAGGCAGCCGGGGACCCCGTCGCCGGGGTGGACGTGGTCGTATTCCGAGACGCCGACCAGCAGCGCACGGTTCACCCGCCCTCGCGGGTCGAGACGACTCACCGGCCGCTATCCCCCGTCGGAGCGCACCGGATCCACGCGGGGCTCGGGTGGTTCGCCGCGCTCCACCCGTCGCCGGTTCTCCAGCCACGCCGACACCGCCCGCTTGACCTGCGCCAGCAGTTCGTTGAACACCACGTCGGCGCCCGCGGTGACGACGGCGAGCAGGATCTCCATGCCCGCGCCCATGTGTCCGGGCGGCCCGTCGGGGCGCGGCCGCTCCAGGATCTGCAACCGCCCGGCGCGGACCTGTTCCTCCAGCGGTTTCTCGCGCTCCAGCCACGTTTTCAGCGCGGCTACGTCGCCGTTGCTCGCGCTCCCGTCCAGCCGGACCCGGATGCTGCGGCCGGCCACGCCCTCCCCCTCAGCCATACTTCGTCATTCTGGCGCCGTCGGCGCCCCGTGGGGAGGGTCGTACCGCACTGAACAACTGACGTATGGTCGTACTTGGCGGCTTTTCACCGCCGCCGCGCGCGCGTCCCCGTCACCTCCGAGCGGGCGCCCTCGGCGCCTCCGCCGCGGCCCAGCGGTCGTCCGCGCCGCCGCTCCCGCGCGGGTCGCCGCTCTCGCCGGTCCAGCCGCTCTCGCGCCGGTCGCCGTCCTCGCCGGTCCAGCCGTTCCCGCCGGTCGCCGTCGCCGACGTTTCCGGCGCCCCTCCGGCGCGCGTCATTCCTGCGGCTGGAGTTGCCGCAGCCCCTGCCGTACGTGGTCCAGCGCGCCCGCCCTAGAGCCCGGCACCCGGCCGCGCAACTCGGCCAGAAGCAGACCTAGTTCACGGGCACGGCCAGGATCGGCGATCCGCCCCCACTGGTGGTGCGCCCGGTCGACGGCGGCCTCGACCGCCCGGGAGTCGCCGCTCTGGCCCAGGGAGAGGCGGGTGGCGGCCACGGTCAGCCAGGCGCGGCAGCTTCCGGCGGCGTCCCCCGCGAGCATCGCCAGGTCGGCCCGTACCTCCGTCCAGTGCAGCGCGTCCTCGGAGGCCGAGCCGTGCGCCTGGGCGGCGGCCCGCTCCCAGCGGGCGGCGAGCGCGTCGGCGTCGCCGTGCCGCCCTGCCCGGACGCAGGCGGCGACGGCGGCGTGCGGATCGGCCGCCTCGGCGCGCCGGGGCGCGAGCACGAGCTGCGGTCCGGCCTCCGCCCGGCCGGCCTGCTCTCCGGCCAGCCGCGCCAGCGCCTGCTGGTGCAGGTCCTCCGGGGCGGGGCGGCGCCCGCTGCGCAGGATCGTCGCGACGGCCTTCATGTACGCCGGGACGGCCACCGTGCGCCGGCGGGGCGGGGGCGCGACCCGGCCGTACACGGCGACGTTGCGGCCCGCGTCCAGGCCGCCCGGTCCGCGCTCGCCCAGCAGCCGCCAGCTCTCCGCGTCCGCGTGCAGGTCGGCGACGAGCGTGGTGGCGCCGTCGGCGCGCAGCCGCAGCTCCTCGCGCAGCCAGTGCCAGGGCAGGGCGGTGTAGCGGACGGTGGCCGGGGCGGTGCGGGCCAGCGCCAGGTGCGGCAGGCGCTGGCGGCGGTCGGACTGGAGCTGGCCGGTGACGTAGAGGGTCAGCGGTCCGGGACTGGCCGCGGCGGCCCGCAGCCGGGTGAGGACGGCCTGCGGCTCCAGCGGGTCGGCGAGTTCGACGACGCTGGCGGTCGCCGTGCCGGACAGCACGGCGGGCTCGACGGCGGCCAGCGCCGGGAGCACGGAGGCGGCGTCCACCAGGCGCCCCCGGCCCACGGGCGAGGCCGCGAGCAGCAGCACGGTTCCGGGCATGGTCCCCCCGCGTGGGTGTCTCCGTCGGTCGCGTACGGCGCCGGTCGCGGCCGCGCACGGCGGCCCGTCCTTCGCGTACGGCGCCACCGTAACCGCTGCCGCCGGGAAGACGCCGGTCACAGCGCTGGCCGGGGGCAAGGGCGTCGGCGCCGCGGGGGCCGGGGGGGGCGTCGGGGGTTGCGGTGGGGGGCGGCGCGGCGAGGGCGTACACGCGGCGGGAGACGCGGGGTCGGCGCGGGGGGTCGCGTCGGAGGCTGGCGAGGCGGCGGGAGCGTAGACGCGGCGAGAGGCGCGGGATCGGCGCCGGGGACCGGCGGGGCAGGGGCGGCGGCGCGGGATCGGCGCAGAAAACCAGCGGGGCAGGGGCGCGGGATCGGCGCCGGGGACAGGCATGGCGGGGGCGCAGGCGCGGGGGACCGGCGGGGCGAGGGCGTAGGCGTGGAGGACAGGCATCGTGGGGGCGTAGGCACGGGGTCGGCTCAAGGGCTGTGCCGGTCACCCTGGAGTGCGGTCCTGGAGTGCGGTCGGCGCCAAGGGCTGTGCCGGTCACCATGGAGTGCGGTCGGCGCCAGAAGCCGCGCCGGTCACCGTGGGGAGCGGCCGCCGACGGGCCTGGGCATGCGGGGAGTGCGCGCGGCGGCCCGCCGGACCGCGAAGATCGTCGTGTCGTCGCTCACGCGCCCGCCGCCGTGGCGCAGCGTGCCGTCCCGGACGCAGGCGACCAGGCGCTCCGGCTCGACGGTGCGCGGGTCCGCGGCGAGGGCGCGGCACACCTCGGCGGCGAGCGGATAGAACGCGCCGAAGCTGTCCCGGGCCTCCGTGACGCCGTCCGTGAACAGCAGCAGCGTCTCGCCCGGGGCCAGCGCCGCGCAGCGCACCGCCGGCAGCCCCTCCTCGGTGAGGTCGGCGAGCCCCAGCGGCAGCGCCTCGCCGTAGGGAAGCTGCCGCACCCCCGAGGGGCCGACCACTAGGGGCGGCTCGTGCCCGAAGTTGACGACCCGGACGCTGCCGCGGTCGTCCTCGGGGAAGTCGAGCAGGACGGCCGTGGCGAAGCGCCCGCCGTCGCCCCGGCCGGACGCCCTGCTGTGCTCGCGGTGGCGCAGCATGCGCAGTTCCAGGCGGCCGCCGACCGTCGCCAGATCATTCTCGTGGTAGCCGGACTCGCGGAAGGTGCCGAGCAGCGCGGCGGCGGTCTCCACCGCGCCCAGCCCCTTGCCCTGGACGTCGCCGACCAGGACCCGGGTGCCGTGGGGACCGGGCTGGATGTCGTAGAAGTCGCCGCCGATGCGGGCGGCGGAGTCCGCGGCGAGGTACACCTCGGCGTGCTCCAGCCCGCCCCAGACCGGGGGCAGCGGGCGCAGCACGACGCGACGGGTGGTCTCCGCCACGTTCTCCATGTGCAGCATCATCAGTTCCCCGCGGCAGCGCACCGCGCAGACCAGCACGGCGAGCACCCCGCCCGCGGCGACCAGGATGAAGTCGGGCAGTCCGAAGCGGTACTGGTGCGGCCAGGCGCTGTCCGACAGGACGTAGCAGGCCATCGCCAGCACGGCGAAAGCGGCCGTCGTCCACACTCCGCAGATCGTCGCGCTGATGGCGGGCACCAGCACGACCCACGACAGGATGCGGAACACCCCGCCGGTGTTCCAGTCGACCGCCAGGATCGTCACGAGCAGCGCCATGGGCGCCAGCCAGGCCACGCTGCGGCCCCGCACCCGCAGAAACGGCTGGCGGCCCGCGACGTCCGGGCGACCCTCGCTCACGGCCCCCAGCGAACCACAGGCGGACACCGGCCGCACCCCGACTTGCCAGCGCCCCTCCCCCGGTGTGCCCTGGAGAACGGGGGCGACGAGTGACGAGGAGGAGCACTCCATGGCTCACACGGCACCGGTACCCGCCCGCACCGCGCCCGTCGGCGCCCGTTCCCCTCTCCCCGCCCGGCCGCCCGACCTCTTCGGCCCGCGGGCGCACGCCCTGGGACGGTGGGCGATCCCCCTCGCCATCGGCCTGGTCTACGGGCTGTGGGCGGCCTCCGTCCGGCGCTCCGGCGGACCGATCACCGCGGGGAACGTCGCGTTCGGCTTCGTCAGCGCGGTCGTGTTCGCCGTCCTGATGGCGGCCGTGCTGACCGTGGCGCCGCGGCTCCCCTACGAACTGCACGCCGTCGCCTGGGCGCTCTTCTGCGGCGCGGCCTTCGGCTTCCTGTTCCACCAGGCCGGCGACACGGTCCCGCTCACCATCCTGCTGGGCCTGCTGTGCGCGGGGGGCGTGGGCCTGATGTGCTTCTACCGGTTCTCCACGCACGAGCGCGTCTCCCCGCACGAGGCCGCGGGCGGTCACCGCGCGGGCTGACGTCCGGCGCCGCGGCCGGGCGGGTCGGCGCGGCCGCGTCGGCACGTCCGGTGGACCGCCTACGCGTACGGGCGCGCCCAAGCGGACCGTCTCCCGGGTACGTCGGCGCGCTCAAGCGGACCGTCTCTCGGGTACGTCGGCGCGCCCAAGCGGACCGTCTCTCGGGTACGTCGGCGCGCCCAAGCGGACCGTCTCTCGGTACGTCGGCGCGGGCACGCAGACCGGGTCGGCCGCGTCGGAGGGAGCGCGGGTCACCCGATCGCCCGCCCACACTGGCGCGGACGGCGCCGGGAGCCTTCGCTGGGAGGGTGTCCCGTAGCCTGCGCAGCGGCCTGTCGGCCGTCCTGATCGCCCTCTCGTGCCTGCTCGTGCCGTTCGGCGCGCTGTCGGCCTGGGCTGCCTACGGGCTCGCCGACACCGGGCGCTACGTCACCGCCATGGCGCCCCTCGCCGGCGACCCGGACGTGCGCGACGCGGTCGCCCAGACCGTCGGCGACGGCATCGTGCACGGGATCGGCCACGGGACGGACTCCCGGCTGATGCGCGGCACGGTGTCGCCCTTCGTGCACGACGCGGTGCGGTCGTTCACCCAGACCGCCGCCTTCCGCACGGCCTGGGACGAGGGCAACCGGGCCGCGCACGACGCCGTCCTGAGCGCCCTGCGCGACGAGCGGGACCACGCGGTCACCGTCGACCTCGCGCCCGTCACCGCCCACGTCAAGGCTCGGCTCGCCCAGGACCACGTGCCGCTCGCCAACCGCATCCCGGTGCAGCACACCGAGGTCGCCCTGCTCCCGGCCCACGACCTGGGCCGTCTGCGGAAGGGGTTCCACATGCTCGAAGTCGCCGGCTTCTGGCTCCCCGTCTCGGCCGTCGTGTTCGCCGCCGCGGGGATCGCGCTGGCCGCCCGCCGGCGCATGGCCGTCGTCGCCACCGCGCTCGGCACCGCGCTCGGCGGCGCGCTGCTCGCCCTCGCCCTCGCCGTCGGCCGCAGCCTGACCCTCTCCGACCTGCCCGCCGAGGTATCCCAGCCGGCCGCGGGCACCGTCTACGACGCCCTGACGTCCACCCTGCGCACGGCGTCCTGGCTGCTGATGGCGCTCGGCCTGGGGGTGGCCGCGCTGACCTGGCTCACCCGCCGCCGCGCCGGCCGCTCCGGCCCCCGTCCGCGCCTCCGGCTGCCCTTCGGGCGACGCGGGCGCGCGTCCGAGGCGCAGGGTCCGGCCCAGGCGCCGGAGCCGCCGCGCGTACGGGCCTGACCGCGCCGCCCGCGTCCGGGGCGCCCTGACCGACGGTGCGCGCGGGCGTCCCCGACACGGTCCTGCCGCCCCCCGCGCTCTCCCCTGCCCGAGAACGTCGTCGGGGGCCGCTAACCTTACGTGTCCGTCCTGGCCAGGGATTGACGGGACAACTCACGCGAAGGGCAGCGCACATGGGCATTCTCACTCGCCTGCGGAACGCGTTCGGCCGGTCACGCCAGGAGCGTGCGGCCGAAGCAGAGGGTGCGGAACAGGTTCCGGCTCAGGAGCCGACCCCCACGGCTGCGCGGCAGCCCGAGCCGCAGGCCCCGGCCGAGGTCCCGGCGCCGTCTCCGGCGCCTGTTCCCGAGCCCCCGGCCACGGCGCACGTCCCCGAGCCCCGTTCCGCCCCCCGCGAGGAGCGCGCGGAGCACGACCTGGTGTCGTCCGCCTTCGACAACGTCACGGTCCCCGCCCCCGCCCAGCCGGTGGACCCGCCCCGCCGGGAGACGGCGGAGAACGCGCAGACCGCGCAGGCCGGGGAGATCCCGCAGGCCCGGGAGGCCGAAGCGGCTCCGGAGGCCGGGGACGCCCCGAAGACCCCGGAGACCGAAGCCGCCCCGAAGGCCCCGGAGGCCGACGAGATCCCGGCGCCAGAGACCGAGGTCGTCTCGGCGGCCGAAGCCGCCCCGGAGGCCGAGGAGGCCCGGGGCCCGGAGGAGAAGGCCGAGGCGCCCCAGGCGCAGCCCGAGCCAGAGCAGGCGCCTGCACCTACCGCTGAGCCGGACGGCGCCGCGGCGACGGAACCGGCCGTCACCGCCGCGCCCGACCCGGCCACGGGGCAGGAACCGGCCGCCGCCCCCGCACCCAGCGACGACGCGTCCCGCACGGCCGCCGCGGGCGACGGAGAGACCCCGGCCGAGGCGGCGCCGCACCCCGAAGCGGAACCCGAGCCCAAGCCCGAAGCGCCCCTCACGTCCGCCCCCCAGGCTCCCGCGCTCGTCACCCCCGAGCCCCTGGCGCCCACCCTTCAGACCCCCGAACCCGAAGCAATCCCCGAGCCCCTGGCAACCCCCGAGCCCCAGGCGTCCACCCTCCAGACCCCGGAACCCGCAGCGACCCCCGCCACCCAGGCACCCACCCCCCAGGCCACCGCCGAGCCGGCCGCCCCCCTCACCCCCGGCGGCACCCCCCTCACCCCCGACGCCCCGGGTGCCCTCACCCCCAAGCCGCAGCCCGCGACCTCCCTCGCACGGCTGAAGTCCCGCGCGCCCGCCCTCGTCACGGCCTACAAGGCCGCCGGCGCCGTGCTGAAGGAGAAGGGGCTGACCGGCGCCCGCGCGAAGGTCTACCTCGTGCTGGACCGGTCCTCCTCCATGCGGGCGTACTACGCGGACGGCTCCGCACAGGCCCTGGCCGAGCAGACGCTCGCGCTCGCCGCGCACCTCGACCCCGAGGCCGCGGTCGCGGTGACGTTCTTCTCCACCGAGGTCGACGGCGCCGCCGACCTGACCCTCGCCGCGCACGAGAACGCGATCGACGAGGCGCACGCGTCCCTCGGCCGGATGGGCCGGACGAGTTACCACGCGGCGGTGGAGGCGGTCCTCGCGCGGCACGAGAAGACGGACGCCGGCGCCCCCGCCCTGGTGGTCTTCCAGACGGACGGCGCCCCCGACGCCAAGACCCCCGCCACCCAGGCCCTGGCCGACGCGGCGAGGAACCGCCCCGACGTGTTCTTCTCCTTCGTCGCCTTCGGCGAGCGCGACGGCAAGGCGTTCGACTACCTGCGCAGGCTGAGGACCGGCAACACGTCCTTCTTCGCCGCGGGCCCCGCCCCCCGCGAGCTGACGGACGTGGAGGTGTACGCGGGCGTCCTGGCCGCCTGGCGCCCGTAGCCGCCCTGCCGCGGCCGCGACCTCTGCCGCACCGCCGCCGCACCGCCGCGACGGCGGAAGAGGCGCGGACGGAGCGCGGACGGGGCGCGGGCAGAACGCGGGCAGAACGCGGACGGCGGCCGGGCGCGTCCCGCCCTCGCCGCCGTCCGCGACCTGAAACGCATGTGAGTCGATCTTCACGGGGCCAGTAGGATTTCGCCATGGCGGCCACTGGATCCGAGAAGCAGGGTGACAAGGCGTTCTACGTCTCCACCCCCATTTACTACGTCAACGACGCTCCTCACCTGGGCCACGCCTACACGACCGTCGCAGGGGACGTGCTCACGCGCTGGCACCGGCAGCGCGGCGAGAAGGTGTGGTACCTCACCGGCACGGACGAGCACGGTCAGAAGATCATGCGCACGGCCGAGGCCAACGGGGTCACCCCGCAGGAGTGGGCCGACAAGCTCGTCACCGAGTCGTGGCGCCCGCTCTGGGAGCACCTGGAGATCGCGAACGACGACTTCATCCGCACCACGCAGAAGCGGCACACGGACCGTGTGCAGGAGTTCGTCCAGGATCTCTTCGACAAGGACGAGATCTACAAGGGCGGCTACGAGGGCCCGTACTGCGTGGGCTGCGAGGAGTACAAGATCCCCGGCGAGCTGCTCGACGGGGAGGGCGAGTTCGCGGGCCTGAAGCTGTGCCCGGTCCACAAGAAGCCGGTGGAGACCCTCAGCGAGGAGAACTACTTCTTCAAGCTGAGCGCGTACGGCGACAGACTGCTCGCCCACTACGAGGCGAACCCCGGCTTCGTCCAGCCCGAGTCGGCGCGCAACGAGGTGGTCAACTTCGTCCGCCAGGGCCTCCAGGACCTGTCCATCTCCCGGTCGACCTTCGACTGGGGCATCCCGATCCCCTGGGACCCCAAGCACGTCATCTACGTGTGGGTCGACGCGCTGCTGAACTACGCCACGGCGGTCGGCTACAACGAGAACCCGGCGAAGTTCGAGTCGACCTTCCCGGCCGACGTGCACCTCGTGGGCAAGGACATCCTCCGGTTCCACGCGGTCATCTGGCCGGCCATGCTGATGGCGCAGGGCCTTCCGCTGCCCCGCAAGATCGCGGCCAACGGCTGGCTGATGGTCGGCGGCGAGAAGATGTCGAAGTCGAACCTGACCGGCATCAAGCCGCAGGACCTGACGTCGCACTTCGGGGTGGACGCGTACCGCTGGTACTTCCTGCGGGCGATCGCCTTCGGCCAGGACGGCGCCTTCTCCTGGGAGGACTTCTCCGCCCGCTACACCAGCGAGCTGGCCAACGACTTCGGCAACCTCGCCTCGCGCGTGGCCGCCATGGTCGGCAAGTACTTCGACGGCGCGCTGCCCGAGAGCGCGGCCGACGGCGAGGCCGAGAAGGCGGTCCAGGCGGGGCTCGCCCGCGCGGTCGCGGAGGCCGACCGGAAGATCGGCGACGAGCTGGACTTCCAGGGCGGCATCCTGGCCGTGTTCGACTTCGTCAAGCAGGTCAACGGCTACCTCACGGAGCAGGAGCCGTGGAAGGTCGCCAAGGACCCCGGCGAGGAGGGCCAGGCCCGCCTGGCCGCCATCCTCTACACGGCGGCCGAGTCCCTGCGCGCGGTGGCCGTGCTGCTGAACCCGGTGATGCCGGAGACCTCCCAGAAGCTGTGGGACTCCCTCGGCGCGGAAGCCTCCCTGGGCGCGCTGGCCGACCAGCGGGTCCAGGACGCCGGCGCCTGGGGACAGCTCCCGGCCGGCGCCAGGGTCACCAAGGGCGCGGTGCTCTTCCCCCGCCTGGAGGAGAAGCCCGCCGCCTGACCCGGCGCGCACGGAGCACGCGCACGGAAAACGCGACCGGAGCACGTGAACGGAAAAAGGGGTGGGGCCCGGCGAACGGCCGGGCCCCACCCCTTCGTCGTGCGCCGGAGCGGCTACTTCGGCTGCGGCTTGCGCACCGACAGGTGCAGCTCGCGCAGGCGGGACTCGTCCAGCTCGGTCGGCGCGCCCATCATCAGGTCCAGGGCGTTGCCGTTGAGCGGGAACGCGATGGTCTCGCGGATGTTGGGCTCGTCGGCCAGCAGCATGACGATGCGGTCGACGCCCGGCGCGATGCCGCCGTGCGGCGGGGCGCCGAAGCGGAACGCGCGGAGCATGCCGGCGAACTTGTCCTCCACCGTCTCGCGGTCGTAGCCCGCGATCTCGAACGCCTTGAGCATGATGTCCGGCTCGTGGTTCCGGATCGCGCCCGAGGACAGCTCGACGCCGTTGCAGACGATGTCGTACTGCCAGCCGAGGACGTCCAGCGGGTCCTGGGTCTCCAGCGCCTCGAGGCCGCCCTGCGGCATGGAGAACGGGTTGTGCGAGAAGTCGATCGCGCCGGTCTCCTCGTCCTTCTCGTACATCGGGAAGTCGACGATCCAGCAGAAGCGGAAGACGTTCTCCTCGAACTGCCCGGCGCGCTTGGCGGCCTCGACCCGCACCGCGCCCATGATCTTGGAGACCTCGTCGAACTCGCCGGCCCCGAAGAACACCGCGTGGCCGGGGGCCAGCGACAGCCGCTTGGTCAGCTCGGCCACGTCGTCCTCGGTGAGGAACTTGGCGATCGGACCGGTCAGCGAGCCGTCCTCGCCGACGCGCACCCAGGCCAGGCCCTTCGCGCCCTGCGCGACCGCGAAGTCGCCGAGCTGGTCGAAGAACTTGCGCGGCTGGGCGGCGACGTCCGGCACCGCCAGCGCGCGCACGTGCTTGCCCGCGAACGCCTTGAACTCCGAGCCCGCGAAGACGTCGGTGAGGTCGGTCAGCTCCAGCTTGGCGCGCAGGTCCGGCTTGTCGGAGCCGTACTTCAGCATCGCCTCGCGGAACGGGATGCGCGGGAAGGGCGAGGTGACGTGGCGGCCGCCGCCGAACTCCTCGAACAGCTCGGTCATGAGCCGCTCGATCGGCTGGAAGACGTCCTCCTGCTCGACGAAGCTCATCTCGACGTCGAGCTGGTAGAACTCGCCCGGCGAGCGGTCGGCGCGGGCGTCCTCGTCGCGGAAGCAGGGCGCGATCTGGAAGTACCGGTCGAAGCCGGAGATCATCAGGAGCTGCTTGAACTGCTGCGGGGCCTGCGGCAGGGCGTAGAACCGGCCGGCGTGCAGGCGGGAGGGGACGACGAAGTCGCGGGCGCCCTCGGGGGAGGTGGCGGACAGGATCGGCGTCGCCATCTCGTTGAAGCCCAGCGCGGTCATCTTGTGGCGGATCGCTGAAATGACGGCGGTGCGCAGCATGATGTTGCGGTGCATGCGCTCGCGGCGCAGGTCCAGGAAGCGGTACTCCAGGCGCCGCTCCTCGTTGACCCCGTCCTCGGCGTTGATCGTGAACGGCAGCGGGGCGGCCTCGCCCAGCACCTCCACGTCACTGACCTCGATCTCGATCTCGCCGGTGGGCAGGTCGGAGTTCACGTTCTCGGTTCCACGTGAAACAACGGCGCCGTCGATCCGGACGACGGTCTCCTTGGACAGCTTGTCCAGGGCCTCGTAGGCGGGCGTGCCGGGACGGGCGACGAGCTGCGTGATGCCGTGGTGGTCGCGCAGATCGATGAAGAGGATGCCGCCCAGGTCGCGCCGGTTGTGCAGCCAGCCGCTGAGCCGGACGCCGGCGCCGACGTCAGAGGCGCGGAGCTGGCCGCAGGTGTGGGACCTGTACCGATGCATCGTCGTTCATCGTCCTTCGTTCGTGGAGTGCCCAGGTGGTGGTGCGCCCAGGTGGTGCGCCGAGGATGCTCTCCTCGGCGGGAACGGGCACGGGGCCCGGACCCGTCAAGCGTACCGGCCGCCTCTCTAGGGGGTCCCCACCGCGACGGCCGTCCTCCCAGGGTGGCAGGTACCGATCGCATCTCCCTAAAGTGGGGCAATGCGCACTGGCGACCCGCTGCCCGCCGTCGGGGACGTCCTCGCCTCCCTCGCGACCGGAGTGTGGCACTGGGACACCGCCGCTGAGCTGGTCTCGGTCGACGCCGAGGCGGCCCGGCTGCTCGGGCTGCCCGCCCGGCCGGCCGTCCTCGCGGAGTCCGAGGTGCGCGACCGGCTGCATCCGGTCGACTGGAACGAGATCACCGGCGTGGTACAGCTCGCCGCCGCCGAGCAGACCCTGGCCGAGGTGCGCTTCCGGGTCATGGACGAGCGGGGCCGGATCATCCGGGTCGTGCGCAGCCGCTCCCGGCCGTCCTACGACGCGCGCCGCAAGGCGTACGAGCTGATCGGCACCCTCCAGGAGGTCACCGAGCCGACGCCGGGCTCCCCGGCCGGGGTCAGCGCGGTCACCGGCGACTGGCGGCGCTCGCGGGAGGCGTTCCTGCTGGACGCCGGGCGGGCGCTGGCCGAGGCCCGGTCCACCGCCGAGGTGCTGCGCGTGGCGGCCGGGCTGTCCATGCCGGGGTTCTCGCCGGACGGGCTGGCCGTCTTCGGCGCCGAGGCCGACCGGCTGACGATCATCGGGTACTACGGGCACCAGACGGGCGACGAGGGCCCGTTCGCGCAGATGGCGCTGGAGACGGACTATCCGGCCGCCGAGGTGGTGCGCACCGGCCGGGCGGTCTACCTCTCCTCGCCGGAGGAGTACCGGGACCGCTACCCGGTCACCTGGCCGCTCGCCCAGCGGTTCAACCGCCGCTCCTGGGCGTTCCTGCCGCTGATCGCGCGGGGCCGCACCCAGGGCGCCTGGATGGCCGCGTTCGCCTATCCGGTGGCGTTCACGCCCGACGAGCGCTCGGTGCTGACGACGGTGGCCCGGATGCTCGCCCAGGCCCTGTCCCGGGCCAGCGCCGCCGAGACCGAGCGGGAGCTGACCGACGGGCTCCAGCGGTCGATGATGCCCACGCTGGGCCCCGAGGTCCCCGGCATGGACGTGGCCGCCCGGTACGTGCCCACCGGCGGCGGCCTCCAGGTCGGCGGCGACTGGTACGACATGATCCCGCTGCCCGGCGGCCCGGCCCGCCGCCTCGACGAGTCGGGCTCCGGGCGGTTCGCGCTGGTCATGGGGGACGTACAGGGCCATGACGTGCGGGCGGCGGGCCTGATGGGCCAGTTGCGCATCGCGCTGCGCGCCTACGCCTCCGAGGGCCATCCCCCGGACGCGGTGCTCTCCCGCGCCTCCCGGTTCCTGCACGGCGTCGTCGGCGGACGCGGCTGCGGCGACAGACACGCCGACGGCGGCGGGGACGACGGCCACGGCGCCGACCTCTCCGACGTGCGGTTCGCGACCTGCCTGTACGCGGAGGTCGATCCGCACACCGGCGTCCTGGAGGTGGTCCGCGCCGGGCATCCGGACCCGGTGATTCGCATGGCCGACGGCACGGTTCTGGAGCGTCCGACGGCGGGCGGCCTGCCGCTCGGCATCGACCCGGACGCCGACTACCCCACCACCCGGTTCGTCCTGGAGCCCGGCGAGACGATGATGGTCTGCACCGACGGCCTGATCGAGACCGGCGGCCACGACCTGGACACCGGGTGGCAGCGCATCCGCGCCATCCTGGAGGGGCACGAGGGCGACCTGGAGGAGCTGGCCGACGCGCTCGTCCAGGGCGTGCACGGGCCCTCCTCGCACTACACCACCGGTCCGCTCGCCGACCGCCGCGAGGACGACATCGCCGTCCTGCTGCTCAGCCGCCACGAGACCCCCGGCGGCCCGGCGCCCGAGGTGCGGCGCACCCTGCTGACCGTCGCGCAGGCGGAGCCGGAGCAGATCGCGGTGGCCCGGCACCAACTGCGCGAACTCCTGCACGACTGGTCCTGCCCCGACCAGGTGGACTCCGCGGTGCTGCTGGTGTCGGAGACGCTGACCAACGTCCTGGTGCACACCGACACCGACGCGCTGCTGCTCGCCGAGGTGAGCGGCCACAAGGGCGAGCGGCGCATGCGGGTCCAGGTCACCGACGCCGGCGACGAGCTGCCGCACAAGCGCCGCCCGGGGGAGCTGGCCTCCTCCGGCCGCGGCCTGGTGCTGATGGAGCTGCTGGCGGACGCCTGGGGCGTGGAGCCGCGCGGGGTCGGCAAGAGCATCTGGTTCGACCTGTACGAGCCGCCCCCGTGCCCGAAGCGGTAGGGCGGCGGACACCGTGGCAGGACGGGGCGCGGGGGGCAGTCGGCGCCGTGGCCGGACGGGCCGCGAGGCGGTCGGCGCCGTGACCGTACGGGCCCCGAGGCCGTCAGCACCGTCGCGGGACAGGCCGGGAGGCAGTCGGCACCGTCGCCGGACGGGCCGCAAGGCAGTCAGCCATCGCGGACCGGCCGGGAGACGGTCGGCGCCGTGGCCGAACGGGCCGCGCGGGGCAGTCGGCGCCATCGCGGGCGGGCCGCGAGGGAGTATGCGAGCGCGGGCATGCCGGCGCGCCCTCAGCCGTACCGCTGCCGCAGTTCGTGGGCGATGCCGAAGGCCGCCGCGGTCAGCGGCACCGCGAGCAGCAGGCCCAGGATGCCGGCGACCGAGGCGCCCGCCGTGAGCGCCAGCAGCACCGCCGCCGGATGCATCTGCACGGTCCGGCTCTGGATCACCGGCTGGAGCACGTGCCCCTCCAGCACCTGCACGGCCAGCACCACGCCAAGCGCCCACAGCGCGACGACGACGCCCCGGTCGGCGAACGCGACCAGCACGGACACGGTGCCGGAGACGAAGGCGCCCAGGTAGGGGATGTAGGCGCCGACGAAGACCAGCGCGCCCAGCCCGACGGCGCCCGGCACCCTCAGAACGAGCAGGCCCACGGTGATGCAGACGGCGTCGATGAGCGCGATGAGCGTGGTCCCCCGCATGAAGCCCTCGACGGCGGAGAAGGCCCGCCGGGCCGCGGCCTCCACCGTGTCCGCGCTCCCGCCCGGCGAGAGGGAGCGCAGCGCGGCCAGCGCCCGGTGGGCGTCGCGCAGGAAGAAGAAGACGAGCAGCAGCGCGAGGACCGCCATGGCGCCGTACTCGGCGACCACGCTGACCCCGCTGACCACATTGGACACGGCCGTCCCGCCGAACTTCCCCAGCAGCTCCCTGCCGTGCGCGGCGAGGTCCTTCAGGGAGGTCCCGGCCGCCCCGAAGTGCGCGGCGACCGCCTTGGCCGCGTTCTCCAGGGAGGCGGCGATCTGCGGCCCGCTGCCGATCAGCGCGACGGCGACGATGTAGCCGACCCCGCCGACCACGACCAGGACGGCGGCGCAGGTGATCCCGGCGGCGAGCGAACGGTTGACCCGCGCGTGCACCAGCCGCCGGAACAGAGGCCGCAGCAGAGCGGTCCCCAGCAGCGCCAGCAGCACCGGCGTCACGGTCGTGCGGAACTGCGCGCACAGCCGCACGCCGATCCACACCGTCCCGGAGACCAGCAGCGCGACGGCGCACCAGGCGGCGAGACGTCTCACGGGCTCGGGCAACAGGCGCACCCCACCAGCGCACCACGCCCCCGTCCACCCTGTCCCGCCAGAACGAGCCGCCCGGGTGACCGGGACGCCAGGGTCGCGCGGATCACCGTGATCGGCGTATGCGTGGCGCCGGGCCCCTGGTGGCCGCCCGGCTCACCCGCGATCACGCGGATCAACGCGCCGCCGTCCAGCGAGGTCCGCAGGGCCACGCTGCCGCTGCGCAGGTCCTGGTACTTGGGGGCCATCGTCCTGCCGAGACAGCCGGGCGCACGCCGCACGTACGCACACAGGGGGATGAGCGTGAACGGTGGAATCACGGCAGATCTCCCCGGGGCGCGGCACGGCCGTTCGCCCGCACCGCGGGCGGAAGGGTGACAGGCTGGGCTCCGGGAGCAATCCGCAGAGCGCGAGGAGGGAGCGCGGGTGAAGGCGGTGGAGCCCAGCCGGGCTGCTGACCGCGGTCGGGAGACCGAGCCGGTGGTGTATCTGCTGGTCGGGCTGACCGGGTCGGGCAAGACCACGTACGCCCGGCGGCGGCTGGAGCCGGCCGGAGCGGTGCGGCTGTCGGTGGACGAACTGGTTCACGCCCGGCACGGCAGCTATGGCGTGGACTATCCGGAGCGGGACTACTTCGCCCTGGAGGCGCCGGTGGTCGCCGAGGTCCGTGAGCGCCTGGTGGAACTGGTTGAAGCAGGCCGGAACGTCGTACTGGACCACGGCCTGTGGCTGCGTTCGGCCCGCCAGGAGTGGAAGAAGCTCGTCGAAGAGGCGGGCGGGCGGCCGCACATGGTGTACTTCCCTGTCGAGCGGGCCGAGTTGCTGCCGCGTCTTCAGGAGCGCAACCTGCGTGAGGACGCCAACGCGCTGACCGTCACGGAGTCGGCGCTTGACGATTTCTACGCCCGGTTCGAACCGCCCGAGGACGAGGGCGAGGAGATCATCGAGCCCGACTGGCTCTGACCGTCCCTTGAGGTCGGTGGCCGCCAGGTAATCACCAGCCGTGTCGCCCGCGCCGCCTGGGGACGCGGCACGGGCAGCGCAGTACCAGGCCGCCCCGCCCAGGCCCCTCACGTCGCCACCGCCAGTCGGCACCAGGTGGTGGCCCCCTGGTCCCCAAGGCCCCAGGAACCGCCGTGACAGGCCGCGACGGCGGCCACCAGATGAAGGCCCCGGCCGCCCTCGTCGTATGCCTCCACTGCCGGGCGCACCGGGTGGTGGTCTCCGGCCACGCCGTCGTGCACCCAGATCTCCAGATGCGACTCGTGAAGTCGCAGAGTCAGCGTGACCTCGCTCCCGCCGCTGTGCACCACGGCGTTGGTGACCAGCTCGGAGACGACGAGTTCCGCGTCGTCGGCAAGACCGGCGAGGCCAGCCGAGATCAGGCGAGCCCTCGCGAGGCGACGCATCCGCCCGACGAAGCTCAGGTCCTCCGGCTGTCCTGACTGTTGCGTCGGCTCACCTACGAGGTGAAGCGTCTCGGCCAGAAGGAACTCGTCGGCGGAGCAGCCACGAAGGCACGCCGAGACGAGTGGCGTGGTGGACATGGAAATACCCCCTGATCCGGGAAGGGTCGGCGGAACCAGACAACCCCTCCAGAGCGGTCCCGGACAGCAGCCGCCGGGCTGCGGCCTGCCAAAGCCGCCTCAAGATCGACCGCGCTCGTGTGACAACAAGGGCCGGTGAACTTCGACCAGTTCGATGGAACGCGGGGCCTCGTCCGCCTTACGTTGTCGTGAGCGACCGACTCCGCACCGTGCGTGGGCGAGGCCGACGAACCTGACACGAGATCGCCGGTGAGCGGGGACCGCGATATGACACCCAGGCGGAACACGAAGTTCGAGGCCCTGCTCGCGGAAGCCGGCTGGTCACGGGCACAGGCGGCGAGCGCGTTCGTCCGCGTCGCGCACGAGAACGGCTTGGCCGGCCACTGCCACGTGACCCGTCAGCACGTCCAGCACTGGGTGAGCGGCCATGTGCCTTCCGGCCATTCCCCCATAATCGTGTGCGAGGCGCTGTCCCGCCGTCTGCACCGCGTCGTCACCCCCGCCGAGGCCGGGTTCACGACGCCCGACTCGCCGGTCCGAGGAGCCTTGGACTGGCGCGTCGACCCGCTGACCACGTTGACCGACCTGGGGAGCACCGACTTGGACTCGAGCCGACGGAGACTTCTGCGCGGCGGCGTCTACTCGGCCGCCGCCCTCACCGTCCCCGCCGAGACGTGGTGGACCGAGATGGCCCGGCATCCGGCCGCCGAGGCGTCACCGGCCGCGAAACGGGTGGGCCAGGGAGACGTCGAGAACGTCCGTGAGATGACCCTCGCCTTCTCCGGCATGGACCAACGCCGTGGCGGCGGCCACGGGCGCACTGCCCTCGTCGAGTACCTGAGCACGGAGGTCAGCCGCTGCCTCGTCGGCCGCTTCCCTTCGGAGGCGGTCCGCCGCGACATGTTCTCCGCCGCGGCCGAAGCCTCCTACCTGAGCGGCTGGATGGCCTTCGACAACGGCCTCCACGACATCGCCGTCCCGTACTTCGCGCTCGGCCTGAAGATGGCGGCGACCGCCGCCGACGCACCGCTCTCCGGCCACATCCTGCGCGCGATGGCCCACCAGGCCCTCGACATGCGGCTGCCCCAGAAGGCTCTGGAACTCTCTACCGCGTCGACGCACGGCCAGCGGTACCTGTCCGCCACGCCACGCGAACGCGCCCTCCTCGGCGTCGTCCACGCCCGCTGCCTCGCCGCCACCGGCCACCCCCAGGAGGCGTCCGCCGCCCTCCTCCGAGCCGAGGACGACCTCGGCAACGCCCACGACGGCGTCGAAGAACCCTCCCGCACTTTCTTCTTCGGAGCCGCCTCCCTGTCCCATGAGACGGCTTGTGCCCTGCGGGACCTCAACGACCCGAAGGGTGCGATCAGCCAGTTCGAGCGCAGCGTCCGCAAGCGCGGGCCGGCCTTCCGCCGCACCCACGCCGTGACCCTGGGCTACCTGGGCGCTGCCCAGGTCTCCACGGGCAGCGTCGAAGAAGCCTGCGCCACCTGGGGCAAGGCACTCGACGCCATGGAGGAGGGCATCTACTCGGGCCGGGCCCGGCAGCGCGTCGAAGAGATGCGCTCCCTTCTCTCCCCCTACCGGCGCCGAGGCATCCCGGCCGCCGTCGAGCTGGAAGCCAGGGCGGCCGGCTACTTGCGCGCCGTAGATTGATCACGGCCCACCCGAAGACGAGGGAGCGTCTCGTGACCCTGCACATCGAACCCATCGGCGTCGTCGTCGGCGGCCGGACCGAAGTCGCCGACGACTACTGGGGCGGAGTCGAGTCCGCCATCCGCCTTGACCCCGCCTTCCCCGCCGAAGCGGTTCAGGGCCTGGAGGAGTTCTCCCACCTCCTCGTCGTCTGGCACTTCAGCAAGTCCTCCCCTGACGACGTAGCCCTGCACGCCCGCAGCCCTCGCAACGATCCCCGCTGGGCCCCCAGCGGCGCCTTCGCCCACCGCAACCACCGCCGGCCAAACCAACTGGCCACCAGCTTCCCCCGGTTGCTCCGGGTGGACGGGCTCGACCTCCACGTCACCGGCCTGGACGCGGTGGACGGCACGCCGGTCTACGACGTCGGGCCGTACTTCCGGGAGATGGGGCCGCAGGGGGAGGTGCGGGAACCGGAGTGGCCGACGGAGATGCTGGCGGAGTACTGGGAGACGCGATGACCGGTAGGACGTGGTCAGACGGAGTGGCACGTCCCGTTCTGGTCATGCCACCGCAGTAGCGGTCAGCGGCACTGAACGCCGTCCCGACCGGAGCGCGACCGACCGTGATCGGTGGCGCTCCGGCAGCAAACGACGACGGCCGGGCCAGCGCGACGGGCGAGTGTCCCGCCGGTCGCCGACCCGGCCATGTCCGAGTGTCCGGTCGTCCGGTCAGTGCCGCCGGCCGGTCAGTCCTGCGGGCCCTTCGCCGACATCCCGTGCACCGCCGGGATCGAGCCCAGTCGGCCCTTCTGGAAGTCCTCGAAAGCCTGTTGCAGCTCTTGGCGGGTGTTCATCACGAACGGGCCGTAGTGGGCCATCGGTTCGCGGATGGGCTGGCCGCCCAGGAGGACGACCTCCAGGTCGGGGGTGTGGGCGTCCTGCTGCTCGTCCGCGCGGACGGTCAGGGACGAGCCCGCGCCGAAGACCGCCGTCTGGCCGGTGCGGACCGGGCGGCGCTCCGTTCCGACCGAGCCCTTGCCCGCCAGCACGTACGCCAGGCCGTTGAAGTCCTGCCGCCACGGCAGGGTCAGCTCGGCGCCCGGCGCGAGGGTCGCGTGGATCATCGTGATCGGGGTGTGCGTCGCGCCGGGGCCCTGGTGGCCGTCCAGCTCGCCCGCGATCACGCGGATCAGCGCGCCGCCGTCCGGCGAGGTCAGCAGGGCCACGCTGCCGCTGCGCAGGTCCTGGTACTTGGGGGCCATCATCTTGTCCTTGGCCGGCAGGTTCACCCAGAGCTGGAGGCCGTGGAAGAGGCCGCCGGACAGGACGAGGGACTCCGGCGGCGCCTCGATGTGCAGCAGGCCCGAGCCCGCCGTCATCCACTGGGTGTCGCCGTTGGTGATGGTGCCGCCGCCGCCGTGGGAGTCCTGGTGGTCGAAGGTCCCGTCGATGATGTAGGTGACGGTCTCGAAGCCGCGGTGCGGGTGCCAGGGGGTGCCCTTGGGCTCGCCCGGCGCGTACTCCACCTCGCCCATCTGGTCCATCATGATGAACGGGTCCAGGTGCCGGTAGTTGATCCCCGCGAACGCGCGGCGGACCGGGAAGCCCTCACCCTCGTACCCGCTCGGCGCGGTCGTCACGGTGAGCACGGGCCGGGCCGAGGCGTCGGCGGGCGCCGCCACTCGGGGGAGCGTCAGCGGGTTCTCTACGGTCACTGCGGGCATGTTGGGCCTCCTTGTGCGAGCACTCTAGTTGAGGATTCAACTTTTCGCCAGCACCCATGCGCGAGGCCCGGAGGAAATTCCCTCCGGGCCCCGGAACCGGGCGACGCGCGCCGCCCGCGCACCCGCCGCGCCAGTCACACGTCTGCCGCGTCAGTCATGCGTCTGCCGCGTCAGTCATGCGTCTGCCGCGTCAGTCATACGCTCGCCGCGTCAGCCGTACATCCGCCGCATCGCGAAGTCGACCATCTGCTCGACCGCCTTGGCGTCGAACACCATCCGGTGCTCGCCCTCCATGTCGACCACGAAGCCGTACCCGGTGGGCAGCAGGTCGATCACCTCGGCGCCGGTGATCACGAAGTACTTCGACTCCTTGCCGGCGTACCGGCGCAGCTCCTTGAGCGAGGTGAACATGGGGATCACCGGCTGCTGGGTGTTGTGCAGCGCCAGAAAGCCCGGGGTGTCGCCGCGCGGGCAGTACACCTTGCTGGTCGCGAAGACCTGCTGGAAGTCCTCCGCGGCCATCTGTCCGGTGGTGAAGGCGCGCACCGCGTCGGCCAGCGAGGGCGGGGACGGCTCCGGGTACAGCGGGGCCTGCTGGCCGTATCCGCCGACGCCCCCGGGCATCTGCTGCTGCGGGGGGACGTAGCCCTGCTGCGCGGCGCCGCCGTCCATCGTCTGGCCGTATCCGTACATGCCCGCAAGAGTACTGAGTCACAGATGACCCGATCGGGGTTGCTTCTTATTACCGACGGGTAGCATCATCGATGGCGCTAGCTGGAAGCTGAACCGGAGCGAGGAGCCAGTGCCTCGCCGAATCCTTTACGGAGCCGTCGCCATGGGGCACTACAAGTCGAATCTCCGCGACATCGAGTTCAACCTCTTCGAGGTGCTCGGGCGCGACAAGCTGTACGGCACGGGCCCGTTCGAGGAGATGGACGTCGAGACCGCCAAGAGCGTCCTGGACGAGCTGACCCGCCTCTCGGAGAACGAGCTGGCGGAGTCCTTCGCCGACGCCGACCGCAACCCGCCGGTCTTCGACCCGGAGACCAACACCGCGCCGGTTCCCGCGTCCTTCAAGAAGAGCTACCGGGCCTTCATGGACTCCGAGTACTGGCGGCTCGGCCTGCCCGAGGAGATCGGCGGCACCAACGCCCCGCCGTCCCTGATCTGGGCGTACGCCGAGCTGGTCCTCGGCGCCAACCCGGCGATCTGGATGTACTCCTCCGGCCCGGCGTTCGCCCGCATCCTCTTCGAGGAGGGCACCGAGCAGCAGAAGGCGCTCGCGAAGATCGCGGTCGAGCGGACCTGGGGCTCCACCATGGTGCTCACCGAGCCCGACGCGGGCTCCGACGTGGGCGCCGGCCGCACCAAGGCCGTCCAGCAGGAGGACGGCTCCTGGCACATCGAGGGCGTGAAGCGCTTCATCACCTCCGGTGAGCACGACATGGAGGAGAACATCCTCCACTACGTCCTCGCCCGCCCCGAGGGCGCCGGCCCCGGCACCAAGGGCCTGTCCCTCTTCCTCGTCCCGAAGTACCTGTTCGACTTCGAGACCGGCGAGCTGGGCGAGCGCAACGGCGTCTACGCCACCAACGTCGAGCACAAGATGGGCCTGAAGGCGTCCAACACCTGCGAGATGACCTTCGGCGACCGCCACCCCGCCAAGGGCTGGCTGATCGGCGACCGGCACGACGGCATCCGCCAGATGTTCCGCATCATCGAGTTCGCCCGCATGATGGTCGGCACGAAGGCGATCTCCACCCTCTCCACCGGCTACCTCAACGCGCTGGAGTACGCCAAGGAGCGCGTCCAGGGCCCCGACCTGGCGAACTTCATGGACAAGACCGCGCCCAAGGTCACCGTCACCCACCACCCCGACGTGCGCCGCTCGCTCATGACGCAGAAGGCGTACGCCGAGGGCATGCGCGCCCTCGTGCTCTACACCGCCTCCGTCCAGGACGTCATCGCGGTCAAGGAGGCGACCGGCGAGGACGCCGCGACCGAGCACGCGCTGAACGACCTGCTCCTGCCCATCGTCAAGGGCTACGGCTCGGAGAAGGGCTACGAGCAGCTCGCCCAGTCGCTCCAGACCTTCGGCGGCTCCGGGTTCCTCCAGGAGTACCCGATCGAGCAGTACATCCGCGACGCCAAGATCGACACCCTGTACGAGGGCACCACCGCCATCCAGGGCCAGGACTTCTTCTTCCGGAAGATCGTCCGCAACCAGGGCGCCGCGCTCAACGGGCTCGCCGAGGACATCAAGACGTTCCTGGCGCTCGCCACCGGCGGCGAGGAGCTGGCCGGCGCCCGCGAGCACCTGGCCAAGGCGGCCGTCGAGCTGGAGGCGATCGTCGGCGTGATGCTGACCGACCTCGCGGCCACCGAGCAGGACGTGAAGAACATCTACAAGGTGGGCCTGAACACCACCCGCCTGCTGCTGGCCTCCGGCGACGTCGTCGTCGGCTACCTGCTGCTCAAGGGCGCCGCGGTCGCCGCGGAGAAGCTGGAGACCGCCTCCGCCAAGGACCGGGCGTTCTACCAGGGCAAGATCGTGGCGGCGAAGTTCTTCGCGGCCACCGTCCTGCCGGGCGTCACCCTGGCCCGCAAGCTGTCCGGCGCGGTCGAGCTGGACCTGATGGAGCTGGACGAGGCCGCCTTCTAGTCCGCCCAGCGGGCCCGGCGGACGCCTTTGAGTTCGCCGCCGGGGCCCGGTGCCGGTCCGCGGCTCGTCCGCCGCCGGGCGGCGCGGGCCTGCTGGCAGGGCGGCGCGGGTCTGCCGCCAAGGCGGCGCCGGATCGCGGCTCGCCTGCCGCCGGGGCCGCGCCGGACCGCGGCTCGCCTGCCGCCAGGGCCGCGCCGGACCGCGGCTCGTCCGCCCCCGGGCCCGGCGCCGGTCTGAGACCGGTCCGCCGCACAGGCGGCGCCGGTCCGCCGCTGGTCCGCGCGCCGCACCGCGCTCACGAGGGTCCGCTTCCGCCACGAGGAGCGGACCCTCGTCCGTCGTTAAGGTGAACCCATGAGTACAAGCCAGCGCTTCGACCGCGGCCACACCGACGATCTGATGCCCTTCCTGGCGGCGAGCCCGTCGCCGTACCACGCCGTGGCGAACGCGGCCGAGCGGCTGGAGAAGGCCGGCTTCCGCCAGGTCGCCGAGACGGACGCGTGGGACGGCACGAGCGGCGGCAAGTACGTGCTGCGCGGCGGGGCGATCATCGCGTGGTACGTCCCCGAGGGCGCCGCGCCGCACACCCCGTTCCGCATCGTGGGCGCCCACACCGACTCGCCGAACCTGCGCGTCAAGCCGCTGCCCGACACCGGGGCGCAGGGCTGGCGCCAGGTCGCCGTGGAGATCTACGGCGGCCCGCTGCTGAACTCCTGGCTCGACCGCGACCTGGGCCTGTCCGGCCGGCTCACCCTCCGGGACGGCTCCACCCGCCTGGTGAACGTCGACCGGCCCCTGCTGCGGGTGCCCCAGCTCGCGATCCACCTGGACCGCTCGGTCTCCACCGAGGGCCTCAAGCTCGACAAGCAGCGGCACCTCCAGCCGGTGTGGGGCCTGGGCGACGACGTCCGCGACGGCGACCTGATCGCCTTCCTGGAGCAGGAGGCGGGCCTCGCGGCCGGCGAGGCCGCCGGCTGGGACCTCATGGTCCACTCCGTGGAGCCGCCCGCCTACCTGGGCCGCGACCGCGAGCTGCTGGCCGGTCCGCGGATGGACAACCTGCTCTCCGTGCACGCCGGGACGGCGGCGCTGGCGGCCGTGGCGAGCGCGGACGGCGCCGCGCGCCTCGACTGCGTCCCCGTGCTGGCCGCCTTCGACCACGAGGAGAACGGCTCCCAGTCCGACACCGGCGCGGACGGCCCGCTGCTCGGCGGGGTGCTGGAGCGCTCGGTGTTCGCCCGCGGAGGGTCCTACGAGGACCGGGCGCGCGCCTTCGCCGGCACGATCTGCCTGTCCTCCGACACCGGCCACGCCGTGCACCCCAACTACGCCGAGCGGCACGACCCGACCCACCGGCCGCGCGCCGGGGGCGGCCCGATCCTCAAGGTGAACGTCAACAACCGCTACGCGACCGACGGTTCGGGCCGCGCGGTGTTCGCGGCGGCCTGCGAGAAGGCGGGCGTGCCGTTCCAGTCCTTCGTCTCGCACAACGCGATGCCGTGCGGCACCACCATCGGCCCGATCACCGCCGCCCGGCACGGCATCCGCACGGTCGACGTGGGCGTGGCCATCCTGTCCATGCACAGCGCCCGCGAACTGTGCGCCGCCGACGACCCGTTCCTGCTGGCGAACGCCCTGTCAGCGTTCCTGGAAGGCTGACAGGCGCCCTCCCGCCGTTCTCCGCGCGACGGATGACGACCGGACTTCGCATGCCCATCCGACTTGTGGGTACCCGGAGTTGACCGGAAGGGACCGGAACAGGCCGGAACCACGGGACCTGAGACCGGACTAGGAGGCGACAGTCATGGGCCTCGGCGGATGCATCATCCTCATCGCCGTGGGAGCCATTCTCACGTTCGCGACCGACTGGCACATGCAGGGCGTCAACCTCGACCTCGTCGGCGTCATCCTGATGCTCGTCGGCCTGATCGGCGTCACGGCGTTCAGCAGCATCGCCCGGCGCCGCCGCGTGGTGGTGCCCCCCACGACCACGGTCGTCGAGGAGGAGCGGCACCACCACACGCGCGACGGCTACAGCGACGGATACGGCTTGTGAGCACCCGCCGGCCCCGTCCCGCGGGGCCGGCGCCGGCGGAGTCAGGCGTGCGTCCCCGCGTCCGCCTCCGCGGCCGTCCCCTCATCCGACGCGTCGCTCAGCGTCTCGTCCGGCGCCCCGGCTAGCGCCTCAGTCGGCGCTTCATCCGACGCCTCGGTCGGCGCCTCGTCGAGGCCCGCTAGCACCAGCGGCAGCCGGTCCGCGCCGCCCTCGGCCACGCGGACCGGCACGCCCCAGTCCTGCTGGTGCACATGGCAGGCCGGGTACTCGTTCGCCGGATCGTCGTCGCACGAGGCCGCCATCGCGGAGACGTGCAGCACGCCCTGGCCGACCGCCGGGTCGATCTCCAGCGTGCGCGACAGGTCCGTCCCCGCGCCGTCGCCCGCGCGCAGCAGCTCGGGCGGCGTGGCCGAGACCAGCAGCCGGGTCGAGGGGCCGTACCGGGTGTCGAGCTTCTGGCCCGCCGGGGCCTGGAAGATCACGTCGAGGCTGAGCCGCCCGGCGGCGACCTCGGTCGCGGCGCGCTGGGTGCGGTGGGCGACCGCCTCGACCCGCACCGCCTCCTCGGGCAGCCGCAGCCGGGTGAGCCGGTGCCGGGCCGACTCCACCACCACGATGTCCTCGCCCGCGACCACCGCGTCGCTCGGCTCGCGCAGGTCCGTGGCGAGGGTGGTCACCTCCCCGGTCGCCGGGTCGTAGCGGCGCAGCGCGTGGTTGTAGGTGTCGCTGACGGCCACCGAGCCGTCCGGCAGCACGGTCACGCCCAGCGGGTGCTGGAGCAGGGCCTGCCCGGCGTCCCCGTCCCGGTGGCCGAAGTCGAACAGCCCGGCGCCCACGGCCGTGTGCACGCTGCCGTCCGGCTCCACCCAGCGCAGCGCCGAGGTCTCGGAGTCGGCGAGCCACAGCCGTCCGGGTGCGGCCGCCAGCCCGGAGGGCTGGGCGAACCACGCCTGCGCGCCCGGTCCGTCGATGAGCCCCTCGTTCGTGGTCCCGGCGGCGACGGCCACCGTCGCGTCGGCCGGGTCGTACGTCCAGAGCTGGTGCACGCCCGCCATGGCGATCCACACCCTGCCCTGCCACCAGGCCACGTCCCACGGCGAGGACAGGTCGACCTCGCGGGCCGCCCCGGAGGACGGCGAGCCCTGCCACCACTGGCGGCCCGTGCCCGCCAGGGTGCTCACCTCGCCGGTCTCCGGGTCGAGGCGGCGCAGGGCGTGGTTGACGGTGTCGGCCACGACGACCGAGCCGTCGTCGAGCAGCGCGAGTCCCTGCGGCTCGTTGAACGCGGCCTCCCGCGCGCCGCCGTCGCGGAACCCGCGGGCCCCGGAGCCGATCCGGCGCAGCACGCTCTCCCCGTCCGCCGCCAGCTCCACGAGCTGGTGCCGGGTGGTGTCGCTGACCAGGAAGGCGCCGGAGGGCAGCGCCAGCGCCTTGCCGGGGAAGCGCAAGGTCGTCGGCTCGGGCTCCGGCGGCACGTAGGGGCCGTCGCCGCGCCGCAGCGTGCCCTTGGCCGCGTGCTCGGCCTCCAGCTCCGCGACCAGCCGCTCCAGGGCGTGCGCGTGCCCCTCGCCCGCGTGCTGGGCGACGACGTAGCCCTCGGGGTCGATCACGACCAGCGTCGGCCAGGCCCGTACCGCGTACTGCTTCCAGGTGGCCAGCTCGGGGTCGTCGAGCACCGGGTGCTCCACGCCGTAGCGCTCCACGGCGTCGACCACCGCCTGGTGCTCCGCCTCGTGCACGAACTTCGGCGAGTGCACCCCGACGACCACGACCGTGTCCCGGTGCTTCTCCTCCAGCTCCCTCAACTCGTCCAGCATATGCAGGCAGTTGATGCAGCAGAAGGTCCAGAAGTCCAGGATCACGATGCGTCCGCGCAGGTCGGCCAGGGTGTACTGGCTGCCGCCCGTGTTCAGCCAGCCCCCCTTGCCGATCAGCTCGGGGGCACGGACGCGGGCGCGGCGGGGGGCGGGGGCCGGGGGCGTTTCGCTCATGGACCCAGGGTGCCACTCGCGCCGGGCGCACGTTCACGCGCCTGTGGGCGACCGCGCGCGGGGGTGCGCGCCGGTGGGCGCGGGGCGCGGCGGCGCGGAGCTGCGCGGGCCGGTGCGCGGCGGGGCGCGGGGGTGGACGCCTGTGCGCGCCGGCGGGCGTCCTCGTCCTCAGCCCGTCGGGCTACCGGCGGAGTCGCCCAGCCGCCGCCGGGGAAGCCGTGAGGCATGAGATTCCACGTACGCGACCGCATCCTCGGCATCGGCGACGACTACTGGATCGAGGACGAGCACGGCAGCAAGGTCTTCCTCGTCGACGGCAAGGCCATGCGGCTGCGCGACACCTTCGAGCTGAAGGACACCCAGGGCCGGGTCCTGATCGACATCCACCAGAAGATGCTCGCCCTGCGCGACACCATGGTGATCGAACGGGACGGCGAGGCGCTGGCCAAGATCCGGCGCAAGCGGCTGTCGCTGCTGCGCAACCACTACCGCGTCGCCCTGGTGGACGGCACCGAGCTGGACGTCAGCGGCAAGATCCTCGACCGGGAGTTCGCCGTCGAGTACGACGGCGAGCTGCTCGCGGTGATCTCCCGGCGCTGGCTGAGCGTCGTGGAGACGTACGGCGTCGACGTCGTACGGGACGACGCCGACCCGGCGCTGATGATCGCGGTGGCGGTGTGCGTGATCCACCTGGCGGAGAAGGAGCGGGAGGGGGACTAAGGCCGTGGGCGGCCGGGAGGCCGCCGGGAGGGAACGGCGCCGCTCAGAGAGCGCGGTCCGCTCAGACAGGGCGGTCCGCTCAGGGAGCGCGGTCCGTTCAGGAGAGCGGCGGGCGCAGGCCCAGGACCCGGTCCTTCAGGGCCGGGAACTGCTCCCGCACGGTCTCCGCGCGCGCCGGGTCGAAGTCGACCGTGAGCACTTCCTCGCCGGGGCCCGCCTCGGCCAGCACCTCGCCCCAGGGGTCCACCACGATCGAGTGACCCGCCTGGGGAACCCCGGCGTGCGTGCCGGCCGTTCCACACGCGAGAACGATCGCCTGGTCCTCCACCGCCCGCGCCCGCGCCAGCAGCGTCCAGTGCTCGCGCCGCCGCTCGGGCCAGCCCGCCGGGACCACCAGGGTCTGGGCCCCGGCGTCGACGAGAGCGCGGAACAGTTCGGGGAAGCGGAGGTCGTAGCAGGTCGCCAGTCCGAGGGTCGTCTCCGGCAGACGGACCGTCACCAGCTCGCTTCCCGCGCCCATCAGCACGGCCTCGCCCCGGTCGAAGCCGAAGCGGTGGATCTTGCGGTAGGCGGCGGCGAGGTCGCCGGACGGGGAGAAGACGAGGGAGGTGTTGTACAGCGCGCCGTCCGCCGCGGCGGAACCGCCGTCCGCCGCCGCGCGTTCGGGGATCGAGCCCGCGTGCAGCCACACGCCCGCGTCGCTCGCCGCCTGGGCCATCGCCTCGTACGTCGGCCCGTGCAGCGGCTCGGCGGCGCCGGCGAACGCCTCGAAGGCGAAGGCGCCGGTGGTCCACAGCTCCGGCAGCACGACGAGGTCGGCCCCCGCCTGCGCGCGCACCAGACCGGCCGCACGCCGCCGCCGCGCGTCGACCGTTTCGTCCTCGTCCACGGAGATCTGGATCAGCGAGGCGCGCACACTACCACCGTCCTGGCATGGGAGTCGGCCACACGGGCCTACGATCGTCACACGAAAGCACTGCCGGGGTGCCTCGCAGCAGCGTAACTTGGTGATCCCCCTGCTCGAAGCGGAGCGAGAGCCCGGGGGAGTCCGGGACGCCGCCCACCGCCGCTGCCTCCCACTGGCAATGCCGCCGCCACCTGCCCGTGCACCGACCGCCGAGGGGTCCCGTTCCGTGAGTCTGCATCCCGCTCTCCAGCCCTACGCCGACGCCTGGTCCCAGTCCGTCGAGGCGATATCCGAGCTGGTGACGCCGCTGGCCGAGGGCGAGTGGAACCGGCGGACGCCATGCCCCGGATGGTCGGTCCGCGACCTGGTCTCGCACGTCATCGGCATGGACTGCGAGGCGCTCGGCGATCCGCGCCCCATCCACTCGCTGCCCCGCGACCTGTTCCACGTCGCCACCGAGCACCAGCGCTACACGGAGATGCAGGTCGACGTCCGGCGCCACCACACCGCGCCGGAGATGACCTCCGAGCTGGAGTACACGGTCATCCGCCGCAACCGCCAGTTGCGCAACGACTCCCGCGACCCCGGCACGAAGGTGCGCGGGCCGCTCGGCAGGGACATCACCCTCGAAGAGGCCATGCGCTACCGCGCCTTCGACATCTGGGTGCACGAGCAGGACCTGCGCGCGGCCCTCGGCCGCCCCGGCGACCTGGACTCGCCCGGCGCCCACGTGGCCCGGGACTGTCTGCTGGAGGCGCTGCCCGGCGTGGTCGCGGAGAAGGCGGGCGCCCCGCGCAGCTCGGCGATCGTCTTCGACGTGCACGGGCCGGTGGAGTTCCTGCGCACGATCCGCGTCGACGCCCAGGGCCGCGGCACCCTGGAGAGCGCGCCCGCGCTGGGCCCGGCGGCGACCCTCACCCTCGACTGGGAGACCTACGTCCGCCTGGCCTGCGGCCGGGTGACGCGGAACGCCGTGGCGGACCGGGTGAAGACGGAGGGCGACGCGGAGCTGACGGACGCGATCCTGCGGAACTTCACGGTGACCCAGTAGCGGGACGCGCCGACGGGCGGTGGCGGTGGGCGGTGGGCGGGTCCGCTCCCGCCGACGGTTCGCCGGCCGTCCGCAGGGACCGCCCGGCCCCGCTCGCACGCGGCCTCGCAAGCGGCCGGTCCCGCACGCTCCTTCGCGGCGCCTTCGCACGCGCCCTCACGCGCGTTTCCGTACGCCCCGTCACGCGGGCACGTGCACCGTCTCCACCCGGCTGGCCACCAGCCGCTCCCGCTCCCGCCGGGCCGCCCGGCCGCGCAGCCGCAGGATCTGGCCGACGCCGAGCGCCTGGAGGACGAACACGGTGCAGAAGGCGACCGCGTAGTCGCCCCCCGTCGCGTCCAGCAGCACGCCGATCGCGAACAGCGTGGTCATCGAGGCGATGAAGCCCCCCATGTTGGTGATCCCGGAGGCGGTCCCCTGCCGCTGCGCCGGGTTGGCGGGCCGCGCGAAGTCGAAGCCGATCATCGAGGCGGGTCCGCACGCGCCGAGCACCAGGCACAGCACGACCAGCAGCCACATCGGCGCGTGGTCGCCCGGATACGCCAGCGTCAAGGCCCACAGGCACGCCGTGGCCGCCGCCGTGCCGAGCGCCAGCGGCAGCCGGGCTTCGTGGCGGCGGGCGATGACCTGCCCGTAGACCAGGCCGACGGCCATGTTCGACAGCACCACGAGCGTGAGCAGGTCGCCGGCGGTCGCCCGGGACAGCCCCTGGGCCTGCACCAGGAACGGCATCCCCCAGAGCAGCAGGAACACCATGGCCGGGAACTGGGTGGTGAAGTGCACCCACATGCCCAGCCGGGTGCCGGGCTCGCGCCAGGCGGCGGCGATCTGCCGGCGCACGGCGGCGGCGCCCTGGTGCGGCAGCGGCTCGGGCGCGAAGCCCTCGGGATGGTCCTTCAGGAACAGCAGCAGCGCCAGCACCGCGACTCCGGCCAGCGCGCTGCCCGCGAAGGCCCCGGTCCACCCCACGCTGTGCAGCAGCCGGGCCAGCACCAGGGTGGAGGCCAGGTTGCCGGCCATGCCGGCGAGCCCCGACAACTGCGCGACCAGCGGCCCGCGCCGGGCCGGGAACCAGCGGGCGCCCAGTCGCAGCACGCTGATGAACGTCATGGCGTCCCCGCAGCCGAGCAGCGCGCGCGAGGCGAGCGCGGCGCCGTAGGAGGACGAGAAGGCGAAGCCGAGCTGTCCGGCCGTGAACAGCACCGCCCCGATGGCCAGCACCTTCTTGGCGCCGAGCCGGTCGACCAGGAGGCCGACGGGTATCTGCATGCCTGCGTACACGAGCAGTTGCAGGATCGAGAAGGTGGACAGCGCCGAGGCGTCGACGTGGAAGCGGGCGGCCGCGTCGAGACCGGCGACGCCCAGGGAGGTGCGGAAGACGACGGCGACGAAGTAGACGGCGACGCCGATGCCCCACACGGCGACGGCGCGGCGGCCGCCGGGCGGATCGCCGGGCAGGGACAGCAGCGGGACCGCTCCGGACGGCCCGGATGACCCGGACGGGCCGGACGGCCCCGGCGATCCCGGCGATCCCGGCGATCCCGGCGATCCCGGCGATCCCGAGGACCCTGGCGCCCCGGACGACGAGGACGCGGAGGACTCGGAGAAGTGGGAGGACTGGGAGGGCTCGGAGGACGCGGAGGGCTCGGAGGGCTCGGAGGACGCGCTCACCGGACCTCGCCCCGGGCCAGGTGGGAGAACCAGCTCACGTGGCGGTGGACGACGTCGACGGCCGCCTCCGCGTCCCCGGCGCGCAGCGCGTCCAGGATCTGCGCGTGCTCGGCGAGCGTCTTGGCGATGCGGTCCGGGTGGGAGTGCATCACGGCGACGCCCATGCGCAACTGCCGGTCGCGGAGCTGGTCGTAGAGGCGGGAGAGGATCTCGTTGCCGCCGCTGCGGACGATCTCGGCGTGGAAGCAGCGGTCGGTGACGGCGGCTGCGGCGAAGTCGCCGGCGGCGGCCTGCGCGCGCTGCCGGGCGAGCAGGTCCTCCAGGCGCTCGATCAGACCGGCCGGGGCGGGCACGGCCTTGCGGGCCGCGTGCTCCTCGACGAGTTGCCGGGTCTCGACCACGTCCGCGATCTCCTGGGCGGACACCGGCAGGACGAGCGCCCCCTTCTTCGGGTAGAGCCGGAGCAGCCCCTCGGCCTCCAGCCGCAGCAGCGCCTCGCGCACCGGTGTGCGCGAGACGCCGACCGCCTCGGCCAACTCCCCCTCGGTCAACAGGACGCCGCCCTCGTACACGCGGTCCAGCACGCCCTGTTTGACGTGGGCGTAGACGCGGTCGGCTGCGGGCGGCTGCTTCACGGCCAGGCTCATGGCCACAGCATAGATACATCGCGTACGCGTGACACGCGCCGTCCGGAATGCGGACCGCCGCCCGTCGAAAGGAAATTCGCCGGGGGCGGCCGCACAACCATTCGCGCCGACGACGAGTCACACAGGTGCGGCCCCACTCTGTGGGTAACCAACTCGGCCGCACCCTAGGGGCATTCGACTACATCGGGGTACATCTCTTGAAAACCGGCATCCAGGCCAGCCGCCACCGCAGGGCAACCGCCGTCGTCGTGACCGTCGGCGCCGTGCTCGCCACCGGAGCCCTCACCGCCGTTCCGGCGCAGGCTGTCAGCGCGCCGTCCATCGCCGCCAAGGGCGGCTACGCGATGAGCAACACCACCGGCTCGACGCTGTTCACGAAGAGCGCGGACACCCGCCTGTCCACCGGCTCCACCACGAAGATCATGACCGCCAAGGTCGTGCTGGCGCAGAGCAACCTCAACCTCGACGCCAAGGTCACCATCCAGAAGGCGTACAGCGACTACGTCGTGCGCAACAACGCCTCGCAGGCTCACCTGATCGTCGGCGACAAGGTGACCGTCCGCCAGCTTCTGTACGGTCTGCTGCTGCCCTCGGGCTGCGACGCCGCGTACGCGCTGGCCGACAAGTACGGCTCGGGCTCGACCCGGGACGCGCGCGTGAAGTCCTTCATCGGCAAGATGAACAGCGTCGCGAAGAGCCTGAAGCTCCAGAACACGCACTTCGACTCGTTCGACGGCATCGGCAACGGCAACAACTACTCGACGCCGCGCGACCTGACGAAGATCGCCAGCAGTGCGATGAAGAGCGCCACGTTCCGCGCGGTCGTGTCTGCCAAGGCGTACACGGCCAAGACCGTCACCAAGACCGGCAGCATCCGCACGATGGGCCGCTGGGACAACACCAACACGCTGCTCAGCAGCTACAAGGGCGCCATCGGCGTGAAGACCGGCTCCGGCCCGGAGGCCAAGTACTGCCTGGTCTTCGCCGCCTACCGGGGCGGCAAGACCGTCATCGGCACGGTCCTCGCCTCCACCTCCATCCCCCAGCGGGCCTCGGACGCCACCAGGATCCTGAACTACGGCTTCGCCCGCCTGGGCTAGCACTCCGCGCACAGCGCCGGCCTGACGCCGGCCGCGCACGACGAGGGGCTGCCGCTGTCCACAGCGGCAGCCCCTTTCGCGTGCGGCGGCGACGACCGCGGGGGCCGGTCGCACGACGACGTCGTGGCGGCCGGCCCCCGCGGGTCCGTGCGCTCAGGCGGGCGGCGCCGTCAGGCCCAGGTGATCAACCGTTTCGGCTGCTCCAGGACGGCCGCCGTGTCCGCCAGGACCTTGGAGCCGAGTTCGCCGTCGACCAGGCGGTGGTCGAAGCTCAGCGCCAGCGTGGTGACCTGGCGGGGCTTCACCTTGCCCTTGTGCACCCACGGCTGAGGCTTGATCGCCCCGACCGCGAGGATCGCGGACTCGCCGGGGTTGAGGATCGGCGTGCCCGTGTCGACGCCGAAGACGCCGACGTTGGTGATCGTGATCGTGCCGCCCTGCATCGCCGCCGGTGAGGTCTTCCCCTCGCGCGCCGTCGCCACCAGCTCGCCGAGGGCCTGCGCGAGCTGCGGAAGCGTCTTGGCGCCGGCGTCCTTGACGTTCGGCACGATCAGGCCGCGCGGGGTGGCCGCCGCGATGCCCAGGTTCACGTAGTCCTTGAGCACGATCTCCTGGGCGGCCTCGTCCCAGGAGGCGTTGACCTCCGGGTTGCGCCGGACGGCGACCAGCAGGGCCTTGGCGATCAGCAACAGCGGGTTGACCCGCAGGCCCCGCATGTCCTTGTCCTGCTTCAGCTCCTCGACGAGCCGCATCGTCCGGGTCACGTCCACCGTCACGAACTCCGTGACGTGCGGCGCCGTGAACGCCGAGCCGACCATCGCCGCGGCCGTCGCCTTGCGCACGCCCTTGACCGGGATCCGCGTCTCGCGCGCGGTGTCGTGGGCCGCCGCCGGCGCCGCGGACGGCGCCGGGGAGACGACCGGGGTCCGCGCCGCCGCCGGTTCCGGCGCGGTCGCCGGCGCCGACGCCGCGTGCACGTCCTCGCGCGTGATCACGCCGTCCGCGCCCGAGGGGATCACCGTCGCCAGGTCCACGCCCAGGTCCTTGGCCAGCTTGCGCACCGGCGGCTTGGCCAGCGGACGCTCTCTGCCGGGGACCGCGGGGGCGGCGGGCGCGGGGGCCGGGGCGGCGGCCTGCACGCTGTGGCCGTTCAGCTCGGACTGGAGCGCGCCGGCCGCCTGCGCGGCCGTCGCCTCCGGGCCCTTGCGCGGGCGGCGCCGGCTGGCGGCCGTCGAGACGCCGTAGCCCACCAGGACCGGCTGGCGGGCCTCCGGCTTCGGCTGCCCGGCCTGCTGCGGCTCGGCCGCGGGGGCGGCCACGGCGGTCTGAGCCGCCTTAGCCGCCTGGGCCGGAACCTCGGCGGGCGCGGCGCCCGCCGTCTGCACCGCGATGATGGACGTGCCCACGTCCACCGTGGCGCCCTCGGGGAAGTGCAGCTCGCTCACCACGCCGTCGTAGGGGATGGGCAGTTCGACGGCCGCCTTGGCCGTCTCGACCTCGCACACCACCTGGCCGTCGGTGACCGTGTCACCGGGCTGGACGTACCACTTGAGGATCTCGGCCTCGGTCAGGCCCTCACCGACATCCGGCATCTTGAACTCGCGCACGGACGCATCGGTCATCGTCGTCACGGCCCTCTCCTCAGTACGCCAGCGAGCGGTCGACGGCGTCGAGCACGCGGTCCAGGTCCGGCAGGTACTCCTCCTCCAGCCGCGCCGGCGGGTACGGCGCGTGGTAGCCGCCGACCCGCAGGACGGGGGCCTCCAGGTGGTAGAAGCAGCGCTCGGTGATCCGGGCGGCGATCTCCGCGCCGGAGCCGAAGAACACCGGCGCCTCGTGGACCACCACCAGGCGGCGGGTCTTCTCCACCGACGCCTGGATCGAGTCGAAGTCCAGCGGGGAGACCGACCGCAGGTCCAGGACCTCCAGCGACTTGCCCTCCTCGGCCGCGGCGGCGGCCGCCTCCTGGCAGAGCTTCACCATCGGGCCGTAGGCCGCCAGGGTCAGGTCGGCGCCCTCGCGGACGACCTGGGCCTTGTGCAGCGGCGCGGGAATGGCCTCGGCGTCGACCTCGGACTTGTCCCAGTAACGCCGCTTGGGCTCGAAGTAGATCACCGGGTCGTCGCTCTGGATGGCCTGCTGCATCATCCAGTAGGCGTCCGAGGCGTTGGACGGGCTGACGATCTTCAGGCCCGCCACATGGGCGAACAGCGCCTCGGGCGACTCCGAGTGGTGCTCCACGGCGCCGATGCCGCCGCCGTAGGGGATGCGCACGACGACCGGCATCTTGACCTTGCCCAGGGAGCGGGCGTGCATCTTCGCGAGCTGCGTGACGATCTGGTCGTACGCCGGGAAGACGAAGCCGTCGAACTGGATCTCGACCACCGGGCGGTAGCCGCGCAGCGCGAGGCCGATCGCCGTGCCGACGATGCCGGACTCGGCGAGCGGGGTGTCGATGACGCGGCTCTCGCCGAAGTCCTTCTGGAGGCCGTCCGTCACCCGGAACACGCCGCCGAGCTTGCCGACGTCCTCGCCCATGATCAGGACCTTGGGGTCGGCGTCCAGGGCGTGCCGCAGCGACTCGTTGATCGCCTTGGCCAGAGCCATCTTCTCCGCAGCCATGCTCAGACCCCCTCTGCGTCCGCGAACGACGCCTGGTAGGCGGCGAACTGGGCGCGTTCCTCGTCGACGAGCGCGTGCCCGTCCGCGTACACGTGCTCGAAGATGGCGAACTGGTCCGGGTCGGGCATGGCACGGACCGCTTCGCGCACTCGCCTGCCCAACGTCTCGCTCTCGGCTTCGAGTTCCGCGAAGAATCCCTCGTCCGTGTGGTGTGCGGACTCCAGGTGGCGGCGCAGGCGCAGGAGCGGGTCCTTCGCCTCCCAGGCCGCCCGCTCGTCGTCGTGCCGGTAGCGGGTGGGGTCGTCCGAGGTGGTGTGGGCGCCCATGCGGTACGTGAACGCCTCGACCAGGGTGGGGCCCTCGCCGGCGCGGGCGCGCTCCAGCGCCCACCGGGTGACGGCGAGGCAGGCCAGCACGTCGTTGCCGTCGACGCGGACGCCGGGGAAGCCGTAGCCCTGCGCGCGCTGGTAGAGCGGCACGCGGGTCTGCTTCTCGGTCGGCTCGGAGATCGCCCACTGGTTGTTCTGGCAGAAGAACACCACCGGGGCGTTGTAGACCGCGGAGAAGGTGAAGGACTCCGCCACGTCGCCCTGGCTGGAGGCGCCGTCGCCGAAGTAGGCGATCACCGCCGCGTCCGAGCCGTCCTTGGCGACGCCCATCGCGTAGCCGGTGGCGTGCAGCGTCTGGGAGCCGATGACGATCGTGTAGAGGTGGAAGTTGTTGCCGTTCGGGTCCCAGCCGCCGTTGTTCACGCCGCGGAACATGCCGAGCAGGTTGGTCGGGTCCACCCCGCGGCACCAGGCGACGCCGTGCTCGCGGTAGGTCGGGAAGACGTAGTCGTCGTCGCGCAGGGCGCGGCCGGAGCCGATCTGGGCGGCCTCCTGGCCGAGCAGCGACGCCCACAGGCCCAGCTCGCCCTGGCGCTGGAGGGCGGTGGCCTCGGCGTCGAAGCGGCGGGTGAGCACCATGTCGCGGTAGAGACCGCGCAGCTCTTCGGGGGTGACGGCGTCGACGTACGCGTCGTACTCGGCGTTCTGGACGCGCTCGCCCTCGGGCGTCAGCAACTGCACGAGGTCGGGCTCGGCGCCCTTCCTCGTGCCGGAACGGCCCTTGGCGCCTGCGGCTTTCGCGCCGGTCGACCCGGCCTTGCTTCCGGCGCTGCGTCGCGATGTGCGCGCGGCAGTGCTCTCCACGGTCACGTGTGCTCCTCCGTCGGTCCGGCCCCCGGGGTTGCCGGTAGGCCAGTGCGGCTCACCTGTAACCGACCCGCGAGGCACGGGGTGGGTGCCACTCGGCCGGGAACAGGCGTGACAGGTGCCCCGGCGAGCGCCCTGCAGCAGCCACGTTACCCAGTGCTCCACATTTCTGGGAAACCCCTCCTGACCTGCGTGTTTCCTTGGATTTCCAAGTATCTTCGGCTTGGAGGCCCAGGTACGCGCGCGGGATTCGGGGCAGGCGCTGGTCACAGCCTTGCAGGGGGCCGGAACATCGGCACGTTATCCCGGGCGCCCCCGGGTCGGGAAGGGTTCGAGAGCGACTGGAACTGGTCTTGACGGGGGACGCGGCGCCGCGCGGGGCGCTCCGTCCGCCCGCCGCGGAAGGGGCGCGCGGGCGCGGCGACACGGCGCCGATGAGTGACCGAATGCGACCGATGGCGACTTTCTGCGACAAAGGGCAGCTCACAGGTATGGCCATTGCCCTAGCATCTGCCGCGTGTCGCGCCGTTGTGTACCACCCCCACCACCCCGAACGCTCCCCCTGAGCGCCGTGCTGCGCCGGTATTCCGCCGGTGCCGTGCTCGCGTGCGAACCGGTCGACCAGGGTCTGCTCAACCGCGGCTACCGGCTGCGCACCACACGCGGCCGGTACTTCCTCAAGCACCACTTCGATCCCGACACCGCCGACCCCGCGGCCATCGCCCGGCGGCACCGGGCCACCCGGCGCCTGGCCGACCTCGGCGTGCCGGTCGCGCCCGCGCTGGCCGCCCGCGACGGCCGCACGGTCGCCGTGGTCGGCGGCCACGCCTACGCGCTGCACCCCTGGATCGACGGCCGGCACCGGCACGGCGGCCAGCTCACCGCGGGCCAGTGCTCGCGCCTGGGCGCCCTCCTGGGGGCCGTGCACGCCGGTCTGGAGCGCGTCATGCCGCCCACCGGACGCACCCGCCCGGCCGAGCGCCCGCACCCCGTGCAGAGCGCCGACCCCGCGGACACCCTGGCCCTGATCGACGACCTACTCGACCGGGTGCGCCGCCACCGCCCCGCGGACTCCTTCGACGAGCTGGCCCGCTATCGGCTCCTGGAGCGCCGCGCCCTGCTGGAGCGGCACGCCGCCCGCCGCCCGCCCCCCGGCGGCCCGGTGGGCTGGGTGCACGGCGACTTCCACCCCTTCAACGTGCTGTACCGGGGCGGCGCCCCGGCCGCCATCGTCGACTGGGACCGGCTCGGCGTGCAGCCGCGCGCGGAGGAGGCCGTGCGCGCCGCGGCGATCTTCTTCGTCCGCCCGGTCGGCGCCCTGGACCTGCCGAAGGTCGTCGCGTACGCGCGCGCGTACCGGCGCGCGGCCGGCGCCACCGCCTCGGAGCTGGCGGCGGCCGTGCACCGCGTGTGGTGGGAGCGCCTGAACGACTTCTGGATGCTGCGCTGGCGCTACGAGCGCGGCGACCTGCGCGCGGACCCCCAGTTCCCGGCCGCCTCGGCGCTCGCGGTGTGGTGGACCCGGGAGTATGAGGCGGTGCGTGCGGCGTTCGCGGACTGAATGTCGGCGGGGGCGGGCGCGGGAGCCGGGGCCGGGGGGGCCGGTACCGGGTGCCGGTGCCGGGTGCCGGTACCGGGCGGGAGTGACCGGCGCCCGCGGCGTGGGCCGTACAGCGGCCTTCTGGGCCGTACATCGGCCTTAAGAGAGCGCCCGCGCGCGTGTGCGGGCGGTGTGCGCGCAGGCGCGCGGGAAGCCGGGGGCCGCCGACGGGATGCGTTCTGTCGGGTCGGCACGCGCACACGCGCGCGGGCGCCGCATCGGGCACGTGGTAGTGGGCCGAGGCGATCACGCCCACACGCGCGGGGCGCCGCATCGGGCCCCCGCACGCGTGAGGGGTGATCAGTTGCCGCCGACTCCGCTGGTCACGGTGCCGGCGGCCGTGCCCGCGGCGGCGCCGGCGCCCGCGTCTCCGCCGCCCGCACCGCCGTTGTCCGCGCCGCCGGCGCCGCCGTTGCCTCCATTGCCGCCGTTGCCCCCGTTGCCGCCCGCACCGCCGGCGTCCGTTCCCCCGTTGCCGCTGGCGCCGCCGTTCGCGGTCCGCGTGGGGGCCTGGGTCGTCGGGGTGGGGGGCGCCGCGGAGCTGGGCGCGCCCGACGGCTTGTCCGAAGCCGACTGCGACGGCGTCGAGGACGGCCGCGCGGACGGCGTGTAGTCGCCCCAGCCGGAGCCGCCGTCGGATCCGCCGCCGTGCCGCCTGCCGGTGTCCGACGGCTCGTCCTCGGAGGACTGGGTCGCGCTGGCGCTGGGCTGGTCGCTCTGCGTGGACTGGGTGTTCGACGGGGACCGGGTGACGCCGGTCCCGCCGCCGCTGGTGTCGCCGGTGCTGTGCAGCGCCAGCGCCACGCCCGCCGCGACCGCGATCACCGCGAGCACGGCGAGGATCCACAGCTTGCCCCGGCCGCCGCCCCCGTTGCCGTGGCCCTCGAAGCCGCCGTCGTCGCGGCTGCCGTAGCCGGAGGGCAGGATCGGCTGGGGGATCTGCGTGGTGCCGGCCCCGAAGTCGCCCGGACGCGTCATCGCCGACGTGCCCGCGAAGGCCGCCGCCGCGGCGTTCCGGCCCTCGTGCGCGTTCACCGGCCCGGTGTTCCAGGCGCCGGTGTGGCCGCCCTGGTCGTACAGCATCTGCAACGCGTACTGGACCAGGCCGCGCATCTCCTCGGCCGTCTGGAAGCGGTCGTCGGGCTCCTTGGCCAGCGAGCGCATGACCAGGCCGTTCAGCTCCGGAGGGCAGCCCGCCTCGGAGACCTGCGAGGGCGGCACCGGGGTGTCCTGCACATGCTGGTAGACCACGGACAGCGGGGTCTCGCCGGTGAACGGGGGCCGCAGCGCGAGGAGTTCGTAGAGCAGGCAGCCGGTCGCGTACAGGTCGGAGCGGTGGTCGACGGCCTTGCCGAGCGCCTGCTCGGGGGAGAGGTACTGAGGGGTGCCCATGACCATGCCGGTCTGCGTCATCGTCGTGGACGCCCCGTGCAGGGCGCGGGCGATGCCGAAGTCCATCACCTTCACGGCGCCGTGGTCGGTGATGATGACGTTGGCGGGCTTGATGTCCCGGTGCACGATGCCGTGCTGGTGGGAGTAGGCCAGCGCCTCCAGCACCCCGGAGACGATGATCAGCGCCTGCTCGGGGCCCGGCGCCTCCGCGTTGAGCAGCAGGTCCCGGATGGTGCGGCCCTCGACCAGCTCCATCACGATGTACGGCACGGACTGGCCGCCCACGACGTCCTCGCCGGAGTCGTACACGGCGACGATCGCGTGGTGGTTGAGCCCGGCCACCGACTGGGCCTCGCGCGTGAAGCGGGCCTTGGACACCGGGTCCTCGGCCAGGTCGGCACGGAGCAGCTTCACCGCGACGGTGCGGCCCAGACGCACGTCCTCCGCCGCGAAGACCTCGGCCATGCCGCCCCGGCCGAGCCGGTGGGTCAGCCGGTACCGGCCGTCGCCGACCAGGCCGCCGTTGCCCCAAGCCTCCGGCGCGTCCGACATGCCGCCGCCGCCAGACGCCTCAGGGTCGGACGGGCCCTGGGCGCGCTGCGTCTGTGCCATCAGTCCTCGCCGTCGTGTCTGCCCGCGGGGTGCGGTGTTGTCACGGTCTCCGTCGGCCACGCTACAGGTTCGGCGCAAGGCGCCGGTCCAGGTTCGCCGTGGGGAGCGGTCCGAGACGGACCGGCCATCAAACCGCCTGCCGCCATCGTCGTGCAAATTCCGTGCCACGGCCGCCCGTCTGCTGTAACGCTTGCGCGACGCTTCTCTCGCGTACGGTCACGGATCGGGCGCCGAGCTTGACGTGTCGGCGCCCTGGGGCAGACTTGGCCGGGATCGACAGGTTCGATCATCGGGGTCCGGACACGGTCCGGTCACGATCCCCGTGGTCGGGTTCCGGCCGTCGGACCCGCGGGACGGGAACTCCGGTCGCGAGACCGGGCGACGGACAGCCGATCGCGCGAGCGCAGCACCCGCTGGGCCCGCGCGCCGATGGGGGACGCAGAAGATGAGCCAGGACGGCGCACAGGGCCGGTTCGCGGGGCGGGCGCTGGCCGGCGGCCGCTATCAACTGCGCGACGTGCTGGGCGAGGGCGGCATGGCCTCGGTGCACCTCGCCTACGACTCCGTGCTCGACCGCCAGGTCGCGGTCAAGACGCTGCACACCGAACTCGGCCGGGAGCCGGCCTTCCGCGAGCGGTTCCGGCGCGAGGCCCAGGCGGTGGCCAAGCTCACGCACACCAACATCGTCTCGGTCTTCGACACCGGCGAGGACGACCTCGACGGAATGACGACGCCGTACATCGTCATGGAGTACGTCGAGGGCCGTCCGCTGGGCTCCGTGCTCGACGAGGACGTGCGGCGGCACGGCGCGATGCCCGCCGACCAGGCCCTGAAGGTCACCGCCGACGTGCTGGCCGCCCTGGAGATCAGCCACGAGATGGGGCTGGTCCACCGCGACATCAAGCCGGGCAACGTGATGGTGACCAAGCGCGGCGTGGTCAAGGTGATGGACTTCGGCATCGCCCGCGCCGTGCAGTCCGGCGTCACCTCGATGACCCAGACCGGGATGGTCGTCGGCACCCCCCAATACCTCTCCCCGGAGCAGGCCCTGGGCCGGGGCGTGGACGCGCGCTCGGACCTGTACTCGGTCGGCGTCATGCTGTTCCAACTGGTCACCGGACGGCTCCCGTTCGACGCGGACTCGCCGCTGGCCATCGCGTACGCGCACGTGCAGGAGGCGCCGGTCGCGCCCTCCTCCGTCAACCGCTCGCTGCCCCCGGCGGTGGACGCGCTGGTCGCCCGCGCGCTGAAGAAGAACCCCAACGAGCGCTTCCCCAGCGCGGAGTCCATGCGCGACGAGTGCCTGCGCGTGGCGGCGTCCTTCCAGGCCGCTCCGCCCAGCATCGTCCCGGGCGCCCGCGCGCAGAGCGGCGCGGGCGTGGGCTCGGCGGTGTTCCCGCCGATCGACGCCGCCGCGCCGCCGGCCGCCGGAGTGCGGACGCCGTACCAGCCGGCGCCGCCCACCCAGAACCCGTACGGCACGCCGCAGTCCGCGATGTCCTCGCCCGCCTACGGCTATCCGCAGCAGAGCGGCCAGCACGCCGGGTACCACACGCCCCCCGGCTCGCCCTACGCCCCGCAGCATGCCTCCACCCCGCCGCCGTACGCCGCGCCGCACCAGCCGCACGGCCCCTCCGGCGGCGGCAGGGGCGGCAAGGGCGGCAAGCCGGTGGTCATCGGCTCGGTCGCCGTGGCCGTCATCGCGGTCGTCGGCCTGCTCGCCGCGCTGGTCGTCCACCACGGCGGCAGCAACGGTTCCCGGGCCGGGCGCGGCGGCGCCACCGCCACCACGTCGGCGTCCGGCCACCGGTCGGGCTACCGGGGGCCAGACACCTCCAAGACCATCGACAAGAGCGAGTGCACCGAGCCGCAGGAGTCGTACAACGACCCGGCCAAGGTGAAGATGCCGGACTTCACCTTCAAGAACTGGGACTCGGTCCTCTCCTGCCTCCAGGCCGCGGGGTGGAACTACAAGAAGACCTCCGTCGACGAGAACACCTACGGCGACGGCACCGTCATGCAGCAGTCGCCCACGGGGGACACCGACTTCGACCCGAAGAACCCCCCGCAGATCCAGTTCAGCATCTCCACCGGCAATCCGTCGTAGCGGGCGGAGAAGGCACGGGCGGCGCGGGCGGCGCGGTCAGCGCGGATCGGCAGAGGGCAGCGCGGCTCGGTGCTGGCGGCGCGGATTGTCGGGCGGGCGGCGCGGTCAGCGCGGATCGGTGCGGGCGGCGCGGCTCGGGAGAGGTCAGCGCGGATCGGCAGAGGGCGGGGCGGCTCGGTGCTGGCGGCGCGGATTGTCGGGCGGCGGCGCGGGTTGTCGGAAGGCAGCGCGGGCGGCGGTGGCGGCAGCGGGTCGCGGTGGCGGCGGGCGCGGGCTCTCGCCGGGCGGGAGGGCGCAGGCAGCCGCCTGGCAGCCGTCTGACCACGGCCGGTGCGCGAGCGGGCCGCGCCTGACCGCTACGGCCCGCTCCCCCGTCGCGGTCGCCTACAGGTACGGGCCGCCTGAGTGGCCGCCGGTGCGGGGCTCGTCGCCGCCGTCGTGGCCGATGCCCGGCGGCAGGGCGCGGCGCATCTGCTCCAGTTGGGCGCGGGCGGCCATCTGCTGGGCGAACAGCGTGGTCTGGATGCCGTGGAACAGACCCTCCAGCCAGCCCACCAACTGCGCCTGCGCGATGCGCAGTTCCGCGTCGCTGGGGGTGGTCTCCTCGGTGAACGGCAGGGACAGCCGCTCCAGTTCCTCCACCAGCTCCGGCGCCAGGCCGTCCTCCAGCTCCTTGACCGAGCTGGCGTGAATCTCCTTGAGCCGGACCCGGCTGGCCTCGTCCAGAGGCGCCGCGCGCACCTCCTCCAGCAACTGCTTGATCATGCTGCCGATGCGCATGACCTTGGCGGGCTGCTCCACCTGCTCCGTCACCGGAATCTCGCGCGAGTCGTCGTCCCCGCCGCCGCCGAGCGCCATGCCGTCCTGGCCCACGACCAGGATCTGCGGGTTCTCCGTCGACCGTTCGTTCCTCGGCATCTCCATGCCGCCATTCTCTCGCACGCGTGCATCTCATCTTCCTGGTGCCCCCTGCGGAAGGTGATCCACCGTGTGCGGGCCGTTTCCGGCGCCCGCGCTGTGCGCCCGTCGCACTCGGCGTGTAGGTAGGAGACGCAGCGGGGACCGGCTGCCAGGAGCGCCGGCAGCCCGTAACGTAGCGACATATCCGGATTCCGTGGCGACGGCGCCGGATTCGACCTGCCGGGTGAATCCGGAATGCCGGATCGATCGTGTGATGTGACGGTGGTTCCAGCGGTGTTCCGCCGCTTCACCGATCCGGCCGCTGCAACGCCGGCCGAGGGCCGTGAGGGGGTACCCGACGTGACACGGAGGCTGCGCACCGTGCCGTGCGCGCTGGGGCTGCTCACTGCGGCGGGAGCGCTCGGCATGTTCGGCGGCGGCCACGCCTGGGCGGCCGGGCCGCCGAGCGGAACGTCCGCGGTGGCAGCGGTGGCAGCAGCCCGGCATGCCGCTCCGCCCGCCTCGCCCGGCGCATTGGCGCCTGCGGCCCCGCCCGCCTCTCCTGGGCCTCCCGGCGCCTCGCGCGCCTCCGCCGCCTCCGCTCCCTCCGCCGAGGCCGTCTCGGCGCCCTCGGCGGCCCCGACGATCGCGGCGGTCCTACGGTCCGCGGCGGCGTCCTCGGCCCCCGCGACTCCCCCGGCCTCGCCGCCCGGGTCCTCGCCTCCGCCGTCCGCCGACGCGACGCAGGGCGGACAGCGGGCGGAGGAGGAGCCCTCGGGCCGTACGCACCGGCGGGACCCGGAGCGAGCGGAGCACGGGAGGCGCCGGCCGCACTGGGAGGCGGACGAGGACGACGACGAGGGCACGTCGGCGGCCACCCCGGCGCCGTCCGCGACAGCCGCCGCGCCGTCCGCCTCGGGCACGCAGACCGCCGCGGAGTCCGGTGTGGGCGCCGCGGCCGTGCACCGGTTCCTCTCGCTGGGCAGCGGGCTGGTCCTGATCGGCCTCGGCCTGGGACTGGCCTTCATCGGCCTGCGGGTACGCCGGGTGTAGGGCCGCTCGGTCGAGGCTCCCCGGAGGGCCGCCCTCGTCACGAGCAGCCCGGCGGCTCCGGACTGCCCGGTCCAGACTCCCTGGCGTCCCCGGCACCCTCGCTCCAAACACCCAGGCGGCCTAAGGCCCCTCGGTCCAAGACCCCGGCGGCCCCGCTCAGGTCAGGACGCGACCAGCAGCACCTTGCCGATGTGACCGCTGTCCTCCACCACCCGCTGAGCCGCCCCGGCGTCGCTCATCGGCAGCTCCCGGTCGACGACCGGCCGGACGGCGCCGTCGGCGAGCAGCGGCCAGACGTGCTCGCGCACGGCCGCCACGATCGCCGCCTTCTCGCTGAGCGGCCGGGCCCGCAGCGAGGTCGCGCTGATCGCGGCCCGCTTGCCCAGCAGCGTGGCGATGTTCAGCTCGCCCTTGGCGCCGCCCTGCAACCCGATGATCGCGAGGCGGCCGCTGAAGGCGAGGGCGCGCACGTTGCGGTCCAGGTACTCAGCGCCCATGTTGTCGAGGATGACGTCGGCGCCGGCCCCGTTCGTGGCCCGCTCGATCTCCTCCACGAAGTCCTGCTCGCGGTAGTTGATCAGGATGTCGGCGCCCAGTTCGGCGCAGAAGTCCAGCTTCTCCTGGGTGCCCGCGGTGACGGCGACGCGCGCGCCGACCGCCTTGCCGAGCTGGACGGCCATGGTGCCGATGCCGCTGGAGCCGCCGTGCACGAGCAGGGTCTCGGCAGGGTGCAGGTGGGCGACCATGAAGACGTTGGACCAGACCGTGCACGCCACCTCGGGCAGCGCCGCCGCCTGCCGCAGTTCGACGCCCTCGGGCACGGGCAGGAGCTGACCGGCCGGAACGGCGACCTTCTCGGCGTAGCCGCCGCCCGCGAGCAGCGCGCACACCTCGTCGCCGACCGCCCAGCCGGACACGCCCGGCCCGAGGGCGGCGACGTGTCCGGAGCACTCCAGACCGGGGTAGGGGGAGCCGCCGGGCGGCGGGTCGTAGAAGCCCTGGCGCTGCATGATGTCGGCCCGGTTGACGGCGCTGGCCACCACGTCGACCAGCACCTCGCCCTCGCCGGGCACGGGATCCGGCACCTCCCGCCACACCAACGCCTCGGGTCCGCCGGGTTCGGCAATCGTGATCGCATACATGGGCCCGACGCTACTCCTCACCGTGCCGCTCACCAGGCGGCGTGATCCGGGCGGCGCCGCGCATGTCCCGCGATCGGGTCCCGGCGGCCGGTCCTCCCGCTCACTCCTGCGGCCGCGGCCGGGCGACCGGGGCGACCTGGGCGGCGGGCGCGGTGCGGACGATCGTGATCAGGCGGTCCGTCAGCTCCAGGACGGCGGCGGCGGGATCGTCGTAGCCGAGGACCCGGTGGCCGCGGAGGACGCTCACCACCAGGTCGTCGATCTCGCGCGGCCCCCGGCCCGCCTCGGCCCTGGTGACGGGCCGCTCGACGAGGTCCAGGCCGCTGCCCTGCTGGATCAGGTCCGCTATGACCATGCCGGCGGCCGGGCTGAGCACGGACAGCCCGAGCAGCCGTCCGGCCGCGCTGGAGGTGGTGATCACGGCGTCCGCCCCGGACTGTCTGAGCAGCGGCGCGTTCTCCTCCTCCCGGACCGCGACGACGATCTTCGCCCCCCGGTTGAGCTGGCGGGCCGTCAGCGTGACCAGCACGGCGGCGTCGTCCTGCTGGACGGCGACGATGACCTGCCGGGCCCGCTGCACCTCCGCCCGCTTCAGCACCTCGCTGCGGGTCGCGTCCCCGACCGCTCCGGCGTACCCGTGCGCGGTGGCGGCGTCGATCGCGTGGGCGCTGGAGTCGACCACGACGACCTGCTGCCGCTGCGCCCCCGTCGCGCAGACGGTCTCGATCGCCGACCTGCCCTTGGTGCCGAACCCGACGACGACGGTGTGATCCCGCAACGCGGACCTCCAGCGGCTCAGGCGCCACTCCTCGCGGGTGCGCTCGGTGAGGACTTCGAGCGTGGTGCCGACCAGGATGATCAGGAACAGCACCCGCAGCGGTGTGATGACGAGGATGTTGGTGAGCCGGGCGCCGTCGCTGTACGGGGTGATGTCCCCGTATCCGGTGGTGGAGAGGGTGACCGTGGCGTAGTAGGCCGCGTCGAGCAGGTCGACGGCGCCGTCGGCGTTGTCGTGGTAGCCGTCGTGGTCGGCGTAGACGACGACCACGGTCACCACCAGGACCAGCAGCGCCATGGCCAGCCGCTTGCCGACCTGTCGCATCGGGCGCCGCACCGGCTTGGTCGGGAGTCTCACCCGATGGGTCACGAGGTCTTCGTCCGCCTGCCGGACGATCGCGTCGTGACCCCGACGTTTCACGTGAAACACACCCCGATCCCGGCGGCGGCCCACGGCAGGTCGAGGAGTTCCGTCTCCTGTCCCACCCCGGCGCCGCTGGGCGGCACGACGGCCAGCGCGTCGGCCGCCGCGATGCCGCGCAGCATGGCCGGGCCCTGGTAGCGCAGCGGGACGGCGTGGTCGCCGCGCAGCGCGACCGGCACCAGCCGCGTGTCGTGCGGATGCCCCCGTACGGCCTCCCGGAGCGGCAGCGCGTACGGCTCGGGGGACGGGCGCGCGGACAGGGCGCGCAGCAGCGGCTCGGCGAGGGTGATCAGGCCGGAGACGGCCGCGAGGGGGTTCCCGGGCAGCCCGACGAGATGCCGGCCCTCCCCGACGCGCGCCAGCAGCATGGGATGTCCCGGGCGCACCGCGACGCCGTGCACCAGCAGCTCGGCGCCGATCCGGCGCAGCACGGGCTGGACGTGGTCGACCGGCCCGGCGGCGGTCCCGCCGGTGGTCACGATCAGATCGGCCTGGGACCGGGTGACGGCCTGGTGCAGCGCCTTGGCGTCGTCGCCGATCCGGCGCACGGCACCCGTCTGGGCGCCCAGCGCCCGCAGCCAGGACGGCAGCATGGGGCCGAGCGCGTCCCGGATCCGGCCCTCGCGGGGCAGGCCCGCGGCGAGCAGTTCGTCGCCGAGCACGAGCACGTCGACGCGGGGCCGGGGCACGACGGTCAGAGCGTCGTATCCGGCGGCCGCGGCCAGACCGAGCACGGCCGGGGTGACCAGGACACCGGCCGGCAGCAACTGGTCTCCGCTGCGGCATTCCTGGGCGCGCGGGCGGATGTCCTGGCCGTGGCCCATCTCGCGCGTGGCGTGCAGCCTGCCCTGGGGGTCCGTGCGGCCGTGCTCGGTGCGCAGCACGGCGGTGGTTTCCTGCGGCAGCCGGGCGCCGGTCGCGATGGGCGCCGCCTCGCCGTCGGTCAGCGGCTCGGGGAGGGCGCCTCCGGCCAGCGCGCCGCTCTCGCGCACGTCCCAGGGGCCGGGCCCGGAGACCGCCCAGCCGTCCATCGCGGAGGTGTCGAAGGAGGGCAGGTCGGTGAGGGCGTCGAGCGGCTCGGCCAGGACCAGGCCCAGCGCGGCCTCCAGGGGGACCGGCGCTGCGGCGCGGCGGGCCGCCGTGCGGGCGGCGCGGGACGCGAGGTCGCGGGCCCGGTGCCAGGGGGTCGCCCGGTGCGGGGCGGTGTCCTCGCCTGTCCCGGACCACGCGGCGCCCGGCCCGCCACGGCCGGTCCCGGAGGACGCGGGTCCGGCGGGTCCGCCCGGTCCCGGGGATGCGGCGCCCGGTCCCGGGGATGCGGCGCCCGGTCCGGGGGGCGTGCCGCCGTGGCCGGGGCGGCGGCCGTGGTGGGGTGCGTTCACGAGGGCGAGGGCCTCCTCGACGTAGAGGTCGTCGGCGTCCTCGCCGGTCCGCGCTCCGCGGGCGATCATCGCGTGTCCGGCCGCGGATCGGGCGTGGCGTCGGGCGCCGCGTCGGGCCGGCCCTCGCCGGTGTCCTCGTCCTCCCAGCGCAGGGCGAGGGCGGCGGCCTTGCGGGCGGCCTCGGCGACCGCCTCGGGGCCGCCGCCGGCGCGCGCCGCCGCGTAGCCGACGAGGAAAGTGGTCAGGGGCGCCGCCGGGCGGGCCACGCTGTGGGCGGCGTCGCGGGCCAGGTCGAGGAGGACGCCGGTGTCGACGTCCAGGTCGATGCCCAGTTCGTCCTTGACTGCGGAGATCCATTCATCCAACACGTGCCCATGCTCCCTGATGCGTGCCCGAGCGGCCGCGATGTCGTCCCAGGTGTCGCAGTCGAAGGCGGAGAGGTCGTCCGAGAGGCGGATCACGTCGAGTTCCGCGGTGAGCCGGCGCAGCGGCAGACCGGCGAGCGCGCCGTGGCCGCGGGCGAGCGCCGCCAGCGCCCGGCGCAGCGCGGGCGCGCGGTAGGCCGCCACCAACGGCTGGTCCCGGCCGTCGGCGTCGGTGAGCAGCGCGCCGTCGGCGCGGCCGGCGCGCAGGGCGTCCGTCAGCCGCCGCACGACGGCCGGTCCGAGGAACGGCAGGTCGGCGGAGAGCACCAGGACGCAGTCCGCCGTGGTCAGCCGCAGACCGGCGTCGAGCGCGGCGACCGGGCCGCCGCCGGGCGGCTCCTCGCGAGCCCAGCGCACGGGCCGGGCGGTGTCCCGGGGATCGGCCACGACCACGGTGGTGCGCGCGTCGGCGCAGGCGGCGAGCACGCGGTCGAGCAGAGCCCGGCCGCCGACTCGCACGCCGGGCTTGTCGGCCCCGCCGAGACGCCGGGCCGCGCCTCCGGCGAGCACCACGGCGTCATGGGCGAGCGACTCGTGGACGGTCACCCTCCGAGTATGCGTCCCGACCGCGATCACCGGGAAACGCGAGCGGGGCACGGGGGGTGTCGGTGGGCACCGGAGCCGGGGGCGGGCATCGGTTGGGGGGCGGGCACCGGAGCCGGGTGCGGCCATCGAGTGGCGGGGGCGGGCACCGGATGCCCAGGGGCGAACACAGGATGGCGGGGGCGGGTACCGGGTGGCCGGGGGCCACAAGACGGCGAGAGCAGACACAGGATGCCTGCGGGCACCGGATGCCCGGAGACGGCACCGGATGCCCGGGAGCACCGGATGCCCGGGAGCACCGGATGCGGGGGCGGACACCGAGTGCCCCGGGCAGCCGGTGCCTGCCCCCGGAGGCACGGGGGCGGCAGGCACCGGATGGTGGGGGGGTCCGCCCCGGCACAGGGCGCCGTGGGCGGCCCCGCCTCCTCACAGGCTGCGCAGCAGCACCGCCGGCTGTTCCACGCAGTCGGCCACGTAGCGCAGGAATCCGCCCGCCGTGCCTCCGTCGCACACGCGGTGGTCGAAGGTGAGCGAGAGCTGGACGACCTGCCGCACCGCCAGCTCGCCCTCGTGCACCCAGGGCTTGGGGGTGATGCGGCCGACGCCGAGCATGGCGGCCTCGGGGTGGTTGATGATCGGTGTGGAGCCGTCGACGCCGAACACCCCGTAGTTGTTCAGCGTGAAGGTCCCGCCGGTGAGATCGGCGGGCGTGAGGGCGCCCGCGTGGGCCGCCTCGGTCAGCCGGGCGAACTCGGCGCTGAGCGCTTCGGCGTTCAGCGTGTGCGCGTCCCGGACGACGGGGACCACGAGTCCGCGTGCGGTCTGCGCGGCGAAGCCCAGGTGCACCTGGTCGCGCAGGACGACCTCGCGGGCCTCGGTGTCGACCGTGGAGTTCAGCTCGGGGTGGCGGGCGAGCGCGGCGGTGCAGATCCGGGCCAGCAGCGCCAGCACGGAGATCTTCGGCGCCGCGGCGCCCGGCGTCTGGGGGCGCCCCCCGGTGAAGTGCTGCATGGCCGCCCGCGCGCGCATCAGCTCCGTCGCGTCGGCGTCCACCCAGCAGGTCGCGTCCGGGATCTCGCGGCGGCTGCGGGACAGTTTGTCGGCGACGGCGCCGCGGATGCCCTTGAGGGGGACGCGGGTGTCGGCGCCCGGGGTGGGAGCGGTACCGGCGGCGCGGGGCGAGGCTGCGGCGGAGGCGGTGGGCCACGTCGCCGAGGGAGAGGCGGCTTGGTTCGCCGAGAGGGGGGCGGGATCGGCTGGCGCAGAGGCAGCGAACCCCGTGTGCGTGGAGGCGGCGGTCCCTGCTCCGTGTGGCGCCGTACCGGCGCGGAGCGCGTTCTCCACGTCCGCCCGCAGGATCAGTCCCTCGGGACCGGAGCCCAGCAGGCGCCGCAGGTCCACGCCGTTGACCCGGGCCAGTCGGCGCACCAGCGGCGAGATCACGGGAACGGGACCGCCGTCGGCGGGCAGCCCGTCCCGCACGGACGCATCGGGCGCCGCCGCGGACGCGGCTGCACGCGCCCCGGCGGACGGCGCGGTCGCGAGGCGCGACCCTGTGCCGGAGGCCACGGGCCGCACGGCCCAGTCCGCTCCGGGCGCGCTGGGCGCGGTGGCAGGGGTAGGCGCAGTAGCCGTCCCCGGAGCGATGGCCGTCCCCGGCGCCAGAGCAGTGCCAGGCGCGGAAGCCGTCCCAGGCGCGATGGCCGTCCCCGGCACCGTGGCTGTCCCCGGCGCGGCAGGCCGCACCCTGCGGCGGCGGGCCGCCGGCGCCCCCGTGCCGTAACCGACCAGGACGTTTCCGGAGCCCGCCGCCTCACCGCCCCCAGAACCGTCCAGTGCGTGTCCGGCAGACCCGGCAGATCCGGCGGTCCCGGCAGGCGGGGAAGCCCCAGCGGGCTCAAAGGACCCGGAGGCCCCGTGGGACGACGAGGCACCGGCGGACTCGGGAGCCCCGGAAGCCCCGGAGGCCCCCGACGGCTCGCCGACCGCGACCGTCAGCAACGGCGCGCCCACGGGAAGCTCCGCGCCCTCCTCGCCGAAACGGGCCGTGACCACGCCCCCGTAGGGGCAGGGGACCTCGACCATCGCCTTGGCCGTCTCGACCTCCACGACCGGCTGGTCGACGGCGACCACCTCGCCCACCTCGACCAGCCAGCGGACGATCTCCGCCTCGGTGAGCCCCTCGCCGAGGTCGGGAAGCTTGAACTCCAACACCTGTGCCATCAGCTCTCGGCCTCCCACTGAAGACGGGCCACCGCGTCCAGGATCCGGTCGACGCCGGGCAGGTGGCGCCGCTCCAGCATCGGCGGCGGGTAGGGGAGGTCGAACCCGGCCACGCGCAGCACGGGCGCCTCCAGGTGGTGGAAGCAGCGCTCGGTGACGCGGGCGGCGATCTCCCCGCCGGGCCCGCCGAACGAGCCCGACTCGTGCACGACGACCGCCCGTCCGGTGCGGCGGACCGACGCGCACACCGTCTCGTCGTCGAACGGCACCAGCGAGCGTAGGTCGACGACCTCCAGGTCCCAGCCCTCGGCGCGGGCCGCGTCGGCGGCCTCCAGGCAGACGGGCAGGGACGGCCCGTAGGTGATCAGCGTGGCGCTGGCGCCGGAGCGCCGCACCACGGCGCGCCCGATCGGGTCGACGGCCTGCGGCGCCTCGGGGTCCCAGGAGTCCTTCGACCAGTACAGCCGCTTGGGCTCCAGGAAGACGACCGGGTCGTCGGAGGCGATGGCGGCGCGCAGCAGCCCGTAGGCGTCGGCGACGGTCGCGGGTGTGACGACATGGAGCCCCGGAGTCGCCATGTAGTACGCCTCGGAGGAGTCGCTGTGGTGCTCGACGCCGCCGATGCCGCCGCCGTAGGGGATGCGGACGGTCAACGGCAGGGGCATCCGGCCGCGGGTGCGGTTGCGCATCTTCGCCACGTGGCTGACGAGCTGTTCGAACGCGGGGTAGGCGAAGGCGTCGAACTGCATCTCGACGACCGGGCGCAGCCCGTACATCGCCATGCCGACGGCGGCGCCGAGGATGCCGGCCTCGGCCAGCGGCGTGTCCGTGCAGCGGTCCTCGCCGAACTCCGCGGCCAGCCCGTCGGTGACGCGGAAGACGCCGCCGAGGGCGCCGACGTCCTCGCCCATGACGTGCACGGCGGGATCGGCGGCCATCGCGTCGCGCAGGGCGCGGGTGAGGGCCTGGGCCATGGTGGCCGGCTTGAGGGCGACGGCGGTCATCGGGCGGGGCCCTCCTCGGACTCTGCCTCCAGCTCGGCCCGCAGCAGGGCCTGCTGCTCGCGAAGCTGCGGGGTCGGTTCGGCGTAGACGTGGGCGAACAGGTCCATGGGGTCGAGCGCCGGATCCTGGTTCATGCGCTCGCGCAGCCGCGCGGCCATCGCCTCCGCGTCCTGGCGGACGGCCGCCATGCCGTCCTCGTCGATCAGGCCGCGCCCGGTCAGCTCCTGCTCCAGGAGCTGGATCGGGTCGTGCTCGCGCCATGCCGCGACCTCGGCGTCGCCGCGGTAGCGGGTCGCGTCGTCGGCGTTGGTGTGGGCGTCGATGCGGTAGGTCACGGCCTCCACCAGCGTCGGGCCGCCTCCCGCGCGCGCGTGCCGCACGGCGTCGCGGAGCACTTCGTGGACGGCCGCGGCGTCGTTTCCGTCGACCAGGCGGCCGGGCATGCCGTACCCGACGGCCTTGTGCGCCAGGGAGGGCGCCGCGGTCTGCTTGGCGAGGGGGACGGAGATGGCGAAGCCGTTGTTCTGCACCAGGAACACCACCGGCGCCTGCCAGACGGCGGCGAAGTTCAGCGCCTCGTGGAAGTCGCCCTCGCTGGTGCCGCCGTCGCCGACCATGGCCAGCGCCACCACGTCGTCACCCTTGAGGCGGGCGGCGTGGGCGAGGCCGACGGCGTGCGGGAGCTGGGTGGCGAGCGGCGTGGACAGGGGGGCGACGCGGTGCTCGTAGGGGTCGTAGCCGGTGTGCCAGTCGCCGCGCAGCAGGGTGAGCGTCTCGACGGGGTCCACGCCGCGCGCCACGGCGGCGAGCGTGTCGCGGTAGCTGGGGAAGAGCCAGTCGCGGTCCTCCAGGGCGAGGGCGGCGGCGATCTCGCAGGCCTCCTGCCCGGTGCTGGAGGGGTAGACGGCGAGGCGGCCCTGCTTGGTGAGGGCGGTGGCCTGCGTGTTGTACCGGCGGCCGAGCACCGCTTGCGCGTACAGACGGAGCAGCAGCTCCGGGTCGGCCTTCGCGGCCGCCTCGGTCCCCAGCACGCGGTACGGCTCCGCGTCGGGCAGCAGCGGCGCGGGGTCGGTGCGGGGCTGCCAGGCGGGCGGCGGCGATGGCCGGTACGCGCCCCGCTGCTCCATGACCGTCATGACGGCACCTCCTCGTGGGAGTGACTACGGGAGGCGCGTCGGCTGTGACCCGCCTCACCAACCGATTGTTCGGTCGTCGGCGCATTTTGGCTACAGGCGGCCTCAGCCTGTGGACAAACGGTTCTCCACAGCGTGGGATGGGCGCACTACGTCCATGGTAGGGAGGCGGGGGGACATGGCGCCTGAACAAATGGCCGACGGCTCAGACGGCGCGGCCGGCTCCGCGAGCGCGGCGAACGCCGCCGGCGCCGCCTCGTCCGCGCCCCGGCCGCTGGACGCCGTCGACCAGGACATCCTCCAAATGCTCCAGGCGGACGGCCGCGCTTCGATACGGTCCGTCGCCGAACGCGTCCACGTCTCGCGGGCCAACGCCTACGCCCGCATCAACCGGCTGATCGAGGACGGCGTCATCCGCGGCTTCGGCGCCCGGGTCGACCACGAACGCGCGGGCCACAGCACGTCCGCGTACATCACGCTGAAGATCGTGCAGAACTCCTGGCGCACGGTGCGCGAGCAGTTGCGCCAGCTGCCCGGCGCCTCGCACATCGCCCTGGTGGGGGGGGACTTCGACGTCCTGCTGCTGGTGCACACGCCGGACAACCGGGCGCTGCGCGAGCTGGTGCTCACCCGCCTCCAGGCGATCCCCGAAGTGCTCAGCACGCGTACGTTGCTGGTGTTCGAGGAGGAGGACCTCGAACCGCAGCGGTGACCGACGCGGCGCGAACGGCGGCCCGCCGCCCCGCCTCGGCCGCCGCCGGTTCAGCCGTCCGCGCGCAGCCCGCCGAAGATCAGCCGCACCACCGCGTCCGCCACCTCGCGCTCGCTCATGCCCCGGCCGTCCGGCCGGTACCACTCCACGATCGAGTTGATCATCCCGAAGACGAGCCGGGTGGCCAGCCGCACCTCGACGTCGCCGCGCACGTCCCCGTCGGCGGCCGCCGCCTTCAGCAGTGCGGCCACCCGGTGGTCGAACTCCCGGCGCCGCTCCAGCGCCCACCGCTCGGTCGCGGTGTTCCCGCGCACCCGCAGCAGCAGGGTCACGTAGGGCAGCTCGGCGAGAAGCACCTCCACCATGCGCCGCACGACGTACTCAAGGCGCTCATCGGAGCGCCCCTCGCGCGCGCGGTCCTCGCCGAGGATCCCGAAGAGGCCGTCCAGCGCCCGGCTGACGGCCCGGCGCAGCAGCTCCTCCTTGCCGGCCACGTGGTGGTAGATCGACGACTTGGAGATCCCGGCGGCTCTGGACAGGTGCTCCATGGACGTGCCGTCGTAGCCGCGCTCGTTGAAGACGCGGACGGCCACGGACAGCAGCGTCTCCGGCGTGTACGTGTCGCGTCTGGCGGTCGTCATCAGGTGCCCTCTCGCTGCTCGGAGGCATAGGCGTGGCGGTACAGCGCCAGGGACGGGGCGTAGCGCCCGGAGGGGTCGCGCAGATGCAGGTCGTCGAGGAGGGCGTAGGCCCAGCCGCGGCCGAGGCGGCGGCTCCACTCGAAGGGGCCGAGGGGGTAGTTGACGCCCAGCCGCATCGCGGTGTCGACGTCCTCCTCGGTGGCCACGCCCTTGGCGACGGCGTCGTGCGCCAGGTCGACGATGCGGGCGACCGTGCGCGCGACGATCATGCCGGGAGCGTCGCCGATCACGCTGACGTCCTTGCCGAGCGCCTGGAACAGCCCGATGGCCTCCGCCAGCGTCCGGGGCGAGGTGTCCTGGGACGCGGCCAGGGCGACGCGGGTGGCCCTGCGGTAGTCGAGCGCGAGGTCGAAGTACACGACGTCGTCGAACTCCACGGAGGTCTGGCCGTCGGCGAGCGCCAGGCGGCCGCCGCTGGGCAGCACCAGGCGGTCGCCCTCGTCCTCGTCTTCCTCGCGGACCGGGATGCCCGCCTCCCGGATCAGCGCGAGCAGTTCGCAGGCGGGCCCGAGGTCGCCCTCGGCGATCACGTAGGCGGGCGGCAGAGCCTCCTCGGCGGTGTGCGGTTCGGGCCGCTCGGCGCCTTCGGCGTAGTCGTACCAGCCGTGGCCGCTCTTGCGGCCGAGCCGGCCGGACTCGACCAGGCGGCGCTGGGCGAGGGACGGCGTGAAGCGCACGTCCTGGAAGAAGGACCGCCACACCGACTGCGTGACGGACTCGTTGACGTCCTGGCCGATCAGGTCGGTCAGCTCGAACGCGCCCATCTTGAAGCCGCCGCACTCGCGCAGCACGGCGTCGATGGTGGCGGGGTCGGCGGCCTGGGACTCCAGGACGGCCAGGGCCTCGGCGTAGAAGGGGCGCGCGAGGCGGTTGACGATGAAGCCGGGGGTGTCGGCGCAGGCGACCGGGGTCTTGCCCCAGGCGCGGGCCGTCTCGTACGCGCGCGTGGCCGACGACACGTCGGTGGCGAACCCGGAGACCACCTCCACCAGCGGCATCAGCGGCGCCGGGTTGAAGAAGTGCAGGCCCACGAAGCGGCCGGGGCTGCGCAGCGCGCCGCCGACGGCGGTCACCGACAGGGAGGAGGTGTTGGTGGCGAGCAGGCAGTCGTCGGCGACGACGCCCTCCAGTTCGCGCAACAGCTCCTGCTTGACGTCCAGCCGCTCCACGACGGCCTCGACGACCAGGGAGCAGTCGGCGAGGTCGGCGAGGCTTCCGGCGGGCTTCAGCCGGGCGCGGGCGGCGTCCCGGTCGGCGCCGGTGAGGCGGTCCTTGGCCACCAGCCGGTCGAGCCGGGCGCCGATCGCGTCGGCCGCCTCTTCTGCCCGGCCGGGCACGGTGTCATACAGGCGCACGCAGTGGCCCGCGACCAGCGCGACCTGGGCGATGCCCTGGCCCATGGTGCCTGCGCCGACCACGGCCACGGGGCTGCTGAGGTCCAGTGCTGTCATGTGCGCGATCCTCCCGCACGGCGTTGTCCACAGCGGCGGCGGACCCCTGTGGGCCGACTTTTCCACAGATACGGCGGACCACTTGCCCCGACCGATCGTTCGGTTACTCTAACCCTGACCGGCCGTCCCCGCCCATGTTTCCGCCAGGTCACGAGCTCGCGAGGAGCTCCCGAGAGAGGAGTTGGTCCCGCATGGCCGCCGAACCGACCGCGCACGAGCTGATCGCCCGCCACCGGCCCACGCTCGACCAGGCCCTGGAGGCGATCCGCACCCGCGCGTACTGGTCGCCCCACCCCGAGCACCCCAAGGCGTACGGGGAGCACGGCAGTCTGGACGCCGCGGCCGGCCAGGCCGCCTTCGACGCCGTCCTCGGCAGCCGCCTCGACCTGGACCAGCCGGGCACCGACGACTGGGTCGGGGGCGAGGTCTCCCCCTACGGCGTCGAGCTGGGAGTGACCTACCCGCACGCGGACCTCGACGAGCTGCTGCCCGCCATGAAGGCCGGCCAGCGCGCCTGGCGCGAGGCGGGCCCGGAGCTGCGCGCGGCGGTCTGCCTGGAGATCCTCAAGCGCATCAGCGACCGGACGCACGAGTTCGCGCACGCCGTCATGCACACCTCCGGCCAGGCGTTCATGATGGCGTTCCAGGCGGGCGGCCCGCACGCCCAGGACCGCGGCCTGGAAGCCGTCGCGTACGCGTACGCGGAGCAGGTCCGCACCCCCCAGGCGGCCGAGTGGAGCAAGCCGCAGGGCAAGCGCGACCCGCTCGCCCTGACCAAGGAGTTCACGGCCGTCCCGCGCGGCGTCGCCCTGGTGATCGGCTGCAACACCTTCCCGACGTGGAACGGCTACCCGGGCCTGTTCGCCTCCCTGGCCACCGGCAACGCGGTCCTGGTCAAGCCCCACCCGCGCGCGGTGCTGCCGCTCGCGCTCACGGTGCAGGTCGCCCGCGAGGCGCTCGCCGAGGCCGGCTTCGACGCGAACCTGGTGGCGCTCGCCGCCGAGCGGCCCGGCGAGGGCGTCGCCAAGACGCTGGCCACCCGCCCCGAGATCAAGATCATCGACTACACGGGCTCCACCGCCTTCGGCGACTGGCTGGAGGCCCACGCCCGCCAGGCCCAGGTCTACACGGAGAAGGCCGGCGTCAACACGGTCGTCGTGGAGTCGAGCGACGACTACCGGGGCATGCTCGCCAACCTGGCCTTCTCGCTGTCCCTCTACAGCGGGCAGATGTGCACCACCCCGCAGAACCTGCTGATCCCCCGCGACGGCATCCGCACCGACGAGGGCCCCAAGTCCTTCGACGAGGTGACGGCCGACCTCGCCAAGGCGGTCGACGGGCTGCTCGGCGACGACGCGCGGGCCGCCGCCCTGCTCGGCGCGATCGTCAACCCCGACGTCAAGGCCCGCCTGGAGGCCGCGGCGGGCCTCGGGGAAGTCGCCCTCGCCTCCCGCGAGATCGCCCACCCCGACTTCCCCGAGGCGGTCGTCCGCACGCCGGTGGTGGTCAAGCTCGACGGCGCCAAGCCGGACGCCGAGGCCGCCTACATGAGCGAGTGCTTCGGCCCGGTCTCCTTCGCCGTCGCCGTGGACTCCGCCGCCGACGCGGTGGAGCTGCTGCGGCGCACGATCCGGGAGAAGGGCGCGATGACGGTGGGCGCCTACACGACCGACGCGGAGGTCGAACGCGAGGTGGCGGAGGCGTGCCTGGAGGAGGCCGCCCAACTGTCGCTCAACCTCACCGGCGGGGTGTACGTCAACCAGACGGCCGCCTTCTCCGACTTCCACGGCTCGGGCGGCAACCCGGCCGCCAACGCGGCCCTCACCGACGGGGCGTTCGTCGCCAACCGCTTCCGGACGGTGGAGGTGCGCCGGCAGGCGTAGGTCGCCGTCAGCGCGCGCCCGGTGCGCTCCCGGCGGCGCTCCAGTGGTACAGCGTCATCGCCACGCTGGTGGCGAGGTTGTAGCTGGAGACCTGGGGGCGCATCGGCAGGGCCGCCAAGTGATCGGCGCGCGAGCGCAGTGCGGTCGACAGCCCGCTGCGCTCGGAGCCGAAGGCGAGGACGGCGTCGTCGGGCAGCTCCAGCCCGCGGAGGTCCTCGCCCTCCGGGTCGAGCGCGAACAGCGGCCCGCGCGGCAGCTCGTCCACGCCCAGCCGCTCCACGACGGTCGCGAAGTGCAGCCCGGCCCCGCCGCGCACCACCGTAGGGTGCCAGGGGTCGAGCGCCCCGGTGGTCACCACCCCGGTCGCCCCGAAACCGGCGGCCAGCCGGATCACCGCGCCCGCGTTGCCCAGATTGCGCGGCTGGTCCAGCACGATCACCGGCGCCTCGCGCGGCGTTCGGGCCAGCGCGCGCAGCCCGGCCTCGCGCGAGGGCCGCACGGCGAGCGCGGCCACTCCGGTGGGGTGCGGCCGTGGCACCAGGGACGCGTAGATGTCCCCGGACACCTCGACGAGCAGCGCCTCCAGGGCGTCCCGGACGTCCGGCGCCAGTTCCTCGGCGAGGGCGAGCGCCGCCGGCCGGTCGGCGGCGACGGCTACCGGCACCTCGGCCCCGAAGCGCAGCGCGTGCTTGAGGGCGTGGAAGCCGTCGAGCAGCACGGTGGCGCCGGCGAGCCGCCGCCAGGCGGATACGGGGTCGGTCATGCCGGGAAGCCTACGCGGGCGGGCTGGCCGTCCCAGGAGGCGTCTCCCCGGCGGGACGTCCCCCTCCGTCCCCCGGGCGGAGCGCGGCTCGCAAGTCCCTAGGCAGGCACGCCCGGCGGGCCGTCGACTGGATGCTGACCGACGGCGGCGGCGCGGCTTGCGATCCCCTAGGCGGAGCGCGGCTCGCGACCGGACCGGCCCCTGTCGCCGCGGCCCCGCGCCGCCTGCGTCGCCCGCGCGCGGGCCTGCCCCGCCAGGCGGCCCAGCCGGCGCAGGAACGGCGTCGGCAGGAACACCGCGTCCGCCGCGATCATCGCCAGCGAGAAGAACGGCAGACCGAGGACGACCGCGATCACGGCGTGCTCGGTCATCATCGCCACCAGCAGGACGTTCTTGACCCGCCGGTTGAACAGCGTGAAAGGGAAGGCGACCTGCACGATGACCGTCCCGTAGGTGATCAGCGTCAGGATCGTGCCGCTGGAGGACATCAGGTCGCCGAGGCCGGGCCAGGGCGAGAAGTAGTCCAGGTGCAGCGGGTAGTACACGGCCGTGCCGTCCTGCCAGCGGGACCCCTGGATCTTGTACCAGCCGGCCGTCGCGTAGATCAGGCACGCCTCCGCCATGATCACGAGCAGGGCGGCGTTGTGCACGATGTTGCCGACCGCGTCGAGCAGGATCCGCGGCTCGGCCGACCGGGCACGCCGCTGGACCGCCCAGTTCAGGGCCTGCGCCGCCCATATGCCCCACAGGATCGCGGGCACCAGCCACTCGCCTTGCGTCCGCCCGGCGGCCGTCACCGCGGCCAGGACCAGACCGAGCACCCCCCACAGCGCGGGACCGGCCCGGTCGGGCGCCCGCTCCCCACGCGCGCGTGCCTCCCGGACGCGCGCCGCCCGGCGGGCGTCCAGCGACCACACCTGTCCGCACCGGGTGAAGACCAGGTACAGCGCCATCACGTGCAGGACGTTGTCGCCGCCGTCGCCCATGAACACGCTGCGGTTCTGCAACGAGAACACCCCGAGCATGAACAGCACGGACATGGTGCGGGTGCGCCAGCCCAGCGACAGCAGCAGGCTCGACAGCACGGCCAGGGCGTAGACGGTCTCGAACCAGAGCTGCCCCCGGAACCACAGCAGCGCGGTGAAGGCGCCGTTGTCGGAGGTCAACTGCCGGGCGAGAGCCCAGTTCCAGGGGCCGTCCGGGCCGTACAGCTCCTGGCGGTGCGCGAACTCGCGCAGCAGGAACAGCAGCCAGGTCGCGGAGAAGCCGACGCGTATCACCGCCGCCTGGAAAGGGCCGAGAGCGGCGTCGGCGACTCTGGCGAGCGACCGGGACGGGGACCAGGCGGCGGGAGGCGGGGGCGAAGCGGTGGGCGCGGTGTGCGGGACGGGAGAGACGGGAGGGAGGGAAGCGGCGGGAGAGGGAGCGGGGCTGTTCATCGCACGCCTCCAGGGGCCTCGGCGGCCGGGACCGTCCACCAGGGCAGCAGGTGGTAGAAGGGCGCGGTGGACGCCCTCTCCCCGCTCCAGACGGGCGGGGAGACGCTGGTGGTGCGGGAGCGGACCTGGACGCGCCCGAGGGCGCCGCCGGGACCGGCGGCGCGGTCGCGGTCCAGACGCATCTCGACGATGCGGCGCAGGTACTGCTCCGCTAGGGCGCCGCGCAGTCCCACCGGCCGGCTCTCCTTGTCGTGCGTGCTCGTGTAGTAGTCGAAGGCGCGACGCAGTTCGTTCTGCTGAGTGTGGCTCGGCAGCGGGTTGCCCAGGATGGCCCGGCCGTCCTCGGCGGACAGGTCGTACCAGTCAGTGGTGCGCGAACCGCCGTCCTCCCCGCGGACCTCCGCCCGCGCCTGGACCGCGATGTTCTGCTGCAACGGGTTCGGCGCGAAAAGCTTCCAGTTCTGCTCGAACTCCGGGTATATCCAGTCGTCCACCGCCTGAGCGTGCTGCTTCGACACCGTGTTGGCGGGGGCGACGTGCAGGAACACCATGCCGAGGTGCGCGCAGACGACCACGGCGACCACCGCGAGCGCCAGCACGGCGCCCGCCCGGTAGCGCGGCGAGAGCGCGGCGACGCCGACGGGCGACTCCGCGAGAACGTCTTCGGCAGGTGCATCGGCGGCGGCAGGGGCAGCGTCCGGGTCGCGGGCAGGGTCACTAGCGAGGGCACGGTCGGGTCCGGGGTCGGGGTTGGATCCGGGGACGGGTCCGGGGTCGGCCACGCCCTGCCGAGCACCACCCTGCCGGGGATCACCCTGCCGTGCACCAACCTGCCATGCACCGCCTTGCCGAGGATCACCCTGCCGGGGACGCGGCACGGCGGCCGCGCCGGTCGCGGGAGAGCCGTCGGCCTCGCGCGAGCCGCTGGCGCCTGCCGCCTCGCTCGCCCCCTCGGCCTCGTCCGCCTCCCGTGACCCAGGCGGCGCACCCGGCCTGTTCGGGGCGTTCGAGGCGTCCACGTCGTCGTCCCGCGCGTTCATGTCCGAATTCCGCCCCGTTCCCCATCCCGCTCTGCCACTGCGGCGCACGGCCACCGTGCCGCCCCGCGTTCCTCCGCGCGCCACCCGCGGGCGCAGCATGGAACGGTACTCAGCCCCGTCCGCCCAGCACAGCCCCGGCCCGCACCCCGCTTAGGCGCTCCCGCCCGAGACGACGCCGGGCCCCACTCCTACGGCCCTCGCCCGAACGGCGCGGAGTGTGCCGGGAGGGGGACCATGGCTGCCGCCGCACCGACCGCACAGGCGGCGGGACACGGCGCCCGAGGGGACGGTCCGCGAGTTGTCCACAGGACGGCCCCACGGTTGTCCACAGCGGTTGACACCCTACGGCGGCGAGCCGCACCATGGAATGCGCCGGACCGAACGATCGGTCGGGTCAGGACGGAGAAGTCCAGTTCAGGTCGAGGTCGAAGGGGGACCGCATGGCGACAGCAGCCGCGCACCGGACGGACGGCGCCCCGGCGAACGAAGCGCCGGAAGGCGCCGGAGGCGCCGACGCCCACCAGCGCGCCTTCGACGCCGCGGTGGCAGCCGAAGAGCGCATCGAGCCGCGGGACTGGATGCCCGACGCCTACCGCGCGACGCTGGTCCGGCAGATCGCCCAGCACGCGCACTCCGAGATCATCGGCATGCAGCCCGAAGCCAACTGGATCACGCGCGCGCCGTCCCTGCGCCGCAAGGCGATCCTGATGGCCAAGGTGCAGGACGAGGTCGGCCACGGCCTGTATCTCTACAGCGCGGCCGAAACCCTCGGCGTCAGCCGCGAGGAACTGCTCGACAAGCTGCACTCCGGCCGCCAGAAGTACTCCTCGATCTTCAACTACCCCACCCTGACCTGGGCGGACGTGGGCGCGATCGGCTGGCTGGTGGACGGCGCCGCGATCACCAACCAGGTCCCGCTGTGCCGCTGCTCCTACGGCCCGTACGCGCGTGCGATGGTCCGCGTGTGCAAGGAGGAGTCCTTCCACCAGCGCCAGGGGTACGAACTGCTGCTGGCCCTGAGCCGAGGCACCGCCGAGCAGCACGCGATGGCGCAGGACGCGGTCGACCGCTGGTGGTGGCCGTCGCTGATGATGTTCGGGCCGCCGGACGACGCCTCGCAGCACTCCGCGCAGTCGATGGCGTGGAAGATCAAGCGGCACTCGAACGACGAGCTGCGTCAGCGCTTCGTCGACATCTGCGTCCCCCAGGCCGAGTCCCTCGGCCTCACCCTGCCCGACCCCGACCTCGTATGGAACGAGGAGCGCGGGCGGCACGACTTCGGCGCGATCGACTGGGCGGAGTTCCAGGCGGTCCTCAAGGGCGACGGCCCGTGCAACGAGCAGCGCCTGGACCAGCGCCGTCGAGCGCACGACAACGGCGCCTGGGTGCGGGACGCGGCCGCCGCCCACGCCGCCAAGCACAGCTCACGGACAGGAGCGGAGCAGGCATGACGAACACCGACTGGCCCCTGTGGGAGGTCTTCGTGCGCTCCCGGCGCGGGCTCTCCCACACCCACGCCGGCAGCCTGCACGCCCCGGACGCGGAGCTGGCCCTGCGCAACGCACGCGACCTGTACACGCGGCGCGGCGAGGGCGTCTCGATCTGGGTGGCGCCCTCCGCGGCGATCACGGCCTCCTCGCCCGACGAGAAGGACCCGTTCTTCGAGCCGGCCGCCGACAAGCCCTACCGGCACCCGACCTTCTACGAGATCCCGGAAGGGGTGAAGCACCTGTGACGGCCACCGTGCCCGCGACCGCCGCCCTCGCCTTGGGCGATGACGCCCTGGTGCTCTCCCACCGGCTGGGGGAGTGGGCGGGTCACGCCCCCGTCCTGGAGGAGGAAGTCGCCCTCGCCAACATCGCCCTCGACCTGCTGGGCCAGGCCAGGATCCTGCTGTCCATGGTGGGCGACGAGGACGACCTGGCGTATCTGCGGGAGGAACGCGCCTTCACCAACCTCCAGTTGGTCGAACAGCCGGGCGGCGACTTCGCGCACACCATCGCCCGCCAGCTCTACTTCTCCACCTACCAGCACCTGCTGTACGCCCATCTGGCAGTGGGGGACGGCGAGTTCGCCCCGCTCGCCGCGAAGGCCGTCAACGAGGTCGCCTACCACCGTGACCACGCCGAGCAGTGGACCCTGCGGCTGGGCGACGGCACGGACGTCAGCCACGAGCGGATGCGGCGGGCCTGCGACGCGCTGTGGCGGTTCACCGGCGAGATGTTCCAGCCGGTGGCGGGCCTCGACGTCGACTGGCCCGCCATGGAGGCCGCCTGGCTGGACTCCGTGGGCGAGGTGCTGCGGCGCGCCACCCTGACCGTGCCCGAGGGCTCGCGGTCGGGCGCGTGGTCGGCGGGCGCGGGCCGCCAGGGCCTGCACACGGAGCCGTTCGGGCGGATGCTCGCCGAGATGCAGCATCTGCACCGCAGCCACCCGGGCGCGTCATGGTGACCGCGCCGACCCCGCTGGAGGCGGACCTGCTGCGCTGGGCGGGCTCGGTGCCCGACCCGGAGCTGCCCGTGCTCACCCTGGCGGAGCTGGGCGTGGTCCGCGCGGCGCACCTGCGCGGCCGGGACGCGGTCGAGGTCGACCTGACGCCGACCTACACCGGCTGCCCGGCGATCGAGGCGATGTCGCTGGACATCGAGCGGGTGCTGCGCGAGCACGGCATGCGGGAGGTCACCGTCCGCACGGTGCTCTCGCCGGCCTGGTCGACCGACGACATCACCCCCGAAGGGCGGCGCAAACTGCGGGAGTTCGGCATCGCCCCGCCGCGCGTGCGGACGGCCGCGGTCTCGGGGCCGATCCCGCTGGCGCTCAGCCCGATGCGCACCCATCCGGTCCCCGCGCCCGGAAACGCGCCGGCCGAGCCCGTCGCCTGCCCGCACTGCGGGTCGCCCGACACCGAGCTGCTCAGCCGGTTCTCCTCGACCGCCTGCAAGGCGCTGCGGCGCTGCCTGGCCTGCCGGGAACCCTTCGACCACTTCAAGGAGGTGTGATGGCCCGCTTCCACCCGCTGCCCGTGGCGGCCGTCGACCGGCTCACCGACGACTCCGTGGCCCTCACCTTCGCGGTCCCGCCCGAACTGCGCGCGCAGTTCCAGCACGAGCCGGGCCAGCACCTCGCCCTGCGGCGGGCGGCCGACGGCGCCGACGTGCGGCGGACGTACTCGATCTGCTCCCCCGCACCGGACCCGGACGGCGAGGGGCCGCGGACGCTGACGGTCGGAGTGCGGCTGGTGGAGGGCGGCGCGTTCTCCCCGTACGCGCTGAAGGAGGTCTGCGTCGGGGACGAGCTGGAGGTGATGACCCCGGCGGGCCGCTTCACCCTCCAGCCCGCGCCCGGCCTCTACGCGGCCGTGGTCGGCGGCAGCGGCATCACACCGGTGCTGTCCATCGCCGCCACCCTGCTGGCCCGCGAACCGTCGGCCCGCTTCTGCCTGATACGCAGCGACCGGACGACCGCCTCGACGATGTTCCTGGAGGAGGTCGCCGACCTGAAGGACCGGTACCCGGAGCGGTTCCAGCTCGTGACGGTGCTCTCGCGGGAGGAGCAGCAGGCGGGGCTGCCGTCCGGACGGCTGGACCGGGAGCGGCTGACCGGACTGCTTCCGGCGTTGCTGCCGGTGGCAGACGTGGCCGGCTGGTTCCTGTGCGGCCCCTACGGGCTGGTCCAGGGGGCGGAGCGCGCCCTGCGCGGGCTGGGGGTGGCTCGGGACTGGATCCACGAGGAGATCTTCCACGTGGACGCCGCCGCGCCGCCCCGCCAGGTCCCCGCGGCGCCCGCGCACAGCACGGTCGCCGTCCGGCTCGACGGCCGCGGCGGCGCCTGGCCGGTCCGCGACGGCGAGTCCCTGCTGGAGACGGTCCTGCGCAACCGGCCCGACGCGCCCTACGCCTGCAAGGGCGGCGTGTGCGGCACGTGCCGGGCCTTCCTGGTCGCGGGCGAGGTCCGCATGGAACGCAACTTCGCCTTGGAGCCGGAGGAGACGGAAGCGGGTTACGTCCTGGCCTGCCAGTCGCACCCGGCGACGGAACGGGTGGAGCTGGACTTCGACCGCTGAGCGACGACCGAACGGACCGGAGGCCGGAACGGACCGGAGGAGCGGCGGGCTGAACGGACCGGAGGGGCAGCGGGCCGGATGGTCCGGGTGAGCCGCGGCCCGGAGCCGCCGGATGAGCGGCTGTCCCGATCCCGTCGGCTGGGTGGTGCCCGGAATGGGACTTCGGCCGCTGAGCGACGGCCGAACGGGCCGGAGGAGCGATGGCCCGAACGGGCCGGGTGAGCCGCGGCCCGGAGCCGCCGGATGAGCGGCCGTGCCTATCCCGTCGGCTGGGCGGCGCCCGGAACTCGTCGGCCTGCGCCCCAGCGGGTCGCTCGCCGTCCGGCTGGGCGGCTTTCGATCCCACCCGCTGAGCGTCGGCCCGGACTCACCGGCTGCGCCCCAGCGGGTCCGCTCGCCGTCCGGCTGAGCGGCTTTCCGATCCCACCCGCCGGGCGTCGGCCCGGACTCACCGGCTGCGGCTCAGCAGGTCCGCTCACCGTCCGGCTGGGTGGGCGGCGAGCGCAGACGGAGCGCCGGGGAGACGGGCGGGACGTTCGGCTGGGCGACGGGCAGCCCACTCGGTCGGTGGCGCGCTCGGACCGTGCTCGGAGCGCGCCCAAGTCGGCCGTCCGCTCGGCCGGTGTGCTCGGCGCGCCCGGTTCAACCATTCGCCCGCCCGGTGCCGCGCTCGGAACATGCTCGGAGTGCGCCCAGGTCGGCCGTCCGCTCGGCGCGCGCCCGATCCAGCCGTACGTCCGGCCCGTGCGTGCGAAGTGCGCCCGGTTCAGCCGTCGGTTTGAGCCGTGCGCGCTCGGCGCGCCTCGTTCAGAGGATGTGGCCGGGCTGGCCCGCGTCGGTCACGACGGGACGGCCCGCGGCGGCCCACACCTGCATGCCGCCGTCGACGTTCACCGCGTCGACCCCCTGCTGGACGAGGTACATCGCGACCTGCGCCGAGCGACCGCCGGAGCGGCAGATCACGTGGACGCGCCCGTCCTGGGGCGCGGCCTCGGTCAGTTCGCCGTAGCGGGCCGTGAACTCGCCGATGGGGATGTGCAGCGCCCCCTGGGCATGGCCCGCCTGCCATTCGTCGTCCTCGCGGACGTCCAGCAGGAAGTCGCCGTCCTTGAGGTCGCTGACCGCGACCGTGGGCACACCAGCTCCGAAATGCATGCTCCGACGCTACCTGAAGCGGGTGCCCGAGCGGCGACCGGTCAGCCCCGTCGTCGGCGGCGTCTGACACCCGAGCCCGACCGTCGCCCTGAACCGCGTCGCCCGACGCCTCCGAGACCGCCGCCCAAGGCCCATGACACCGCCCGTGAGCCCAAGCACCCGCCCGTCGTCCTCGGACGCTCCTGGGACCGCCCCGACCCGCGGCCGGGGCTCCGGTACAGGGCCACAGGGCCGCGAGGTCGCGCCCGGTGCTCTCCATCGGGTCATCCCTCGGCGCGCAGAGCCGCCAGTTCGGACTCGCGGTGCGCCACGTCGGCGTGGAGCTGTGCGGCGATCTCGTCGAGGAGGCGGTCGGGGTCGTCGGGGGCGAGGCGCAGCATGCCGGCGATCGCGCTGTCCTCCAGTTCCTTGGCGACGAGGGTGAGCATCTCCTTGCGCGCGGAGAGCCACTCCAGGCGGGCGTACAGCTCCTCGGCGGGGCTGGGCTCCGGCGCCGGCGGACGGGGTCCCGCGGCCCACTCCTCGGCCAGGCGGCGCAGTTCGTCCGCGTCGCCCCGGGCGTAGGCGGCGTTGACGCGAGTGATGAACTCCTCGCGCCGCTGGCGCTCGTCCTCCTCTTGCGCCAGGTCGGGGTGGGCCTTGCGGGCCAGCTCGCGGTAGAGGCCGCGGGCCTCCTCGCTCGGCCGGACCCGCTGCGGGGGCCGCACCGGCTGGTCGGTGAGCATGGCCGCGGCCTCCGGGAACAGGCCGTCCCCGTCCATCCAGCCGTGCAGCAGCTCCTCGACGCCCGGGATCGGCTGGAGCCGGGCGCGTGCCTCCTGGGCCCGGCGCAGGTCCTCCGGGTCTCCGGTGCGCGCGGCCCGGACCTCGGCGATCTGCGCTTCCAGTTCGTCGAGGTGGGCGTAGAGCGGGCCGAGTCTCTGGTGGTGCAGGCGGGAGAAGTTCTCGACCTCCACCCGGAAGGTCTCCACCGCGATCTCGTACTCGATCAGCGCCTGCTCGGCGGCCCGCACGGCCCGTTCCAAGCGCGCCTCGGGTCGCGCCGCAGCGCTCTCGGACGTCGCCCGGTCCGCTCCGGCGACGCCACCCTGCTCAGCTTCCGGAGTCGTCACCCGCACAGCGTAGCGTCGCGCCGGGGGCGACCGACCCCGCGGACGGCCATCGCGCCCGCACGACCACGCGGTTACGCCGACCTCCACACCCCCTGGGGCGTGTTTCGAGAGTCCCTCTGCCCGGCGGGCGGACGACGCTGCTTTCGAAACAAGCCCTAGACGCCACGCCGCCAGGGCTCCGGACTCCCGCGCTCCCCGCGCGCAGGGCAACCAGGCGCCCGCGCTTCCGGCGCCCTGAGCGCCTACACCCCCGTCTCCGCCGCGATCTTCCCGGTCCTCACCGCCGTCACGAGATCGGCGTGGTCCGCCTCGGTGCGGTCGGCGTAGGCGACGGCGAAGGCGGCCACCGCCTCGTCCAGCCGCTCGTTCTTGCCGCAGTAACCGGCGATCAGACGCGGGTCGGCGCTGTGGGCGTGGGCGCGGGCCAGCAGCGCGCCGGTCATCCGGCCGTAGGCGTCGAGCTGGTCGGCGGGCAGGGCGGCCGGGTCGACGCTGCCCTTGCGGTTGCGGAACTGCCGTACCTGGAAGGGCCGTCCGTCGACCGTCGTCCAGCCCAGCAGGATGTCGCTGACCACCTGCATGCTCTTCTGGCCGAGCACCACCCGCCGTCCCTCATGGGCTGTCCGGGGCGCGTCGAGGCCGGCGGTCGCCAGGTGGGGCGCCAGGGCCGGGGGCCGGGCCTCCTTCACCTGGAGGACCAGCGGCTCGCCGCGGTGGTCCAGCAGCAGCACGACGTAGGAGCGAGTGCCCACGCTGCCGGTGCCGACCACGCGGAAGGCGACGTCGTGCACCGCGTACCGGGCGAGCAGCGGCAGCCGGTCGTGGGGCAGCGTGGTCAGGTACTGCTCCAGCGACGCGGCGACCGCGGCCGCCTCCGCGTCGGGCACCCGGCGCAGCACCGGCGGTGCGTCCACGAAGCGGAGGGCGCCGTCCTCGCCCGACTCCGTCGACTTGGCCGCGAACCGCCCGCTGGTGTTGGCCCGCGCCTTGTGCGAGACCCGCTCCAGCGTGCCGAGCAGGTCGTGGGCGTCGGCGTGGGAGACGAGTTCCTCGTCGGCGACGGCGTTCCAGGCGTCCAGGGCCGGGAGCCGGGCCAGCAGCCGCATGGTGCGCCGGTAGGCGCCCGCCGCGTGCCAGGCGGCCTCGCGGCAGCGATCCTCGCCGCAGCCCGCCTCGCGGCCCGCGAGCACCAGGGAGGCGGCGAGCCGCTTGAGGTCCCACTCCCAGGGGCCGAGCACCGTCTCGTCGAAGTCGTTGAGGTCGATCACCAGACGGCCGCGGGCGTCGCCGTACAGGCCGAAGTTGCCCGCGTGCGCGTCGCCGCAGATACGGGCGACGACGCCGGTGATCGGAGTCCGCGCGAGGTCGTAGGCCATCAGGCCCGCCGATCCGCGCAGGAACGCGAACGGGGTCGCCGCCATCCGGCCGACCCGGATCGGCGTGAGTCCGGGGATGCGGCCGCGGTTGGACTCCGCCACGGCCGTCGGGGCGTCGGGCCGCCCCGGGTCCGGGGTGAACGCGGCGTGCGCGGAGCGGGGGACGCGCGTGCGCAGCGCCTTGCCTCGCGCCTTCTCTCCCGCCGCGCCCTCTGCCCGGGGCGAGCCGTCGGCGGGCCGTCGCGCGAACCCGGGCACCACCGGCACACGCCCACGGTGCCCAGCCCCCGCCCCGGCGCCGCCCCCTTCGACAGCGGCCCGCGCATTCACCGCAGCCCGCGCCCCCGTCGCAGCCCGCACACCCACCGCACCTCGGGCATCCGCCGCACCCGCCGCACCTCGGGCACCCGCCGCACCCGCCGGGGCCACTCCCGTACCGGCCCCCCGCTCCACCGTCACCTCGGTCACCGCGACCGCCCTCCCCGTCACGTACACGTCATGTCAGCAACGCGCCCCGACCGTACAGCGGACCGCGCGGGACCAGCACCGGCCCCTGGCCCCCTCGGGCCGACACGGAACAGGTCGCCGTGGGGCAGCCGCATCCGAAGCCGTAGACACGCTGGCGGCGGCCGCCAGCCCCCTTCTCACGAGCCCCGAACCTGCACCGCGTCCACGCGCCCCGACCTGGTCACCGGGCAGCCCGCCGCCTGCTCAGGCTCGGAGTCCTCCCGCCCCCACGCACACTCCGCACAGGCCAGATGTGTGCCAACGCCCGCGCCCAGCCCACCGACGAGCTGCGCTCCGGCCTGCCCACCCCGCCGGCCCTCGGCTTCGGCTGACGCCTGGACTCACCCCGCGGCCGTCACGACCGCCTCCCCCGCGCACGAACCACGACCGCCTCCCCCCGCGCACGAACACCGACTCGTGCCGACCGTACAGCCGGTCGCGAAAACGCGTCGGACCCTGTGGATAACTCCGCCGCCACCGGCCATAGGCCGTCCTGGCCCGCCTTCCACGCGCCTCGACGCACCCTCCCGCCGAAGCCCGGACCCTGGCCCGTGACGTCTCCCGCAGCGCCCCCGGGAGGCATCGCGCACACCGTCGCGGCTACACCCGCAGCGCCCCCGGAAGGCACCGCACACGCCGTCGCGGCTACACCCGCAGCGGCCCCAGGAGGCATCGCGCACGCCGTCGCGGCTTACAACCCGCAGCGGCCCCGGAAAGCATCGCGGCTACTTCCGCAGCGCCCCCGGACACGATCCGCTCTCCGGCAGGTAGGTCTCCGCCCAAGAGCTCAGCTCCTTGAGCGCGGGCTCCAGTGCCGCTCCCGCCTCCGTCAGGCGGTACGCGACCCGCAACGGAGGTCCCTCGACGACCTCGCGCACGACCAGGCCGGTCGCGGCGAGTTCGGTGAGCCGGTCGGAGAGCATCCGCTCACTGATTCCGGGGATCGCTCGGCGCAGCTCGGCGAAGTGGACGGGGTGCCGCATGAGGGCCGCCACGACCAGACCCGTCCAGCGCTTTCCGAGCAGCATGAAGACACGGGTCATGCCGTCGTCGACCTTCTGGCACGGCCCCGCGTCCTGGCTTCCCGGTTCTGGCATGCCTCCAGAGTACTGCGTCCGCGGAAGGGGATTAAAAAAAGTAAGTAGCTGTGTTATCTCTAGTTGAGTACGAATGAGAAGCCTTCCAGGGCGTCGCGTCGTCCTCCATGCGCCGCCCCGCCCTGGACCCGTTTCCGAAGCCCTGCCCGGCCCCGGCCCCACCTGGCCGACCGGGCTCGACACCCGGAGCCCGCCTGGGCTCCGCCCTACGGCCCCTTCGGGCCGCCGGGCACCGGTTCACCCCCGCTTATCCAGGAGATTCCCATGGCCACTCTTCTCCACATCGACTCGTCCGTCTTCCCGGACGGCGCCTCCGCCTCGCGTGCCGTGACGGACGCGTTCCGCACGGCCTGGCTGGAGCAGCATCCCGATGGCACGGTCGTCTACCACGACCTCGCCGCCGACCCCGTGCCGCACATCACCGCCGAGGCCCACACCGCCGGGTTCGTCGCCCCGGGGGACCACAGCCCCGAGCAGGCCGAGGCCTTCGCCGCGCGCGTGCAGCTCATCGAGGAGGTGGAGAACGCGGACGCGATCCTCATCGGCGCCCCGATGTACAACTTCTCCATCCCCTCGACCCTCAAGGCGTGGCTGGACAACGTGGTGCTGGTAGGCCGCACGACCATGGCCGAGAACTCGAAGATCAAGGGCATCCCCGTGACCGTCGTGGCGAGCCGCGGCGGCTCTTACGGGCCGGGAACCCCGCGCGAGGGCTTCGAGTACGTGCAGAACTACCTGCGGTCCCTCCTGGGCGACATGCTCGGACTGGACCTCGACTTCATCGTCCCGGAGCTCACCATGGCCCCGAACAACCCGGCGATGACCGAGCTGATCCCGCTCTTCGAGGCCTCGCGGGACAAGGCCCTGGAGGACGCGGCCACCAGGGCGAGGAACGTGGCGCAGCGCGTCGCCGCGTAACCCGGCGTCCCGGGCGGAAGGCCGCCGTGACTTTCCGCCCGTCCACCGGCGACAGCGCGTCACAGAACCCCGCAGAGCCACGTTCCACCGCCCTGCGGGGCTCGCCGCGCGAAGCGAGCCCACCGGAGTCTGAGAGCAGCGAGCCCACCGAACGTCTGAGAGCATCGTCACACCCGGCCGCGCCGACACCGGCCGCCCGGCGGGACGACGAGCCGCACCGGTCGTGACGGCCCATCACGCGGCGCCCCGGCCATCACGCGGCGCCCGGGGCCGCCGGCCCGATCCGCACCCAGCACCCGGAATCCCCCTGGGCGCCGCCACGAGCGCTTCCCCGGGCAACGCGAAAGCCCCGCAGATCCGAAGATCTGCGGGGCTTTCAACTGGTGTGCGCGAGGGGGGAGTTGAACCCCCACGCCCTTTCGGGCACTGGAACCTGAATCCAGCGCGTCTGCCTATTCCGCCACCCGCGCATTGGGTGCGTCCTCCGGTCTCGGCCCCCGTTTTCTCGGGCCCGTCGCCTTCCGACACGCAGAACATTAGCACGTCGCAGGGGGCGGATTCACATCTCTTCCCCCAGGGCCCGCGACGCCTCTGATCCCCCGGATGCCGCAGGCCGGCGCGCGTCCCGGCGTGCCGGGACCCCGCCCGGACGCAGCCCCCCGGCACGCCCGCACACGTCTCCCGTCACGCCCGCACACGGCCCCGGCGCGCCCGGCCACGGCCCGCCGTCACACCCCGCCCCGCCCCCGGCCTCCGCCCACACGGCCCCCGTACGGCCCCATACGCCCCCCGTACGCCCCTCGCCCCGCCCGCGCCCCCGCGCCCCGCCCCGCCGGTTCTCCGCCGTCCCACGGCCCCCACGGCCGTTCCCGCCCCCGCCAGTTCACGTCTCAACCTCGTACCGGTCCCGGCCGTCTGCCTGAGAGCAGGCCCGGGACCGGCGCCGGGTGCGGGACACTGGTCTGCGGCCCCCTCTACGATCCTGGGCAGAAGAAGTCACGAGAACGACCGAAGCCGCTCGGACGGGAGCGCCGGGACGCAGCGCGCCGACACCCGTCGGCGGAGCCGACGGGGGGAACCAGCCGATTCACCGGCGCGTGGATACGATCAGTAAGCAGTACCAGGTAAGCAGTACGCAGCAGCACGACCGCGAGACTCACGACGCCCGCGAGTCCCGCAGTGACGGCCACCACGGAGGAGGTGCCCCATGGGAGTCCTGAAGAAGTTCGAGCAGCGTCTCGAAGGTCTGGTCAACGGCACCTTCGCCAAGGTCTTCAAGTCCGAGGTCCAGCCCGTGGAGATCGCGGGCGCTCTGCAACGCGAGTGCGACAACAACGCCACCATCTGGAACCGCGACCGCACGGTCGTGCCCAACGACTTCATCGTGGAGCTGAGCGCGCCCGACTACGAGCGCCTGAGCCCCTACTCCGGACAGCTCGGCGACGAGCTGGCGGGCATGGTGCGCGACTACGCCAAGCAGCAGCGCTACACCTTCATGGGACCGATCAAGGTCCACCTGGAGAAGGCGGACGACCTGGACACCGGCCTGTACCGGGTGCGCAGCCGCACGCTCGCCTCCTCCAGCAGCCAGGAGGCCGCCCAGGGCCCCGCGCCGGCCCCGCAGGCCGGGCCCGGCCGCCCCGCCGCCCAGGGCGGGTACGGCTACCCGCCCGCGGCGGCGCCCCCCATGCCCTCCGCGCCGCCGCCCGGCGGCGCCCCCGGCGGGTACGGCTACCCGCAGCCCGCCTCCCAGCGGCCGCAGCAGTCCGCGCAGACCGGCGGACGCACCCGCCACTGGATCGAGATCAACGGCACCCGCCACCAGATCTCCCGCGCGACGCTGGTCATGGGCCGCAGCACCGAGGCCGACGTGCGGATCGACGACCCCGGCGTCTCCCGCCGGCACTGCGAGATCCGGACCGGAACGCCCTCGACGATCCAGGATCTCGGCTCCACCAACGGCATCGTGGTGGACGGGCAGCACACCACCCGCGCTACGCTCCGCGACGGCTCGCGGATCGTCGTGGGCAGCACCACCGTTATCTATAGGCAAGCCGAAGGGTGAACCGGGGGCAATGTCAGAGCTGACCCTCACGGTCATGCGGTTGGGATTCCTGGCCGTACTGTGGCTGTTCGTGATCGTGGCCGTGCAGGTCATCCGCAGCGACCTGTTCGGTACGCGCGTCACCCAGCGGGGGGCCCGCCGGGAGGCGGCCCGTCCGCAACAGGCCGCGCGCCAGACCGCGCCGCCGCAGCAGCGCGGCCAGCAGGGCGGCGGCCGCCAGCGCCGCAACGCGCCGACCAAGCTCGTCGTGACCGAGGGCACCCTCACCGGCACGACCGTCGCGCTCCAGGGCCAGACGATCACCCTGGGCCGGGCGCACGACTCCACGATCGTGCTGGACGACGACTACGCCTCCAGCCGCCATGCCAGGATCTACCCGGACCGCGACGGCCAGTGGATCGTCGAGGACCTCGGATCCACCAACGGCACGTACCTGGACCGGGCCCGGCTGAACACTCCCACACCGATCCCGCTGGGCGCGCCGATCCGCATCGGCAAGACTGTCATCGAGCTGCGGAAGTAGTGCCACGTCATGAATGAGCGCGAGCGGAGCGAGCACGCAGCGGCGGCCGGCACCCGGGGCCCCGGCGCGCTCCCGACCGGAGGGTGGGCAGTGTGGCTCGACACGATCGGCTGTATCCCGAGCCGACGGGCGAGGTGCGCATGAGTCTGTCACTGCGCTTCGCCGCCGGATCGCACAAAGGCATGATCCGCGAGGGCAACGAGGACTCCGGCTACGCCGGGCCGCGCCTGCTCGCGATCGCCGACGGCATGGGCGGCCAGGCCGCCGGCGAGGTCGCCTCCTCCGAGGTGATCTCCACCATCGTCGCCCTCGACGACGACGTGCCGGGCTCCGACCTGCTCACCTCGCTCGGCGCGGCCGTGCAGCGCGCCAACGACCAGTTGCGCGCCATGGTCGAGGAGGACCCGCAGCTCGAAGGCATGGGGACCACCCTCACCGCCCTGCTGTGGACCGGCCAGCGGCTCGGCCTGGTGCACGTCGGCGACTCGCGCGCCTACCTGCTGCGCGACGGCGTGCTGACCCAGATCACCCAGGACCACACCTGGGTGCAGCGCCTGGTCGACGAGGGCCGCATCACCGAGGAGGAGGCGACCACCCACCCGCAGCGCGCCCTGCTCATGCGGGCCCTCGGCAGCAGCGAGCACGTCGAACCCGATCTGTCCGTCCGCGAGGTCCGCGCCGGCGACCGCTACCTGATCTGCTCCGACGGCCTGTCGGGCGTCGTCTCCCACCAGACCATGGAGGAGACCCTCGCCAGCTACCAGGGCCCCCAGGAGACCGTGCAGGAGCTGATCCAGCTCGCGCTGCGCGGCGGCGGCCCGGACAACATCACCCTGATCGTCGCCGACGTCCTCGACCTGGACGCGGGCGACACGCTCTCCGCCCAGCTCTCCGACACCCCCGTGGTGGTCGGCGCGGTCGCCGAGAACCAGCTCCACCCGCACGACAACGGCATCATGCAGACCCCCGCCGGACGCGCCTCCGGCCTGGGCCGCCAGGTGCCCGGCCAGGGCGGCGGAGGCGGCGAGTTCGGGCCGCCCGGCTCCGGCGACACCACCGGCTTCGTCCCGACGGCCGGCCTGTCCGCCTACGGCGACGAGGACTTCGTCAAGCACCGCAAAGGCCGCAGGTGGTTCAAGGGGACCCTGTACACCGTGCTGGCGCTCGCCGTGATCGCCGGCGGCCTGTACGGCGGCTACCGCTGGACCCAGACGCAGTACTTCGTCGGCGCCAACGAGGAGCACGTCGCGCTCTACCGCGGCATCAGCCAGAACCTCGCCTGGGTGAAGCTGTCCGAGGTGCAGACCGACCACCCCGAGATCGAACTCAAGTACCTGCCGCCCTACCAGCAGAAGCAGGTCAAGGCCACGATCGCCGAGGGCGGCCTGCCCGCAGCGCGCCAGAAGATCGGCGACCTGTCGGTGCAGGCGTCCGCGTGCCGCAAGGAGGCCGAGCGCCGCACCGTCCGGTCGCAGAACGACGCCAAGCCCGGCGGCGCCAAGCCCGGCGGCGCCAAGACTGGAGCGTCCACCGCCGCCGGCGGCGCCACGACCGCCACCCGCACCGCGTTCATCACGGCGGCGGCACCGCACCCCTCGGGCGCGAAGACCCCGTCGGCCCGCGCGGCCGGGTCGTCTCCGTCACCGTCCCCCTCGAAGTCCGCGACCGCGCCCACGCCCAGCGCCGGCCCCACTCTCTCGGAGGAAGAGCAGAAGGTCGTCTCGCAGTGCGGTAAGCAGTAGGCAAGCCGTGAGAGGCCCCGACACACGATGAGCAGTACTACCAACACGTCGACGCACCACACGTCCACGATCGGCGCCATCGGCGCGCCGAGCCGGCGCAACACCGAGCTGGCCCTCCTGGTCTTCGCCGTCGCCATCCCGGTGTTCGCCTACGCCAACGTGGGCCTGGCCATCAACGACCAGGTCCCCACCGGCCTGCTGGGCTACGGCCTGGGACTCGGCCTGCTGGCCGGCGTCGCCCACCTGGCCGTGCGCAAGTTCGCCCCGTACGCGGACCCGCTGCTGCTGCCGCTGGCCACGCTGCTCAACGGGCTCGGCCTGGTCGTGATCTGGCGGCTGGACCAGTCCAAGCTGCTCCAGTCCATTCACGTGGCCGGCGGCAAGGCGGCCAACCAACTGATCTACACGGCGATGGGCATCGCCCTCTTCGTCGTCGTGCTGATCTTCCTCAAGGACCACCGCACGTTGCAGCGCTACACCTACATCTCCATGGTGGCCGCGCTGTTCCTGCTGCTGCTCCCGCTGGTGCCGGGCCTGGGCGCCGACGTGTACGGCGCGAAGATCTGGATCCAGGTCGGCAGCTTCACCATCCAGCCCGGTGAGTTCGCCAAGATCGTGCTGGCGGTGTTCTTCGCCGGCTACCTGATGGTCAAGCGCGACGCCCTGGCCCTGGCCAGCCGCCGCTTCATGGGCCTCTACCTGCCCCGCGGCCGCGACCTCGGCCCGATCCTGGTCGTCTGGTCCATCTCGATCCTGACCCTGGTCTTCGAGACCGACCTCGGCACCTCGCTGCTCTTCTTCGGCATGTTCGTGATCATGCTGTACGTGGCCACCGAGCGGACGAGCTGGATCGTCTTCGGCCTGCTGATGTCCGCGGTCGGCGCCGTCGGCGTGGCCAGCTTCGAGCCGCACATCCAGACCCGCGTGCAGGCGTGGCTGAACCCGATGCACGAGTACCTGCTCAGCCGCGCCGGCACCCACGACGGCGTCATTCACTCCGAGCAGGCGATGCAGGCGCTGTGGGCGTTCGGATCGGGCGGCACCCTCGGCACCGGCCTCGGCCAGGGCCACTCCGAGCTGATCCGGTTCGCCGCCAACTCCGACTTCATCCTCGCCACCTTCGGCGAGGAGCTGGGCCTGGCCGGGATCATGGCGATCCTGCTGATCTACGGCCTGATCGTGGAACGCGGCGTGCGCACCGCGCTGGCCGCCCGCGACCCGTTCGGCAAGCTGCTCGCCGTCGGCCTGTCCGGCGCCTTCGCCCTCCAGGTGTTCGTCGTCGCCGGCGGTGTGATGGGTCTCATCCCGCTCACCGGCATGACCATGCCGTTCCTGGCCTACGGCGGTTCCTCCGTCATCGCCAACTGGGCGCTGATCGGCATCCTGATCCGGATCAGCGACACCGCGCGCCGCCCGGCGCCCGCCCCGGCCGGCAACCCGGACGCGGAGATGACCCAGGTGGTGCGTCCCGGCGGCGCCGGCGCCCCCGAGGCGTGATACCTCGCACACCCCCGGCTTCCGGCCCCCGGCGCACACCGGGGCCGGGAGCCGTCCGCGTCCGGCGCACCGCCCGGGAGACCGCCCCGGGAACCCGCCGCGCGCGCCCCGCGTCTACCGAAGAGCCGCCCCGGCCGTCCCCGCCGGGCGCACAGCCCCACCCCCTAGACTGTGGGCGGCCGAGGACGAGCGCCCCAGACCAGCGACACCGACAGACTGAAGCAACAGGCGCACCTGTTCGCTTGTGGAAAGGCCGGACGTGAACAAGCCCCTGCGCCGCATCGCGATCTTCTGCGGACTCCTCGTCCTCACCCTGCTGATCCGCGACAACTGGCTTCAGTACGCCCAGGCCGACAAGCTGCGCTCCGACACGGACAACCGCCGTGTGGCCATCGAGCGCTACGCCGCCCCGCGCGGCGACATCATCGTCGACGGCTCCCCCATCACCGGCTCCGTCGAGGCCAAGAACGGCGACTTCCTCTACAAGCGCACCTACCAGAACGGCCCCATGTGGGCGCCCGTCACCGGCTACTCCTCCCAGGCGTTCGACAGCAACTTCCTGGAGAAGATCGAGGACGGCATCCTCACCGGCAACGACGACCGGCTGTTCTTCCGCAACACCCTGGACATGGTCACCGGCAAGCCCAAGCAGGGCGGCAACGTGGTGACCACGCTCAACGCGGCCGCGCAGAAGGCGGCGTACGACGGCCTCCAGGGGCACGGCAAGGGCGCCGTCGTCGCCCTGGAGCCGTCCACCGGCAAGATCCTGGCCCTCGCCTCCTACCCGTCCTACGACCCGTCGTCGTTCGCCGGGACCAGCGACGCCGACGCCGGCGCGTGGAACAAGCTCCAGAAGAAGAGCGACTCCAGCGACCCGATGCTGAACCGGGCGCTGCGCGAGACCTACCCGCCCGGCTCCACCTTCAAGGTGGTCACCGCCGCGGCCGCGCTGCAGAACGGGCTGTACACCTCGGCCGACGACCCCACCAAGTCGCCGCTGCCGTGGATCATGCCGGGCACGACGACCCCGTTGAAGAACGAGGGCGACCTGCCCTGTGAGAACGCCACGATGCGGGAGGCGCTGCGCGTCTCGTGCAACTCGGTCTTCGGCAAGATCGGCGCGGACCTCGGCAACGACAAGATGCTCGCCGAGGCCAAGCAGTTCGGCTTCACCCAGGAGCAGTTCACCCCGGTCCGCTCGAACGCCTCGGTCTTCTCCGACCACATGAACCCGTCGGAGACCGCCCAGTCCTCGATCGGCCAGTACAACACCGCCGCGACCCCGCTCCAGATGGCCATGATCGCCTCCGCGGTCGCCAACGACGGCAAGCTGATGAAGCCCTACATGGTCGACAAGCTCCAGTCGCCGAACCTGGACACCCTGGAGCAGACCCAGCCCGAGGAGCTGAGCCAGCCGCTGTCCTCGAAGAACGCCCAGATCCTTCAGTCGATGATGGAGACGGTCGTCAAGGACGGCACCGGCAAGAACGCGCAGATCGACGGCGTCACCGTGGGCGGCAAGACCGGCACCGCCCAGCACGGCGTGGCCAACAGCGGCAAGCCGTACGCCTGGTTCATCTGCTACGCCAAGACCAGCGACGGCAGCTCGCCGGTCGCCGTCGCCACGGTGGTCGAGGACGACAGCGCCAACCGCGACGACATCTCCGGCGGCGGCCTCGCCGCTCCGATCGCGAAGAGCGTGATGGAGGCGGTCATCAACTCCAAGAAGTGACCCCTGTCACGTCCCCTTCACATCGGTGCACGTTGCGCTACCGGTCCTGCATCGGGTGACGGGCTTGGCCAGGTCGCACAGAACGAGCCGGGTACGGTAGGCCCGGACGGCAGCCTCCGGCCGCACGCACCCGTGCGGGCCGGGACCGACGGAGAGGGCTGGTAGGGAACTATGGATGAGCCGCGTCGCCTCGGCGGCCGGTACGAGCTGGGTCATGTGCTCGGCCGTGGTGGCATGGCAGAGGTGTACCTCGCGCATGACACCCGCCTGGGCCGCACCGTGGCGGTGAAGACGCTCCGCGCCGACCTGGCGCGGGACCCTTCCTTCCAGGCCCGGTTCCGCCGGGAGGCCCAGTCGGCCGCCTCGCTCAACCATCCCGCGATCGTCGCGGTCTACGACACGGGCGAGGACTACATCGACGGGGTCTCGATCCCGTACATCGTCATGGAGTACGTCGACGGGTCCACGCTGCGCGAGCTGCTGCACAGCGGGCGCAAGCTGCTGCCCGAGCGGGCGATGGAGATGACCATCGGCATCCTCCAGGGCCTGGAGTACGCCCACCGCAACGGCATCGTGCACCGCGACATCAAGCCGGCCAACGTCATGCTGACGCGCAACGGCCAGGTCAAGGTGATGGACTTCGGCATCGCCCGCGCCATGGGCGACTCCGGCATGACCATGACCCAGACGGCCGCCGTCATCGGCACCGCCCAGTACCTCTCCCCGGAGCAGGCCAAGGGCGAGCAGGTGGACGCCCGCTCCGACCTCTACTCCGCCGGCTGCCTGCTGTACGAGCTGCTGACCGTCCGGCCGCCGTTCGTCGGCGACTCCCCGGTGGCGGTCGCCTACCAGCACGTGCGCGAGGAGCCGCAGTCGCCGAGCGTCTTCGACCCCGAGATCACGCCCGAGATGGACGCGATCGTGCTGCGCGCGCTGGTCAAGGACCCCGACTACCGCTACCAGTCCGCCGACGAGATGCGCGCCGACATCGAGGCCTGCCTCGACGGCCAGCCGGTGGCGGCCACCGCCGCCCTGGGCGCGGCCAGCTACGGCGCGTACGGCGACGACCACGCGACCACGGCGCTGCGCTCCGACTCCGGAGCAGGCGGCGCCACCACCATGCTGCCGCCCATGAACCCGGACGACGGCGGCTACGGCTACGACGACCGCCCGGACCGGCGCCGCCCGCAGAAGAAGTCCCACGCCTCGACGATCCTCCTGGTCGTCGCCGGCGTCCTGGTCCTGATCGGCGCCATCCTGATCGGCAGGTACGTCGTCGCGGGCGGCGGCGGGCCGGGCGACAGCGCGGTGAGCGTGCCCGACTTCGTCGACCAGACCCGGGTGGACGCGCGGTCCCAGGCGGACAACGTCGGCCTGAAGCTGACCTTCACCGAGAAGACCTGCGAGAACGAGCCCAAGGGCAAGGTCTGCTCCCAGGACCCCGCCAAGGGCGGCAGCGTCAAGAAGGGGACCGTCGTCAACCTGGTGCTCTCCACCGGGGCGCCGAAGGTGGCCGTGCCCAGCGTGCTCGGGCTCAGCCTGGACGACGCCAAGGCCAAGCTCCAGGGCGACGACTACCAGTTCAAGGTCGAGCCGCGGTACCGGGAGTCGACCGAGGACCCGAACACGGTCCTGGAGCAGAGCCCGGTGAACGGCAAGGAGGTCCAGAAGGGCTCCACGATCACCCTCGTCGTCGCCAAGGCGGCCGAGAAGGCCACCGTGCCCCAGGTCACCGGCGCGGACTGCAACAGCGCCAAGCAGCAGATGCAGGCCAACAACCTGGTCGGCGAGTGCACCGACGTCGACAACAGCGACCCGAACCAGGCGGGCAAGGTGCTCCAGACCGTCCCCGGCCCCGGTCAGCAGGTCGACAAGGGCTCCAAGGTGACGATCCAGGTCGGCAAGCAGGTGCAGCCGCCGACGCCGCAGAAGACGCCGGTGCCCGGCGTGCGCGGCAAGCGGCTGGCGGAGGCCAAGCAGATCCTCGCGCAGGCCGGCTTCACCCAGATCGCGATCAACGGCAGCCAGGACGACAACGCGATCGTCGTCAACCAGGACCCGCAGCCCAACCAGCCGGTCGACAACCCGGGCGGCACGGCGATCACGCTGACCACCTTCGGCGGCAACCCGGGCGGCAACGGAGGCAATGGCAACGGGGGCGGCGGCAACGGCGGCGGAGGCATCTTCGGCTAACCGGCCGCTCCTCGCGGCGAATCGCCCCGCGGCCCCGGCGCCCTCCTCGCGAGGGCGGCCGGGGCCGCGGCGCGTCACCGGCCCGGACGGCCGGCCGCGCTCACCGCAGTTCCCTCGGCGGGGTGCGCCGGGCGTCGACCTTGTCGACGCGGACCAGTTCCCCCCACACCACGTACCGGTAGCGGCTGGTGTAGACCGGCGTGCAGGTGGTGAGGGTGATGTAGTGGCCGGGCTTGGTCACGCCCGACTGCCTCGGCACCTGCGCGAGGACCTTGACGTCGAACTTCGAGGTCTCCGGGAGGATGTCGTAGACCTTGTAGACGTACCACTCGTCCCGGGTCTCGAAGACGATCGGGTCGCCCTCGCGCACCTTGTCGATGTTGTGGAACTTCGCGCCGTGGCCGTCGCGGTGCGCGGCGAGGGCGAAGTTGCCGTCCTTGCCGGTCGTCGGCAGCGCGGCCTTCACCGGGTCCTGGTAGTAGCCGGCCACGCCGTCGTTGAGGACGTCGACCGAGGTGCCCTTCCTGACCAGGACCTCGCCGTTCTCCATGGACGGCACGTGCAGGAAGCCGATGCCGTCCTTGGTGTCCAGCGCGCCGGGGCCGCGAGGCGCCGCGTGGGCCCAGTGCGCGCGGACCCGGTCGCCCTGCCGGTCGGCCGTGCGGTCCGCTATCACGTTGGTCCACCACAGGGAGTACACGACGAACAGGCCGAGTACCAGGCCGCCCGTGATGAGGAGTTCACCGAGGACGCTGACGGCGAAGGCCAGCCGCGTCCTGCCCCGGCGGCGCGGACGCGGCGCGGGGCCGCCGTCCGGGCCGCCGACGGTGTGCCCTGCCGTGTCGTCCGTGGTCGCTGCCACTGTCCATCCGCCTTCTAACTGACGAGCGCATCCGGCTTGCCCTTGCTGCGCGGCCGTTCCTCGACCATCCTGCCCCAGACGATCAGCCGGTATCGGCTGGTGAACTCCGGTGTGCAGGTGGTGAGCGTGATGTACCGGCCGGGCGCGGTGAAGCCCGACCCCTTCGGGACCGGGTCCAGGACGGCGGTGTTTGCCGGCGACGTCACCGGCAGCGTCGACGTCGTCTTGTAGACGTAGTACGTGTCCTGGGTCTCCACGACGATCGGGTCGCCCGGGGTGAGCCGGTTGATGTACCGGAACGGCTCACCGTGCGTGTTGCGGTGGCCCGCGAGCCCGAAGTTGCCGGTCTTCGCGTCCGGCATCGCCGTGTTGAGATCGCCCCGGCCGTAGTGCCCGACCATGCCCTTGTCCAGCACGGCGGACTTGCTGGTGCCCTCGGCGATCGGCGCCACCACGTCCAGCTTCGGGATGTGCAGGATGGCGAAGCCCTGCCCCGGCTCGAACACCCCCGGGCTGCGCTTGCCGCTCGCCCAGTCGTCCTGCAACTGGTGCGCCTCGCTGCCCGCCTGCTGGTGCGCCCGCACGTTGGTCCACCAGAGCTGGTAGGTGACGAACAGCAGCATCACCAGACCGGTGGTGATGAACAGTTCGCCGACGGTCCGGCTCGCGATCACGAGCGGCCCCGGCCTGCGGGCGCGGGCCAGCCGCCGCGCCTCCATCCGGGAGAGGGGGGCGGACGGCGCCTCACCCGCGTCTCGCGAGTCCCGCGCGTCTCGCGTCTCCCGCGCGTCCTGTTCCGTCCCGGGCGCCGGGCGGGCGCCGCCGTGACGGCCGTGACGGCCCCTGGCGGCCTTTCTGCGGGCCGCGCGGCCTTCCGGCGCGTCTCCGGTCGTCGCAGTGCCGGAAGAGGCTCCTGGGGCCGCGGAGGACGGCCGCGGTGCGGGGAGCCGCAGCGCCATGGTCGCGTCGTCGCCGAGGGGTGCGTACCGCGCCCCCTCACGGGCGTCGTACGGCGCCGCGGCGTACGCGTCTGCGGGCGCGGCGGCGTAGGCGTCTCCGGACGCCGGAGCGTAGGCGTCCTCGGGCGCGGGGGCGTAGGCGTCCTCGGGCGCGCCCTGGGCCTGCGGGCGGCGCCCGTCGGCGCCGGGGTCGCGCCCGGGGCGCAGCGCGGTCACGCCGTGGCCCTGCCCACCACCGGGGCGAGCCCCGCAGACCTCGCCACGGCGTCCTGGTCGCCGCACTCCGCGAGCCAGTTGGCCAGCATCCGGTGCCCGTGCTCGGTGAGCACCGACTCCGGGTGGAACTGGACGCCCTCCACCGGCAGTTCGCGGTGCCGCAGCCCCATGATGACGCCGTCGCGGGTGCGGGCGGTGACCTCCAGCTCGGCCGGGACGGTCGCCGGCTCGGCGGCCAGGGAGTGGTAGCGCGTGGCGACGAAGGGGGAGGGCAGCCCGGCGAAGACGCCCCGGCCCGTGTGCTCCACCGGCGAGGTCTTGCCGTGCAGCAGCTCGGGCGCCCGGTCGACGACGCCGCCGTACGCCACCTGCATGGACTGCATCCCCAGGCACACCCCGAAGACGGGGACGCCGGTCGCGGCGCAGTGCCGGACCATGTCCACGCAGATCCCGGCCTGCTCCGGCGTGCCGGGGCCGGGCGAGAGCAGCACGCCGTCGAAGCCGTCCTGGGCGTGCGCCGTCGACACCTCGTCGTTGCGCAGCACCTCGCACTCGGCGCCCAACTGGCCCAGGTACTGGACCAGGTTGAAGACGAAGCTGTCGTAGTTGTCGACGACGAGAATCCGGGCACTCAACTGTTGTTCACCGTCACATCGTTGAAGGGGAGCAGCGGTTCGGCCCAGGGGAAGACGTACTGGAACAGGACGTACACCGCGGCCAGCGCCAGCAGCAGTGAGATCAGCGCCCTCACCCACGCGTTTCCCGGCAGATGCCGCCAGATCCAGCCGTACATGCCGTCCCTTCCCGTCTCCCACGGCGCCGCGGTCGCGCCGTACGCCACCAGACTAACGGCGCGGCGCCCCCGGTTCCCCGGCTCGCGCGGCGGCCGCGCGCCCGGATGCGACCCGCCCAGGATCGGCGGTCCCGGCGTGCGCGGGCGCGGACTTGCGGCGCTCTTGGCCGATCCGATACGCGACCCTGAAGATCCCTTCCGTCCGGATGCGCGGGGGGAGGGGTCGTCGCACTGGTGAGCGGGGCGATACGCCTAGGGGGCGGGCTGGGCGTAGTGCAGGTCGACGGCGCCCGAGTAGCCGGGGAGGGTCGACGTCCCGTCGTCGGTGACCTTCCAGCCCAGTCCGTAGACGTTGACGTAGACCATGTAGTTCTGGATCGCCGGAGAGTCGGCCAGCGCCTTCTGGAGCCGGTCGGGGTCGCCGACCGCCGTGATCTTGTACGGCGGGGAGTAGACGCGGCCCTGGAGGATCAGGGTGTTGCCCACGCAGCGCACCGCGCTGGTGGAGATCAGCCGCTGGTCCATGACCTTGATCCCCTGGGCGCCGCCGTGCCACAGCGCGTTGACGACGGCCTGGAGGTCCTGCTGGTGGATGACCAGGTAGTCGGGCTGCGGCTCGGGGTAGCCGGGGAGCTTGGCGGTGGCGTTGGGCGGGGCGTCGTTCAGGGTGACGGTGACCGCCCTGCCGGTGACCTTCCGGGTGCCCGCGCTCTTCTCCAGCCCGCTGAGCTTCTCGCCCTGGGCCGTGCCGCTGCCGTCGTCGCGCCGGGCCAGCCCCTCCACGCTGCCGCGCAGGGCGGCGTCGGACTCGTCCAGCTCCTTGTTCTTGCGGCTGCGCTCCTGGATCAGGTCGGACAGCTTCAGCAGGGAGGAGTCCGTGCGGATGTCGGTGCCCTTGGCCGTGTTGAAACTGGTGAGGAACATCAGCCCGGCGAGCGCGAAGACGGCCGCGGTGAGCAGCCGCGCGGGCCGGAGGCGGCGCACGCGGGACGGCCTGGGGCCGGTCTGCGGAGAGTCGGCAGAATTGCTCAACGTACCCTTATCTCCTTAGCCGCCGTGGAAGCACTACGCTAACGGACGCCCGGGGAGCGCTCGGTATCCCCTCGCAGCCCCTTGTACGCTGCCCCGGAGCCAGCCCCGTTCCCTGCGCGGCCACGCAGCGCATCGACAGGAGAGACCCTCGTGCCGAAGTCACGTATCCGCAAGAAGGCCGACTACACGCCGCCGGTCGCCAGGCAGGCGACCGCCATCAAGCTGGAGAGCCGCGGCTGGGTGGCGCCCGTGATGCTGGCCATGTTCGTCATCGGCCTGGCCTGGATCGTCGTCTTCTACGTGACCGACGGCTCGCTGCCCATCAACGCGCTGGACAACTGGAACATCGTGGTGGGCTTCGGGTTCATCGCGGCCGGGTTCGGCGTCTCCACGCAGTGGAAGTAGCGGCGCGGACGGCGGCCTTGCCCACGGCTATCCGCTGAGTTATCCACAGCTCGCTCGAATATCCACACGAAGCCTGGGGAAAACCCGACGATCTGTGGATAACCAGTCCGCCGTTGACGCCGGTCAGACTGTCACACCACCCCGCTACCCGGTCGCGCGCCCAGTCTGACCTGCATGAATACAGGTGAGCGGGCACCCGCACAGGTGTCCGCGCACACTATGCACAAGAGTGGGCACAGACTGTGGACAACGATGCGGGACGCAGTCGGTCACTGTCTCCGCGGGGTGCGCCGGAGCGCGCTGGGGCGCGCGGCGGCCTTCCGGGGGGTCTGTCGGGGGCCTGCCGGGAGCGAGGCGGGCTGGGGTGGGGTGGGGCTGGCTGCGCGTGCCAGCCCACCGGCCTGTGCGGCGCCCCCGGTCCTGTGCGGCTCCGCCCCGGCTTCGGCTCAGCGGCTCTGCCCCGGCTTCGGCTCAGCGGGTGTGCCCCGGGCTTCTGCTCAGGTGAGCTGGGCCGTTCGGACCAGGGTCATGACCACCACGACGGCGAGCACCAGCGCGCAGGCGCCCCACTGCACCAGGGCCCGGTTCTGGCGGGGCGCGTGGACCATCGCGTAGCCGACCGCCACGCCCGCGACCAGGCCGCCGATGTGGGCCTGCCAGGCGATGTTGCCCCAGCCGAAGGTGAAGATCAGGTTGATCACCAGCAGCGCGATGACCGGGCGCATGTCGTAGCGGAGCCGCCGCATGAGCACGGCGGTCGCGCCGAACAGCCCGAAGATGGCGCCGGAGGCGCCCAGCGACGCCTGGCCGGGCGACGCCAGCAGATACGTCAGCGCACTGCCCGCGAGCCCCGAGGCGAAGTACAGCGCGAGGTAGCGGACGCGGCCGAGCACCGCTTCCAGGGGGCCGCCGATCCACCACAGGCTGAGCATGTTGAAGGCGATGTGCCAGATCTCCTGGTGGGCGAACATCGAGGTCACCAGGCGGTACCACTGGCCCTCCGCGACCCCCGTGGTCGGCGTGTACGGGGCCGGCGGCCAGGCGCCGATCAGCACCAGGCGCTCGACGAGCGAGGAGTCGACGTGGATCGCGATGAACACGGCGACGTTGATCCCGATGAGGATCTTGGTGAGCAGCCGCGGGTCGGCGGCGACGGCGCCGCCTGCGAGGGTGCGGGGGCGCGAGTCGGCGGCCGCGCGTCCGGCGCCGGAGCGGCCGTGCGCGCAGTCGGGGCACTGGAAGCCGACCGAGGCGCTGACCATGCAGTCGGGGCAGATGGGGCGCTCGCAGCGGGTGCAGCGGATGCCGGTCTCGACGCCCGGGTGCCGGTAGCAGACGGGCACGTCGTGGGCGCCCTGCCCGAGCTGCGGGCTGCCTGGTGCCTGGTCCATGGGATCCCTTCGCCTTCCGGGGCGGGCTGGTCGGCGCCGATGCCGGTGTCGGCGCCGGCGGTGCCGTACAGGTGGCCGTGCGGCCCGGTCGTGCGGCCTCGTCGTGGGCGGCGTGCGCGGGGCGTGTCCAACGCACCGCCCCGCCCATCCTTACGGATGAGCGGGGCGTTTGGTTCCCTTCGGTCCCCTCGCGGTGCGTCGCGGGGTCCGCCGGGGCGTCGGCCTGTCAGGCCGCGCGGTTCTCGACCACGACGGACTCGATGACGACGTCGTCGAGAGGACGGTCGTTGCGGTTGGTGCCCGTGGTCGCGATGGCGTCCACGACCTTCTGGCTGGCCGGGTCGGTGACCTCGCCGAAGATGGTGTGCTTGCGGGTCAGCCAGGCCGTCGGGGAGACCGTGATGAAGAACTGCGAGCCGTTGGTGCCCGGACCGGCGTTGGCCATCGCCAGCAGGTAGGGCTTGTTGAAGGAGAGGTCCGGGTGGAACTCGTCCTCGAACTGGTAGCCGGGGCCACCGGTGCCGTTGCCCAGCGGGTCACCGCCCTGGATCATGAAGCCGTTGATCACCCGGTGGAAGACCGTTCCGTCGTACAGCCGGTCCGAGGACTTCTGGCCGGTACGGGGGTCCGTCCACTCGCGCTCGCCGTTGGCGAGTTCCACGAAGTTGCGGACCGTCTTGGGGGCGTGGTCCGGCAGCAGCCGGATCTGGATGTCGCCGTGGTTGGTCTTCAGGGTGGCGTAGAGCTGCTCAGCCACGATCTGCCTTCCGTAGTCTTCCCTTAACCCTCCGATCCTCGCACGGCGGGCGCCGCGCGTCGTGCGGCGGCCGCGTATGGGCGGCGATCCGCCGAAACCGGTTGCGCGAACGCGGTCGCGTGTTCTCGGGTCGGCAGCGCGTCCGCCGCCGTGTCGGGAGCGCGGAGCGGCGATTCGTGGCATTGTCGACGACATGCCCTTGTGGCCTGATATCAGTGCTTTCGTTCGCTCGTCGTCAATGCTCTCGTCCGCGTCAATGTCCATGCGTTCGTCCGCTCGTCCGCTCGTCCGCTCGTCCGCGCGATGTCTCGTGCTCCCGCGCGCGATCCGAGCCGCTCCAGCGTCCGCGGGAGCACGGCCCGGCGGCCCGCTGAGCGGAGCCGAATGACGAGTGCGGCGACGGATGAGGCGTCCGCGCCGCCTGGGGCGGACGTCCCGGCCGTGACCCGGATGCCCGTGCGTACAGGCTCTCGGGCCCGATGGCAGGCATGATCCGGTGAAGGGTGGACAGTCGAGTTACCGTACGCCACCGAGGAGGAGGATCCCGTGACCCGCATCGACAGCGTGCGCGCCGCGAGCGGCTCGGCGAAGGACAGCGTGCTGCACGCCGCGGACGTGGTGGCGCCCTACGCCGACACGGCCAAGGAGAGGGCCGCGCACTACGCGCACGAGGCTCGCGTGCGGCTCGCGCCGAAGGTGTCGCAGGCCGCCGACCAGGCCCGCGTCCAGTACGACGCCTATGTCGCACCGAAGCTGGAGCAGGCTCGCACCCAGGCCATGTCTCATGTGCCGCCCAAGATCGACCAAGCGGCGCAGGACGCCGCCGAGTACACCCGCAAGGCCGCCCGCCAGGCGGCGGAGTATTCGAAGCCGCGGATCGATCAGGCGCGGGCCGCGGCCGGGCCGGTCGCGGACGAGGCCGCCGCACGCGGCGCCGCCGCGCTGGTCGCGCTGCGCGGCCAGGTGCCGGCGAAGAAGATCCAGAAGCTGGCCCGCAAGCAGAGCCGGCGGGGCCGGGCCGGCCGCGTGACGAAGGCGCTCGCCGTGGCGGGCGTGCTCGCCGCCGGCGCCTTCGCCGCCTGGAAGTGGTGGGACAAGCAGGCCAACCCGGACTGGCTGGTGGAGCCGCCGGCCCCGACCGAGGTTCCGGAGACCGGCCGCCTCACGTCGGTGGACGGCAGCGGCCAGCCGGTTTCGGTACTGGACCCGGAGGTCCAGGCCAAGGAGGACTCCGAGGAGCCGTCGGCCGAGCGCGACGAGTAGGCCGCGTCGGGCCGGGCGGACCGCATCCGCTCGGCCCGCAGCGACCTGACCGCGGCCAGGCGGAACGCATCCGCTTAGCCGCGGCGGCTCGGCCATGTCCGGCTGATCGCGGCGGCCGCCTGACGGCGCGGGTCCCCTGGCCGCCGTCCGGCTGATCACGCGAGTCCGCGGGACGGCGGTTCGGCCGCCGGTTCGTTGCGGGGAGGCTCCCCGCCGGTCCACGTCATGGTGGACGGGCGGGGAGCTTCGCCGCGTCCGGCGCGCGGCTCTCGTCGCCGCGTCAGCGGGATGTCAATTCCGTCCCAGAAGCCCCCTTGGCACACCGCGGCGGGGATCGCGCCGCTCGGCGTGCGGGGCTCGGCGGACGGTGACGTCAACTACGCTGGCGCCAGGTGCATGCCCCGCGTCCATGATCTGGATCAAGGTTCTTGACCGCTGCTCCGAGGCGCCTGGGGGAAGCCGTGACCGCCGAACTCCCCGACTGGATGATCCCGCCCCGGCCCAGCGGCTGGGAAGCGGACGACCTCGACCGCCTCCCGCAAGCACCCCGGCACACCGAACTGATCGACGGAACCTTGATCTTCCCGGTGTCGCCACAGCGGTCTTGGCACTCCCGGATCGTGGAGAACATGACCTTCGCCCTGCGGCAGGCGGCCATCGCGGGGTTCGAGGCCGAGCGGGAGATGACCGTCCGGCTCGACGGCAAGAGCCGCCCCGAGCCCGACATCCTGGTCACCACCGCCGCCTTCGATCCCGACCGCACGTGGTACGCGCCCGAGGACGTCGCTCTCGTCGTCGAGGTGGTCTCCGACGAGTCAGCCGACCGCGACCGCTCTCTGAAACCCTTCAAGTACGCGCAGGCTGCGATCGCCCACTTCTGGCGCGTCGAGGACGAGAACGGCGCCCCCGCTGTCCACACGTACGAACTGGACGCCATGACCAGCTCCTACGTGCCCACCGGAATCCACCGGGGCCGGCTGAAGACCTCCGCGCCCTTCACCATCGACATCGACCTGGACGGCCTCCTGCCCTCGGACCATCGGTGACTTCTCCGCAGCTCAAGAGCTGGGCGGCGCTTCCAGTTCGGCGAAGAGGGTCCAGGTCACCCGCCGAGCGAGGTGGGGAGCACCGCTCCGGCCTGAGCGTCTTCCGTCGGGCGGTCGAACGCACTGTCGCCTGACAGTGCCCGATCAGTGCCGGATCCGGCGTCCGGTGCAGCGTGGCGACCGTCGGGGAGCGCCGCGGCGTGGCCGAAACGCCGCGGGCTCTCGTTCTGTCTGGGCGTATCCCTATGGCTCGCCCCCGGCCGCTCGGTAGCGTCTTGCCGAAGAGCGCGGGCAGTTGGGGGACGGCCGTGTCCGCGGCGGTGCGGTGGGCGGCCGGGACGGGGGCGGGGAAGCGTGGATCCGTTGACGGCGATGAGTGCGGGCCGCGCGGCGGCGGGGCGCCGGTTCGCGTTCTACCTCTCCGTGCAGTTGACCTCCGTCCTGCTGCCCGGCCTGGTCACCGTGACCTGCCTGACCGCGCTCCTGCTGCACGCCCGCCATCCGCGGCACCTCGGCCGGTCCGCCGAGAGCGTCCTGCGCACGCTGCACGGACCGGCCATGATCCTCGTCGACGTGTCCTGGCTGGCCGCCGCGTTCGTGATCGGTTACGTCGGCAGGGAACTGGCGTTCCGTGTCCTCGGCATCGCGGAGCGGTTCAGCCGTCGCCGCCGGACCGCCCTGGGCACGCTGCGCACGGAACTCGAGGCCATCTACGGGGCCCCGGCGCTGGGCCGCTGCCTGAGCGCCCACCCCCTGCTCGACCACCTGCTGAACGCCGCAGGCCGCACCGGCGCACTCCCGCACACCATGCGGCAGCCCGGCGGCGCGCTGCGCGTGGGCAACGCCTACGAGGCGTTCAACTACGCCAAGTCCTGGCTGCGCACGCACTGCCCCGAACTCGCGCCGGACGCCGTCGAGGCGGAGATCAACGTGCTGCTCTCCACTCTCCTGCCGATCGTCCTCGGCACCTGGACCCTCAACGCCCTGGCGCCGCTGGGCGTCACCGTCGCCACGGCGACCACGCTGGCGGCCGGGGCCGTGACCGCCCTCACCTTCACCCAGGTGCTGCGTCTGCGCCGCATCGAGTGCTGGGAGGCGCTGCGCAACCTCCTGGAGGACCACGAGATGCGGCTGGCCGCCGACCGGCTCCCGGCGAACACCAGGGCGCCCGTGGAGCCGCCCGAACCGCCCGCCGCTCCATCCAGCCCTGCCGCCGAACCGCCCGCCGCTCCCTCCGGCCCAGCCGCCAGCCCGGCCGCCGGTCCGTCGTCCCCGGCGGCGCACTCCGGCGCCGCAGGAGACGTTGTTCAGCCGAGTGAAGCGGCGTAGTGGCGCAGATCCGGCAGGATGGCCTCGCACACCGGCCCGGACAGCGACCACAACGTCAGCCGTACGTCCCGGTCGGCCGTCAGGTGCGCGGCGACCGCGCGGTGATTCCCGTCGAGCAGGACGTGACGGCCTTCGCCGACCTGGTACGTCGGGAGAGTGAGCGCCAAGGGCCCGCGTCCGGCGGCGAAGGACCGCGTCACCGAGGCGACGGCACGCCTGCGCTCCTCGGGCCAGGCCGACAGGGCCCGCGCGGCCGTCGCGACCCGCAGCGGCCGGCTCCCCGGCGCGTCCCATCTGCTCTCGGTCCCGGCCCCATCGGCGTACCAGACGGTGTACAGCTCCGCCAACCGCCGCCTGGCCGCCGCTCCGTCCAGCGTCTCGACCCCCGTCTCGACCCGCTCCGCGGCCAGCCGCGTCCAGTCGAGCTCCGCTCGGACGCCCGCCCGGAACCGCCCGACGAAGTCATCCAGCCCCATCGCCGCCCCCCTCCCTCGGTGCAGGACCGGATATTCCCCGCGCAGCCACATTCCACCCACGCGAGGGGAATCGGCCGGCGCCGCACCACCGGCGCGGGCGGTGAGGGACGATCGGTTCCGCGCGCCGTCGCGCCCGGCGCGAGGGCAGGGGCTGCCGCGCCCGCGCGAGGCGCGTCCTTCCCTGCCACCGGCGCCGAACCAGAAGAGCGCACTCGCCGCAGGCGGTCTGTCGGCGGCGGGAGCCCTCTGCGATGATCGCACCGGGCCGCTCCCGCGTGCCGCGGGTGCGGTAGCGGACCGGCGGTCGTCCGCGCCGGGCGGAGCGTCCCCGGCACCGCGACGTGAGGACCCTTCGTGACCTACGACGTCAGCGCCCTGCGCGCTCAGTTCCCCGCCCTCGGGGCCGGCATCGCGCACTTCGACGGCCCCGGCGGCACCCAGACCCCGACGCCCGTCATCGAGGCCATCGCGGGCGCCCTCGGCAGGCCGCTCTCGATCCGCGGCGCGGTCGCTCCCGGCGAGATCAACGCCGAGCGGATCGTGGGCGATTTTCGACGGGCGATGGCCGACCTGCTGGGCGCCGATCCGGCCGGCGTCGTCTTCGGCCGCAGCGCCACCCAACTGACCTACGATCTCGCCCGCACCCTCGCCGCGCAGTGGACGGCGGGCGACGAGGTGGTCGTCTCGCGCCTCGACCACGACGCCAACGTACGGCCGTGGATCCAGGCCGCGGAGCGGGCCGGCGCGGTCGTCCGCTGGGCGGAGTTCGACCCGGCCACGGGTGAGCTGCCGCCGGAGGCCGTGGGCGCGGTGCTCACCCCGCGCACCCGGCTGGTCGCCGTGACCGGCGCGTCCAACCTGATCGGGACCCGGCCCGACCTCCCGGCCCTCGCGTCCCTCGTGCACGAAGCAGGCGCGCTGCTCCACGTCGACGCCGTGCACCTCGCCGCGCACGCCTCCGTGGACGTGCGTCAGCTCGGCGCCGATTTCGCAGTCTGCTCCCCGTACAAGTTCTTCGGCCCCCACCACGGCGTGCTCGCGGCCGACCCCGCGCTCCTCGGCACGCTGCGCCCGGACAAGCTCGCCCCCTCCAGCGACGCCGTCCCCGAGCGCTTCGAACTCGGCACCCTGCCCTACGAGACGCTGGCCGGGACCACCGCGGCCGTGGACTTCCTCGCGGACCTCGCTCCCGACCGGCAGGGCAGCAGGCGGGACCGGCTGCGGTCGGCCTACGCGGCGATCGAGACCCACGAGACCGCCCTCCGCAAGTCCGCGGAGAACGGCTTGTACGCCCTCGACGGAGTGGTCGCGCACTCACGGGCCGCGGACAGGACGCCCACGCTCCTGCTGACCTTCCGCGACCGCCCCGCCGTAGACGCCTACCGCTTCCTCGGGACGCTCGGCGTCCACGCGCCGGCGGGATCCTTCTACGCGCTCGAAGCCTCCCGGCACTTGGGCCTCGGTGACGTCGGCGGGCTGCGCGTGGGGCTGTCGCCCTACAACGACGCGTCGGACGTGGAGCGCCTGGTCGCGGGTCTGGCCGAGTTCCTGAAGAGCTGAGCGGTCGGGCCGGGCGTGCTGTCGCCGGCGACCGGCCGGAGCGCGGCGGGCAGGTGAGGGCTCGGACGTACGGAGCGCCGCCCTCAGCCGCCTGGTCGATCGTGGGGTTGGCGTTGTCGGTGACCTGTGCCGTCGGCAGCAGTCGGCTGATGCGCCCTTGGTTCGAGGGACTGTCCCGCAAGGAACGGCGACGGATCACGGCAGTGCCGCTGATCGCGTACATCGGGCTGGGCGCACTGTGGGTCGCGTGCACGCTCTTGGTGGCCCCGGAGCCTGACCGTGCGCTTCACGCACGGCCTCGTCCGTACCGCACGTGGTGCAGATGGAGACCTCGCGGTCGGCGGTCAGCCGGGAACGTGCGGGCCGTTCACCGAGCAGGCCGCCGCAGCGCGGACAGCGGGTGTCGGACATGGGTCACTCCTCGGGGTGCTCGCGGGCGGACTTGAGGATGAGGTTCCAGGTCGGGCGGGAGTAGGTCTTCTCCGTCTGCCCCTGGAGCTGCGGGATCAGTTCGGCGTTCTTCGCCGTGGGGTTCGCCGCGATGGCCTGCCGGGCGAGGGTCAGCCGATCGTCTCCCTGGTAGGGGTAGGCGAGTCCGCGGCGGCCGGCGGGCCGTCCGCCGGCGTGCCCGCGGCCCTTGCGGTCCGCGAGGTACTGCCACAGCCTCCAGCGCTTCCACTTCGGCCGTCGCCGGGTCGGTAGCTCGTCCCAGTCGTCCGGTGCTGGCCAACCCTCGGGCGGGTTCTTGACGTAGTGGGAGACGGTGGTGGAGTCGGCGAACCCGCAGACCTTCGCGGCTTCGGCGGGGCCGACCATCTCCTCGGGGTCTCCGTCGAGCTTCGGCGGGTTGGTGGTGCTGGCGGCGGCGCGCTTGCGCTGAAGCTCGTGGTGCCACGTCGCCCATACGTCGCCGTCCCAGTGCATGACGCCGTCGATGGTGTCCGCGAGGGGCGGGTGTCCGTTGTTCTCCCGGTCGGTCCAGAGGTTCTGAAGGGTCGGCTCGCTGATGCCGTGGACCTGGCGGAGGTCCGCGCGTGAGTGGAGCGTGCGGCCGGTCTTCGGGGACACCGTCGCCTCCTGTTCTTGGTCGCGGTCATGTCCGCTCGGCGCGGTCATGGGATGTCGTCCGGGTCCGGGGCCGGCGCCCACGTACGGCTGCCCGCCAACCTCCCGTGCCGTCCTCAGCGCCTCCCCGAACTGGGGCCGGACCCGGACGCGGGTGCTGATCTTCTCGCTGAAGATCCTGTCCCTCAGGATGCCGTGTCCCGCGAGCGCGTCGAGCTGCGAGGGGCGGGGCGGGGCGGGGCGGGTTCGGCGTCGTCAACGGTTCTGACCCAGTGACCGGACGACGTCGTCGATCTCCAGGTCGATGAGGCGTTGAACGTCAATGGCCTGATTGGCGAAGACGCCTGTGAGTTCGAGACTCACGATGCCGTGGACTCGCGTCCAGAGCAGGATGGCGGCGCGGGCGGTGTGCGGCATGGCGTCGGGCCGTTCCTGCGCGTGGGCCCACAGCCGTAGCTGGCCGTCCAGTGTCCGGTCACCACTGCCGGCTTCGGCGGGCGCCGGATCCTCAATGGCGGCCAGCAGGTCGATGAGCAGGGACATTGCCTTGTCGAGCGGGGTACGGGCAGTGACGTCACCGGGGGCGTCGGCGGGTCGTTCGCCGAACAGCATGCCGTAGCGCCGCCGGTGGCGCAGCGCCCAGTCGCGGTAGGCGGCGACCAGTAGCCCTACTTGCGCGCGCGGTGCGCGTCGACTGCCCGCGACGGCCTGGCTCATCGCTGTCGCGAGCTGCTGGTACGACTGCGTCGTGAGGTGCGCCACCAGCGCGTCCCGCGAGGGGAAATAGCGGTAGACGGCCGGTGCGGACATGGCCATCGCGCGGGCCAGCGCCGCGATCGACAGCGCGTGCACGCCGCCCACGTCGATGATCGCGAAGGATTCTTCCTCGATCTCCCGGGACGTCTGGGCCCTCAGTCGCGCGCGCCTGCTCACCGTCCGCACCTCGTTCGTCATTGCCACATCGTAACTCGGCTTACGACTTGACGTAGTGCGATACCCAAGTGCACTGTTACGTCCATTAACTAAGTAACTGGCAGTCGCAATGTGATTGAGGAGTCGGACATGTCCGAGATGGAAGCATCTGCTGAGGCCACCGTGACCGTCACCGAGGTGCTGCTGCCCGACAAGGTCGCGCCGTCCGGCCTGCGGTTGGTCAGGCGTGCACTCCCAGCGCCTGCCGCCGGCCAGGCACGGGTGCGCGTCGAGTCGACCGCCGTGTCGTTCGCCGAGAGGGCGATGAGCCGGGGCCGCTACTACGGTCAGCCCCCTTTCCCCTTCGTGCCCGGCTACGACCTCGTCGGCGTCGTCGAGGCCGTCGGCCCCGGAGTCGATCCCGAGCTGGTCGGCCGACGGGTCGCCGCACTGACGAAAACCGGCGGCTGGACCACCGCCGCCCTGCTGACCGCCGCCGACCTGGTGGAAGTACCCGACGCGATCGATCCCGACGAGGCGGAGACACTGATCGTCAACGGGCTGACCGCCTATCAGATGCTCCACCGCAGTGCGAAAGTACGAGCCGGGCAGACCGTGCTCGTCCTGGGCGCCGCCGGCGGTGTGGGCTCGGTGCTGGTGCAGCTCGCCAAGGACGCAGGGGCACGCGTGATCGGCACAGCTAGTCCGCGCCATCACCAGCCGCTGCGCGCGCTGGGCGTGGAGCCGATTGACTACCGGGATCCCGATCTGGCCGCCCGCGTCCGGGAACTGGCGCCCGACGGCGTGGACGCCGTGTTCGACCATCTCGGCGGCGCGAGCGTGAGTCTCTCCTACCGACTGCTCAACCGCAGCGGGACGCTGGTCTCCTACAGCATCGCGGCCAAGCTCGACGACACTCGGCCCCTGCTTCTCGACTTCCTGCCGCTGCTGGCCAAGCTGACGTTCTGGAACTACCTGCCCACGCGCAGGCACGCGACCTTCTTCGACGTCTGGGCCGGCGCCGGAAAGCCGGACTCGGCCAAGCGCGAAGCGTTCCGGACGCGGGTTCGTACTGACCTCACGCACATCTTCGGCCTGCTGCGTGACGGCGTTCTCACCGCACGGATCGCCGCGCGGTTCCCGCTGGACGAGGTGGCCGCGGCCATGGAACTCGCCGAATCCTCCGCGCGCACCGATCTCGGCAAAATCATCCTCACGCCCTGACCAGCCACTCTCTCCGAGCAAAGGGGGGACCTGACGGGTCCGCGTCCCGCCGATCGGAGCAAGTCCGGCTCGAAGATCCGCTTGGTCACCGAGTGGGCCGGTCCTCCCACACGGTGCGGAGCATGTCGTCGGTGACGACGGGGGGCCGACTGTGCCCGAACAGCGTGGTCGACCGCCTCACGGGCGCATGACAAGGGCGCGCTGTTCGGCATGGTGGGGTCGCCGGCGCACTGCTCGGCACGGTCGGCGTGACCCTCGGCTTCGACGGCTTCCTTATGGACCGCGTGCATGACCGCGTGCATGACCGCGTGCATGACCGCGTGCATGACCGTCTCCAGGCGGGCGACGGCTCCGGATCGACTGCGGCACACGGCGGTCATAGCGTCGTCGGCCGCAGTGACGGCAAGAATCGCGGCCAGCCTGGCGACTCTGACACAGGTCTGCGAAGACGGGTCTCCTGCGAGGGGGGACTTGGCGTCGGAGGGGGGACGCGGTCTCAGGCATGGGATGTTCCTCGGCAGAAGTTCTCGATGACCCGGTACTGGCCCTCCGCGTACGGCCGGGGTCGGGCCGGATGGCGGCCCGTGGTGTCGGAGGGGGGTTGCCCGGCCGGCGCGACCGCCGCGGTGACCGCCGTCCAGGAGGACGGCGTGATCACCACCGGGGAGGACGTCGCCATCGCGCTCGCCGTCCTCGGCGCGTGGGGCATCTCTTACGCCGTCCCCAACCGGCCGAAGACAGGCGCCTGATGGCGGCGGCCGTGCGCCGATGGCGGCGCCGCGGTGCTCGCCATCCTCGGCGACGGCTGGACCGGCTACGGGATCTGGGGCGTCCTCGGCGATCCCCGCTACGGGACCGGCCGAGGGCTCGACTCCGTCACCCACTGGGTGCCCATGAGCGTCCTCGGCTGGGTGTGGGTGGCCTGCGGCGCCCTGTCGATCGTCTCCGCTGTGCCGCCCGCCGGCCGCTGCCCGCGCCTCCAGTCCTTCGGGTTCGTCGCCCTGGCCATGCCCGCCGCCTTGTGGGGCACGGCCTACCTCACCGCCAAGGTGACGGGCGCCTACCCGAAGGGGGCCGGCAGTGCGTGCGGCTGGCTCGGCTTCGCGCTGGCCATCGTGTGGATCAGCGGCATGGACGACGCCGAGCCCAGCAGAGGGGAGGCACGCGCGTGGACACGGGAGCGCTCGGCCAAGCAGTAGCCACGGGGGGAGTCGCGCTGCTCGTCGGAATGCTCACCTGGACGCAGGGCCAGCGGGCCGCGCGCCGCTCGGACTTCACCACCATCGCCGCCGAGCTGCGCACCGACCTCAACAGCGAGCGGAAGCAACGCCGCGTGCTCACCAGCTACGTGCTGGACATCTGGCGGTGGGCCGAACAGGTCGGACCGGACACCCCGGCCGGACCGCCCCCGCCGCCGCCCGAGAACCTCGACCTCACGCCCTGGCGCTGACCGCGGCCCCGTCCTCCTCCGGGAGGGCGGGGCCGCTTCGTCATGTTCGGTCGCCCGACATGAAAGTGGCCCCGCCCCTACCCTGACAGTGCGACCTGATCAGAGAGTGGGGCGAGACCATGCCTTCTGATGCTACCCCTGACCCGTACTCCGACCCGTTGGTGCTCGGACAGCGCCTGCAAATCCTCCGTACTCGCCGCGGCCTGACCCGCGAGCAACTCGGTGGACTCGTCGGTCGATCCGGCTCCTGGGTGAAAGGAGTGGAGACCGGCCGCCTGCAAACCCCGAAGCTGGAGATCGTGCTGCGGCTCGCCGAGATTCTCCGCGTCCGCGTCCTGTCCGACCTCACCGGGGATCAGGCCGCGCACGTCGACCTCTTCACGGGCCCAGGCCATGCCCGCCTACCCGCTGTGAAAGCTGCGGTAGACGCGTTCCCACTCGGTGCCCAACGCGAGGCACCGCCGGCTGCGCACCTCCGCGCCCGGCTCGCCCGCGCGTGGGCCGCGCGCCACTCCGCGCCGAACCACCGGGACGTCATCGGGGCCCTGTTGCCGGACCTGATCCGCGACACGCAAGCAGCCGTGCGACAAGCGGAGACAGCGTCTGACCGACGGGCCGCGCACGGGGTGCTCGCCGAGACGTACTCGCTCGCACAGTTCTTCGTCGCCTACCAGCCCGACGCCGCCTTGCTCTGGCGCGTGGCCGAGCGCGGCCTCATCGCCGCACAGGAGTCCGAGGACGCCCACGCCATCGGCGTCGCCGCATGGCTTGCCGCACAGGCACACCGCGATTCCGGCCCCGCCCACTACGACGCCGCCGACGAGGTCACCCACGCGACCCTCGCATACCTCGACCCCCTGCTCCCGGACGCGTCGGCCGATGTCCTCGCCATCGCCGGGGCATTGACTTTCGAGGCCGGCTACACGGCGGCCCGCCGCGGCGAGACCGGCACCGCGTGGCGGCACTGGGACCAGGCCCGCGAGATGGCGGGCCGCCTCCCAGAGACCTACTACGACCCGATCACGTCGTTCTCGCAGGCCATCATGGGCGCGCACGCCGTCACCGTCGCAGTGGAGCTGCACCAAGGCGGCGAGTCTGTGCGTCAGGCCGCCGCGGCGGACGCAGTGGTGATCCCGTCCAGGCCGCGCCGGGCCCGGCACCGGATCGAGGAGGCCCGCGGCTACCAGCTCGACGGACGGCCGGATGTCGCGCTGGCGACGCTGGCGCAGGCGTATGAGGCCGCGCCCGAGACCATCAAGTACAACGGCTACGCGCGGCGAATCGTGCTGGAGGAGACAGAAGCGAAGAGCCCCGCGCGGCGACGCCACGCGTCGGAGTTGGCGGTCAAGCTCGGCCTGCTGGCCGCCTGAGAGTCTGAGAGGGAGGGGGCACAATTTGTGCCCCTGCCCTTGCAGGGCTGCACCTACGGTCGCATGTGTGAGACAGGTCACCGCGACTGTGGAGGTCCAGCCATGCCGAGCGAAGCCGTAGCGATTGCTCACGAGGCGATTACGGCAGCGCTCACGCTGCTGCCGCTGCCCGACCCGGCCACGCTGTCCGACTACCAGCGGCGCGGGATCACCTGTGTGTGGGACGGGATCGGCCTCAGCGCAGCGGACGCCGTCGACCTCGGGCCCCGCGAACTCCCCGGCGGGGGCCAGTGGTTTCCCCGGGGCTGCCGCAGTCGCGTCGGCGAGGCCGCCTACCGCCTCTTACACGCGCACGCCCCGATGTGCGAGCAGTGCGTCGACGAGCCGACCGGCTGCGCCCTCGGACGCGAGCTGATCCGGCTCACCCGGGAAGGACGCCGATGATCTGCGGCCACTGCGACCAGCCGATCCACCCGGATCAGCCGTACACCTGCTTCATCCCCGACTCCGCCACCGGCGCGGCCGCCACCGCGTACCTGCACGCGGAGCGCTGCCCGCCGGTCCCGCACCAGGAGTACCCGAGCGACCGCCCAGTGGTCCTCACTGCGGAGCCCACAGGCTCCCGCGCCCGGCAGCGCCGGTAGCGGGAAGGCGGCGGTCCCCCGCCCCCCGTCGGGGGACCGCCGATCAATCGCGGACGAGTTCGGGGAGTGGGAGGTCGAGGACGTGCGCGAGTAAGAGCAGATCCGACAGATCCGGGATGCGCTGCGCGTACTCCTAGCGGTGGATCGTCCAGTGATCGCGGCCGACCAGCTCGCCGAGCCGGACCTGTGTGAGGCCGGCCCTCTCGCACGCCGCGCGGATGCGTGCGCCGATCACCCGACGGCGGGCGGATACCCAGTCGGGCATGGGATCGAGCGGCACCCGCCCACGCTGTATTGATCATGAATGATTGTCTTTGCCTGGTCAGGCAAATTTTCCGATCATGACTGGTGGGGGCATCGCTCCGACGACTTCTTCATAGCTCCCGCCCGGCTGCCGGGCGGGACCGGTGGCCCCAGCGGCGTACCAGCGTCCGCCGCTTTTGAGCCACCGCCGCTCTGGCTTCGGCCAGAGCAAGCCGCCCCACCCCCTGCACGGGGTGGGGCGGTCTACGTTGTGTCGGACGACCCCCGCCGGTTTAGACGGCGGGGGTCGCCGCCTGCGGTCCGGGTCTCCCCTCCCGGGCTCCGCAGGTAGGGACGAGCCAGCGCCTGGCACGCGAGGGGAGTCGCGCCGTCCTCGTCACAGTCGGCACTCTAAGCAGATACCGCCTTCGATCAAGTCTCCCAAACGGGTGACCGTCTAAACGTGATCTGGTGGCGTTGTGGACTCTATGCGGACTCTGGGCAGCAGAACGCCCCCTGAGACGAGTCTCAGAGGGCGTCTGACCTGCGGTGGAGCCTAGGGGAGTCGAACCCCTGACATCTGCCATGCAAAGACAGCGCTCTACCAACTGAGCTAAGGCCCCGAAACGGAGCATCCGTCCGGGCGCAGCGTCCGCCGGCCGGGTGCCGGTGACCAGAGTACCGGGTCACCCCCGTGATTCCGCAAAAGGATTGGGCTCCCCGCGGCCGACCGTGCTCCGTAGGATGCTCCGCGGGGTTCGCTACGGCGAACCGCCGTACTCGGTGCAGCGATGGGGAGACGCAATGGACGCCGCACAGCAGGAAGCCACCGCAAGAGCGCGGGAACTGCAGCGGAACTGGTACGGAGAGCCGTTGGGGGCGCTCTTCCGGAAGCTCATAGACGACCTCGGGCTGAATCAGGCCCGGCTGGCGGCCGTGTTGGGGCTGTCCGCGCCGATGCTGTCGCAGCTCATGAGCGGCCAGCGCGCGAAGATCGGCAACCCGGCGGTGGTCCAGCGGGTGCAACTGCTCCAGGACCTCGCGGGACAGGTGTCGGACGGCAGCGTCAGCGCGGCCGAGGCGACCGAGCGCATGGACGAGATCAAGCAGTCCCAAGGGGGATCGGTGCTGAGCAACACCACGCAGAGCACGACCGCTTCGGGGGCGCCGACGGTCAAGCGGGTGGTCCGCGAGATCCAGTCGCTGCTCCGGTCGGTCGCCGCGGCCGGCGACATCATCGAGGCGGCGGACGCTCTCGCCCTGGCCCATCCCGAACTGGCCGACTTCCTGCGCGTGTACGGCGCGGGCCGCACCTCCGACGCCGTCGCCCACTACCAGGCCCACCAGAGCTGACGCTTTCGCGAGCCGTCGCGGCGCCGCCTCCGGGGGAGCGACAGGCGGAGAGCGGCGGCCGGAGAGGGCGGGAAGCGACCCCACGGGGAGGAGCGGCACGCGGGCATGGGTGAGATCTTCGCCGGGCGGTACGAACTGGCCGACCCGATCGGGCGCGGCGGGGTGGGCGCGGTGTGGCGCGCCTGGGACCGCAGGCGCCGCCGCTACGTGGCGGCGAAGGTCCTCCAGCAGCGGGACGCGCACTCCCTGCTGCGCTTCGTGCGGGAGCAGGCGCTGCGGATCGACCATCCCCACGTGCTGGCGCCCGCTAGCTGGGCCGCCGACGACGACAAAGTGCTGTTCACCATGGACCTGGTGGCCGGCGGCTCGCTGGTCCACCTGGTCAACGACTACGGCCCCCTGCCCGCGCCGTTCGTGTGCACCCTGCTCGACCAGTTGCTGTCCGGTCTCGCCGCGGTGCACGCCGAGGGCGTCGTGCACCGCGACATCAAGCCCGCCAACGTCCTCTTGGAGGCGACCGGCGCCGGCCGACCCCGGCTGCGGCTGTCCGACTTCGGCATCGCCATGCGGCTGGGCGAGCCGCGCCTGACGGAGACCGACCTCGTGGTGGGCACGCCCGGCTATCTCGCGCCCGAGCAGATGTGGGGCGCCGAACCCGACTTTCCCGCCGACCTGTTCGCCACCGGACTGGTCGCCCTCTACCTCCTCCAGGGCGCCCGACCGGACGCCAAAGCGCTCGTGGAGCACTTCACGGAGCACGGAACGCCCCACGCGCCCACGGGAGTTCCCGAGCCCCTGTGGCAGGTCGTGGCCACGCTGCTCCAACCCGATCCCCAAGCGCGCTTCCGTACGGCCACAGGCGCCCGCAAGGCCCTCGCCGCCGCCGCCGAACTGCTGCCGGAACCGGGCCCGGAGGACGAGCAGGTCGAGATCTTCGACCAACTCGGGCCTCTTCCGAAGGGGTTCGGTCCGGACGGCCCAGACGGCCCAGAGGGATCGAACGGACTGGAGGGACCGAACGGACCGGTCGGAACCCTGTCTTCGGGGTCCAGCGACAACGCCCGGAGTGGACAAAGCGGTTGGAGCGGCCAGGGCAGCTCCCTGCCGCCGCGTCCCGGCCAGGACGCCCCGCACGGCCCCGACGATCCCTTCACCCCGCGTACGGACGCGCAGGACTGGCCGCACGGCCCCCGCCTCCAGGACCGCCCGAGCGCTGAGAGCGGTCCGGGTGCGGGTGCTCCGGGCGGCCAGGTCGGGCGCGGGTCGGCGGCCGCCGACGGGGCGTACGGACCGCCCCAGGCCGCTGGGTCCGGGACCGGCGCCGGGAACTCCGTGGACAAGGCCGCCGACGAGAGGTCCGCGCCCGCCCCCCGGACGACGGACACCGCTTCCCCCACCCCCGCGACGTCCCGCGACAATCCCTCTCCCTCCGACCGCGGTCCGCGTGACTACGGGCCCGCCCCCCACCACCTCGGCTTCCCCTCAGCCACCGGCAACGGCTCCCCCCAGCCCCTCGCCGCTCCCCACCCGGGGCGCCCTCACGACCCCACGCACCAGGTCGCCCCTCAGACCCCGGAGACTTCCCAGACTTCCGCGCCCACGGTCGCCCCCCAGCACCCCTACGCCCCGGCGCACGAGGCTGACCCCGCGCGCCCCCACCACCCCCCTCAGGCCCCGCACCGCACCCACCCCCCGCAATCCCCTCGCAGCGACCGCCCTGACGCACCACGCGAGCCCGGCCTCCGCGCCGAGCCCTCCACCGCGTCGTACACCGCCCAGGACCCCCGGTCCCCGTCGCACGCCCCGGCGCGGGCGGTCTCCCGGCGCCGTGCGCACCGTGCCGTCCGGCCGGCCCGTCCCGGCCCGCCCGCCAAGGTGGCGCTCACGCTGCTGCTGCTCGCCCTGGTCTGCTACGCCGTGGGCTTCTGGGCGCTGACGCGTCTGTGAGACTCCGGCAGGTCGCCCCCGCCGGCCGCCGCGCCCACGCGCCGCCGGGCGAGAACGGTCCATGCCCCGAGGACCGCCAGCAGGGCGGTTCCCGCGCCGATGCCGCCCACAGCCAGCGCACGCAGCGCCGCGCCGCCGCCCGCCCCGCCCATCGCCGCCGCCGCACGGTCCCCGGCCGTCACCTCGAACAGGCCGCGCGGCTCGGAGCGGCCCGCGTAGCCCGGCCCCGGCTGGGCCGTCCCGCTCACCCGCACCCGCAGCGTCACGGCGTACGGCCCCGCGCCGAAGAGGTCGGCCGTCTGTGCGGCGAGGTGCACCACCAGGTAGTAGGAGCCGGCGAACCGCATGGCCTTCACCGGGTCGGCGAAGCCGTAGCGGTTGGCGTAGGCCACGGGCGGCAGGGGCGCCAGCGAGGTGGAGGCGGCCCGTCCGCTGTACCCGGCGTACGCGTCCTCCACGTAGCCGCGCACGGGGTTGTAGAGCGACATCGTCAGGGCGCCGTCCGCATAGCCGCCGCCGGTGCTCGCGGCGCCGATGTCGGCGGTGGCGTCCAGTCTCCTGCCCCAGTCGACCGGGACGCGGTAGAAGAGCGTGCGGCCGGGCACGATCCTGGTCCGCCATACCCCTTGCCCGATCACGGCGGCCGCGGCGAACCCGGCGCCGCCCGCGCGGTCCGCCGGCTGTCCGGCGAGCGGCTCGGGCAGGGCCGAGTCCCCGGGCGCGGGCGCCGTCGTGGCGCCTGCCGCCCGCAGGGGGGACTCCGTCGCGACGGTCAGTTCGAGGGGCCAGGCGTCACGGGAGGATCCGGTGGCGCCGATGCGTTCGACCAGCACGGTGTAGCGGCCGGCCCCCTGGCACAGGGTGTGGCCGGGGGACGCCTCGCGCACGGCCCACGCGGCGATCGGATGCGGGCTGCGGTCCGGGCCGAAGCGGGTGGCCTGGTAGGAGCAGGAGGCGCCCCCCGCGTCCTGGAGGGAGAGGCGCAGGCCGTCCGTGGCGGAGACGGCGGCGCCGGCGCCGGGAACGGCGGTGGCGGAGACGTACACGGTCGACGCGGCGTGCAGGCGCAGGCCGTAGTACAGGCGGCCGTCGGCCGGGAGGGAGCTGCGGTAGACCCGGCCGGGCTCCAGCCGGGCGGCGCCCGATGCGGTCGCGGCGCCGTCGACGGACGGCGCGCCGTCGACGAAGGCGTACGGTCCCGGCGCCCCGGCCGCGGCGGCGCTCCCCACGGACGCGGTGGCCGCCAGCAGGCACAGCACCGCGACCGCCGCGGCCACTGCGGCCACCAGCCGCCCGCGCGCGCCTGTGCTTCTGCCGGAGATCCGGGCTCTTCGCCCCGCCCCCAGGCTCCGCGGGCCGACCGTCCCCGGGCGCCGCGGCGCGGCCGTAGGCTCCTGTCCCGCACCAGGCCGTCCCATCCGCGCCACCCCTCGCGTCAGCCGCCGCTCCGGACGTGGCCCATATTGCCCCGCCCGCCGCTGCGCCATCCGCGTCTTCCGGGCACGCGTCCGAAACATCCGCCTCACGAGGCGGCGACTACCCCAGGGTTCCCGACCGCGCAACCCGAAGGGCGCCAGACGCACAAAACCCCGACCGCTACGGCGGTCGGGGTCTCTCGGTATCGGATGTCGGTGATCACGAACCCGTGGGCACGGAGTCAGTAGCCTCCGTCCACAGGTCCTGCTCGGCGCGATCCGCCTGGATCTGGCGGTACACGAGGAGCCCGCCGATGGCGGCCAGTGCGACCAGGAGAAGCTTCTTCACCGCGCGACCTCGTCTTTCGTTGACGTAGGGGACCTCTGGCGCCCGACTATACACACCGCCCCATACAGGCCGGTGACCTGCACAGGCCCTCAACTTCCGGGTGCCGGAACGCAGTAGAGGCGGGCGCCGGGGCGCCGCTCGGAGCGTGAGCGCGTCCGCACGGACGGTCACTCGGCGCCTTCCGCCTCCCGCACCCGCCCCCCTCGGAGCTTTCTTCCCTTCATGGGCCCATCCGAGTGGTGTTCATCCGAAGATCGATGCGCCGCGGGCGTCGGTCCACCACTTCGCGGCCCGCATACACATGATGAGCAATGTACGCAAATCGCCCAATCCGAAAGTGAGGGGTCATGGACCAGCTCAAGGCCAGGAAACTGTGGACCGCCATCGTCACCGCCTTCCTCGCGCTCTGCACGGCGCTCGGACTCATCGCCACGACGGCCGGTGCGGCCACCGCCGCGCCGCAGCCCGAGACGGCGCCCCAGAGCACCACCGCCCGGGTGCCGGCACAGACGACGGCGCCATGGTCCGAGATCGCATCCCCAGCCCGGTCCCTGCCCCCCACGATGAAACAGCGGATCCGGGCCGAGGCCCACGGAAAGTCCCCAAGCTGCCGCCATCACGCGCTGGCCGAGACCTCGGCGCTCGCCACCGCCCCCGAGTGCGACACCGCCGAGCCTCCGGCCCGGCCCACCATCCCGCTCCAGCGCTGACAGCCCCGGCCCGGCCCCGCCGCGGCCGCCCCTTCTGACCCCTCACTCGACGGCGAACTGCGTACAGCGTCACCGCCCTGTCCGAAGACCCCGGTCACCGCCGACCGGGGTCTTCCTCTGCCCTCATACAGATCTCCGTACAGCGCCGCTACGGCTCCAGTACTGCACCCTCATGTCACCCGGGACGCCGCGAACCCAACTGTGAGCGGTCGCCGCTCAGTCGACGGCGTCGGGCTTCACTCGACGGAACGGCGCGGTGCGGGGCAGGTACGCGAGTTGCGCCGCCATGGCCAGGAGGCTCAGAAAGAACCACCAACCGTGACCGTCGGATTGTCCGACCACGACTCCCCAAGCGAGGAAAACGGCGCCCTGGACCCACTGCTGCCAAGTCCATGCCGGTTCGGTCCGGATCACGATCCCCTCCTGAGTCTGTTCGGGCGATGATTGTCACACCCGAGGTCGCGCGGCCCGCTGCGGTGCGACGCGGTCTTGTCGCTCCGGCCGTCGGCTGCCGGCATGGGGGCAGGGACGACAGGCTTGGGGAATCGGGCGACGAAGGCGGTGACGGTCGAGGTGGAAGACCCGCTCATCGGCTGACCGCCGCCCGCGGTGTCACTCGTGGATGTCAAAAGACCCCCGGCCCTGGGGACCGGAGGTCTTCATGCTGGTGGGGCTAACAGGATTTGAACCTGTGGCCTCATCCTTATCAGGGATGCGCTCTAACCAACTGAGCTATAGCCCCGCCGCGCTGTGCGGTGTACGTCCCGCGCGCTGACTCCTGAAGATTAGCGCACGAGGGGGGCAGTCCCAAAATCGGTTGGCGGGGGGCCGACGGGCGCGGCCAGGGGCGGAAGCGGGGCGCCGTCCCCCGAAGCGAGGCGCCCGTCCCCCGTGCCCGGCGCCCTCCGGTCACTCGTCCTCGGCCAGCGTCAGTTCGATGCCGCCGACGAAGCCCGCGGAGAGGTTGTAGATGAAGGCGCCGAGGGTGGCCAGCGCCGTCGCCAGGACCACGTCGATGATCGCGATGATCGCGCTGAACGTCAGCACGTGCGGGAGGGACAGGAAGGACTGGAGGTCGAAGCCGTTGGACTCGGTGGAGCCGGTGGCCTCCGAGATCGTTCCGCCGACCGTGGAGAAGACGCCCATGGCGTTCATGACCATCCACAGCACGGCCGCGGCGACGACCGTGCAGATGCCCAGCGCGACCGAGAGCAGGAAGCTGACCTTCATCACGGACCACGGGTCGGCCTTGGCCACCCGCAGCCGCGCCTTGCGGGTGCGCGGAGTCGTCCGGGCGCCCGTGCGCGGCCGGCGCACCGCGCCCTGCTGCCCGGCCGGGTACGCCTGCGGCGGGTGGTAGGGCCCGGCGGCCTGCTGCGGCTGCCGCTCGCCCGGCAGCGGGGAGGCGCTCCCCTGGGCCTGCCGGGTGGACTGGGCCTGCTGACCTCGGGTGTCCGTCACCCTCGCCCCCTGGGATCCGTTCGGGTCGCCGGCGGGCGGCGTGATCGCCTTCAGGTTGGTCGTGTGCGGATCGGACGCCCGCGCGGCGGCGCCACGGCCGCCGCCGTCCGCTCCCGTACCAGTGGAGGTACCGGCCGATCCGGCGCCCGTGGCTCCGCTCACGATGACTCACTCCTCGTGCTACTCGGCAGAGGGCGCCTCACCCTCGTCCGTGCCGGTGGTCGCGGCATCTTCGGCGATCTCGTCCACGGCCACGTCGCCGTCGACTTCCTCCGCCTCGCGTCCCGCCTCGGCGTTGCGCGCGATGCCCACGACGGCGTCGCGCTTGCCCAGGTTGATCAGTTGGACGCCCATGGTGTCACGGCCCGTCTCCCTGACCCCGCTGACTCGCGTGCGAATCACACCGCCCGAGAGCGTGATCGCGAGGATCTCGTCCGTCTCCTCGACGATCAGCGCGCCCACGAGCGAACCGCGATCCTCCACGATCTTGGCGGCCTTGATGCCGAGGCCGCCGCGTCCCTGGACGCGGTACTCGTCGACGGCGGTCCGCTTCGCGTATCCGCCGTCCGTGGCAGTGAACACGAACGTACCGGCTCGGACAACATTCATCGAGAGCAGTTCGTCGCCCTCGCGGAAGCTCATGCCCTTGACGCCCGAGGTGGCGCGGCCCATGGGGCGCAGCGTGTCGTCCGATGCGGTGAACCTGATCGACTGAGCCTTCTTGCTGATCAGCAGCAGATCGTCGTCGGCCGAGACGAGTTCGGCGCCGATCAGCTCGTCGTCGATCCCGTTCTCCTGCTCCCGCAGGTTGATGGCGATGACACCGCCGGAGCGCGGCGAATCGTAATCCTTGAGAGGCGTCTTCTTGACCAGTCCGGCCTTGGTGGCCAGCACCAGGTAGGGCACCGCCTCATAGTCGCGGATCGCGAGGATCTCGGCGATCGCCTCGTCCGGCTGGAAGGCCAGCAGGTTGGCGACGTGCTGGCCGCGCGCGTCCCGGCCGGCGTCCGGCAGCTCGTACGCCTTCGCCCGGTACACCCGGCCCTTGTTGGTGAAGAACAGCAGCCAGTGGTGCGTGGTGGAGACGAAGAAGTGGTCGACGATGTCGTCTTCCTTCAGCTTCGTGCCGCGCACGCCCTTGCCGCCGCGCTTCTGCGCGCGGTAGTCGTCGGTCTTGGTCCGCTTGACGTAGCCGCCGCGGCTGACCGTGACGACGATGTCCTCTTCGGCGATCAGATCCTCGATGGACATGTCGCCCTCGTAGGGGATCAGCTTGGTCTTGCGGTCCTCGCCGAACTTCTCGACGATCGCGGCCAGCTCCTCGCTGACGATCCCGCGCTGGCGGACCGGGGAGGCCAGGATCTGGTTGTACTCGTCGATCTTCGTCTGGAGGTCGTCGTGCTCTTGGACGATCTTCTGCCGCTCCAGGGCCGCCAGGCGGCGAAGCTGCATCTCCAGGATCGCGTTGGCCTGGATCTCGTCGATGTCCAGCAGGCCCATCAGGCCGCCGCGGGCGATCTCGACGGTCTCGCTGCGCCGGATCAGCGCGATGACCTCGTCGATCGCGTCCAGGGCCTTCAGCAGACCGCGCAGGATGTGGGCGCGCTCCTCGGCCTTGCGCAGCCGGAAGCGGGTGCGGCGGACGACGACCTCGATCTGGTGCGTCACCCAGTGGCGGATGAACGCGTCCAGGGACAGGGTGCGGGGCACGCCGTCGACCAGCGCCAGCATGTTGGCGCCGAAGTTCGTCTGGAGGTCGGTGTGCTTGTAGAGGTTGTTCAGGACGACCTTGGCGACCGCGTCCCGCTTCAGGACGATCACCAGGCGCTGGCCGGTGCGCGAGGAGGTCTCGTCGCGGACGTCGGCGATGCCGCCGACCCTCCCGTCCTTCACCAGGTCGGCGATCTTCTGCGCGAGGTTGTCCGGGTTGACCTGGTAGGGCAGCTCCGTGACCACCAGGCACTGGCGGTTCTGGATCTCCTCGACCTCGACGACCGCGCGCATGGTGATGGAGCCGCGGCCGGTGCGGTACGCCTCCTCGATGCCCTTGCGGCCCACGACCAGCGCGCCGGTCGGGAAGTCCGGGCCCTTGATGCGCTCGATGAGCGCGTCCAGCAGCTCCTCCTGGCCGGCCTCCGGGTTCTCCAGGCACCACTGGGCGCCGGCGGCGACCTCGCGCAGGTTGTGCGACGGGATGTTGGTCGCCATGCCGACCGCGATGCCCGCCGAGCCGTTGATCAGCAGGTTCGGGAAGCGGGAGGGCAGGACGGTCGGCTCCTGGGAGCGGCCGTCGTAGTTGTCCGTGAAGTCGACGGTCTCCTCGTCGATGTCGCGGACCATCTCCATCGACAGCGGCGCCATCTTGCACTCGGTGTAGCGCATGGCCGCCGCCGGGTCGTTGCCCGGCGAGCCGAAGTTGCCGTTGGAGTCCACCAGCGGCATCCGCATCGCCCACGGCTGCGCCAGGCGGACCAGCGCGTCGTAGATCGAGGAGTCGCCGTGCGGGTGGTAGTTGCCCATGACGTCGCCGACGACGCGGGCGCACTTGTAGAAGCCGCGGTCGGGGCGGTAGCCGCCGTCGTACATGGCGTACAGCACCCGGCGGTGGACGGGCTTGAGGCCGTCCCGGACGTCGGGCAGCGCGCGCGAGACGATGACGGACATCGCGTAGTCGAGGTACGAGCGCTGCATCTCCGTCTCGAGCCCGACGGGCTCGACGCGCATCACGAGTTCGCCGCCCTCTTGCGGGGTGACAGGGGTGTTCTCGTCGGCCATTGCTGGTGAGGATCCTTCCTGGTGCGGTCAGCGAAAGACCGACTCAGATGTCGAGGAAGCGGACGTCCTTGGCGTTGCGCTGGATGAACTGGCGGCGGGCCTCGACGTCCTCGCCCATCAGGACCGAGAACAGGTCGTCGGCCTGGGCGGCGTCGTCCAGGGTGACCTGGCCGAGGACGCGGTGCTCCTGGTCCATGGTGGTCACCCGCAGCTCCTCGGCGTTCATCTCGCCGAGGCCCTTGAAGCGCTGGATCGAGTCCTCGCGGATGCGCTTGCCGCGCTGGCGGCCCAGCTCCAGCAGCGCGTCCCGCTCGCGGTCGGAGTACGCGTACTCGACGTCCTCCCGGCCCCACTTGATCTTGTACAGCGGGGGGCGGGACAGGAACACGTGCCCGGCCTCGACCAGCGGCCGCATGAAGCGGAACAGGAAGGTCAGCAGCAGGGTGTTGATGTGCTGGCCGTCGACGTCGGCGTCCGCCATGAGGATGATCTTGTGGTAGCGGAGCTTCTCGATGTCGAAGTCCTCGTGCACGCCCGTGCCGAACGCGGAGATCAGCGCCTGGATCTCCTGGTTCTGGAGGATCTTGTCGATCCGCGCCTTCTCGACGTTGAGGATCTTGCCGCGGATCGGGAGGATCGCCTGGTACTCCGGGTTGCGGCCGGACTTGGCCGAGCCGCCGGCGGAGTCGCCCTCGACGATGAAGATCTCGCACTTGACCGGGTCGTTGGACTGGCAGTCCGAGAGCTTGCCGGGCAGCGACGCCGACTCCAGCAGCCCCTTGCGGCGGGTGAGGTCGCGGGCCTTGCGGGCCGCCACGCGCGCGGTGGCCGCCTGGATGCCCTTGCGGATGATGTCGGCCGCCTCGACCGGGTTGCGGTCCAGCCAGTCGTTGAGGTGCTCGTAGACCGCCCGCTGCACGAAGGTCTTCGCCTCGGTGTTGCCCAGCTTGGTCTTGGTCTGGCCCTCGAACTGCGGCTCGCTCAGCTTGACCGAGATGATCGCGGTCAGGCCCTCGCGGATGTCGTCGCCCGTGAGGTTGTCGTCCTTGTCGCGCAGCAGCTTCTTGTCGCGCGCGTACTTGTTGATCAGGGAGGTCAGCGCGGCGCGAAAGCCCTCTTCGTGCGTGCCGCCCTCATGCGTGTGGATGATGTTGGCGAACGAGTACACGCCCTCGCTGTAGCCGCCGTTCCACTGCATCGCGACTTCCAGGGACAGGCTCTTCTCCCTGTCCTCGGCCTCCAGGTCGATGACCGTGGGGTGCACCGCTTCGCCCTTGCGGGAGTTGAGGTACTTCACGAAGTCGACGATGCCGCCGTCGTAGTGGTACTCGACGGTCTTGACCTCGTCCTTCTGGTCGGCGCCCGCCTCGTCCGCCCCGGTGGTCGCCTTCGCCGACTCGCGCTCGTCGGTGAGCTTGATCGTCAGGCCCTTGTTGAGGAACGCCATCTCCTGGAAGCGCCGCGACAGCGTCTCGAAGGAGTAGTCGGTCGTCTCGAAGATGTCCGGGTCGGCCCAGAAGGTCACCGAGGTGCCGGTCTCGTCCGTCGCCTCGTGCCGGGCGAGCGGGGCCGTCGGGACGCCCATCTTGTATTCCTGCGTCCACCGGTGGCCGTCCGTCTTCACCTCGACGCACACCTTGTTGGACAGGGCGTTGACCACGGAGACGCCGACGCCGTGCAGACCGCCGGAGACCGCGTAGCCGCCGCCGCCGAACTTGCCGCCCGCGTGCAGCACGGTGAGCACCACTTCTAGGGCCGGCTTGCCCTCGGACGGGACGATGCCGACCGGGATGCCGCGGCCGTTGTCCACGACCCGCACGCCGCCGTCGGGCAGGACCGTCACGTCGATGGTGTCCGCGTGCCCGGCCAGCGCCTCGTCGACGGAGTTGTCGACCACCTCGTAGACGAGGTGGTGCAGGCCGCGCTCGCCGGTGGAGCCGATGTACATGCCGGGTCGCTTGCGGACCGCGTCCAGACCCTCGAGGACGGTGATGGCGCTGGCGTCGTACGAGGCGCCGGTCCCGCCGCTCGGTGCGGCGGCCGGTTCTGCGACGGCGTCGGCGTCGGTGGAGGGGATGTTCTCGTTGGGGTTGCCGGAATCGGCCACGAAGCGCCCTTTCTGGCACAGCACGAGCCGGGCTCCTGGAGGTGCCCCCTCCTGTGCGGAGGGCTGCCGGAGCGGCTGCGGCATGTTGCGTTGGTCAGCCTTGATCAGCGTTGCTCAGCTTTTCCCGGACGATCCCCACGGGCGGGGCGGGATTGGCTCCCAGTCTACCGGTAGCGCCGACACTGATGGGGGTTTGCCGGTACCTGAGTCCGCATGTGCCGCCCTGAACCGGTCTTGGCCGGGTCCCGATATAGGGAAGGGGGCTCCGGGAGCCTCACAGCGGCGCTCAGCGCTTCGAACCGTCAACCCCTCGCCACACCAGGGCCGGGTGCACGTTCGCAAGGGCGTGCGGTTGCGCGACGGACCCTCTCCACGGGCCCGCGCACGCCCCCCGGCGCCGACCGGTGTGACGTCTGTCACCCGTAGGTGTCACCGGGTCCCGTGCTGCCGGGCGCCCGCAGCGGACCGTACCGGCGCGCGCCCCCGCCGGGACCGTTCACCTTGATCAACCGGACCGCGCCGTGCCCCAGATCCTCGTTCAGCCGGGCCACCAGCGTCGGCGCGAGCAGCCGTAGGTTCGTCGCCCAGGCCGTCGAGTCGCAGCGCACCACGAGCACCCGCTCGTCCTCGTCGTACCGCTCCGGGACGCAGTGCTTGGCCACGTCGGCGCCGACGATCTGCGGCCAGCGCCCCATCACCCCGCCCACCGCGGCCGGCGTCTCCCAGCCGCGTTCGGCGATCAGCCGGTTGACGGCCGCGCCCAGCGCCATCGGATCCCGGCCGTCGGCGCGGGCGCCGGAGCGCAGGCCGCCGCGCCGCGCCTGCCGCTTCTGCTGCGCCGCGTCCCCCCGCGCGCGGGCCGCCTCCTTCGCCGCCCGCAGCGCCACGCGCGCGAGGTCGACGCCCGAGGGCTCGGGCGGCCGCGCAGCGGAGTCCCCCGGCGCCGGGTCGTTCTCGGCGCTCATCCGCGCCCCGCCCCCTCGGCCGCTGCGGCGCGTACGGTCCCCGCGGCGCTCACCGTCGCGGCGCTCACAGTTGCGGCGCTCACGGTCGCGGCGCTCGTGGTTCCGGCGCTCACAGCCGCTCCACCGCCCCGTCCGCGACGGTGAACCGCGTGCCCGCCAGCGCGTCCGGCACGTCGTCGTCGACCGCGGCCGTCACCAGGACCTGCTCTCCGGGGGCGACCAGCTCGGCCAGGCGCTCGCGGCGGCGGGCGTCCAACTCGGCGAACACGTCGTCGAGCACCAGCACCGGCTCGTTGCCCTCCGCGCGCAGCAGGTCGTAGGAGGCCAGCCGCAGGGCCAGCGCGAAGGACCAGGACTCGCCGTGGGAGGCGTACCCCTTCGCCGGGAGCTGCCCCAGCTTGAGGACCAGGTCGTCGCGGTGCGGGCCGACCAGGGTCACGCCCCGCTCGATCTCCTGCTTGCGCGCGTCGGCGAGCGCCGCCGTGAGCTGCTCGACGAGGGCCTCGCGCGCGTGCGCCTCGCCGGGCGCGGACGGCTTGTACTCCAGGGCGACCGGACCGCCGCCCGGCGCGAGCTGCTCGTACGCCTTGTCGGCCAGCGGTTGCAGCGCGGCGATCAGATCCAGCCGCTGGGCCAGCAGTTCCGCCCCGGCCCGCGCGAGGTGCTGGTCCCACACGTCCAGCGTGGACAGGTCCATGGAACGGCCCCCGTGCCGGCGCGCGAGCGCCGCCGACTTCAGCAGGGTGTTGCGCTGCTTGAGGACCCGCTCGTAGTCCGAGCGCACCCCCGCCATGCGCGGCGAGCGCGCCGTGATCAGCTCGTCCAGGAAGCGGCGCCGCTCCCCGGGGTCGCCCTTGACCAGGGCGAGGTCCTCGGGCGCGAACAGCACGGTCCGCACGATGCCCAGCACGTCACGCGGTCTGACCTGCGAGGACCGGTTGACGCGCGCGCGGTTGGCGCGGCCCGGGTTCAGCTCAAGCTCCACGAGCTGCTGCCGCTCGCCCTGCCGCACCTGCGCGCGGATCACCGCCCGCTCGGCGCCCATCCGGACCAGAGGCGCGTCCGAGGAGACGCGGTGGCTGCCCAGGGTGGCGAGATAGCCGACCGCCTCGACGAGATTGGTCTTGCCCTGACCGTTGGGCCCCACGAAGGCGGTGACGCCCGGGTCGAGAGGGACCTCGGCCCGCGCGTACGAGCGGAAGTCGGCCAGCGACAGGTGCGTGACGTGCATGGGCGTGCGCCGGCCTCCTCCAGCGTCGCGGACCGCCGAGCGGTCCTGCGGACTACTTCTTCGTCTCCACGGCGTGGCCGCCGAACTGGTTGCGCAGCGCGGCGACCATCTTCATCTGCGGCGAGTCCTCCTGACGGGAGGCGAACCGCGCGAACAGCGAGGCTGTGATCGCGGGCAGCGGCACCGCGTTGTCGATCGCCGCCTCCACCGTCCAGCGGCCCTCGCCCGAGTCCTGCGCGAAGCCGCGCAGCTTGTCCAGGTGCTCGTCGTCGTCGAGCGCGTTGACGGCGAGGTCGAGCAGCCAGGAGCGGATGACGGTGCCCTCCTGCCAGGAGCGGAAGACCTCGCGGACGTTGTCCACGAAGTCGACCTTCTCCAGCAGCTCCCAGCCCTCGGCGTACGCCTGCATCATCGCGTACTCGATGCCGTTGTGGACCATCTTCGCGAAGTGCCCGGCGCCCACCTTGCCCGCGTGCACCGCGCCGAACTCGCCCTCGGGCTTGAGCGCGTCGAAGACCGGCCGCACCTTCGCCACGTGCTCGGCGTCGCCGCCGTACATCAGCGCGTAGCCGTTGCGCAGGCCCCAGACGCCGCCGGAGACGCCGCAGTCGACGAAGCCGATGCCCTTGGCGGCCAGCTCCTCGGCGTGCCTCTCGTCGTCCGTCCAGCGGGAGTTGCCGCCGTCCACGACCACGTCGCCGGGCTCCAGCAGTGCGGCCAGCTCGTCGACGGTCGACTGGGTGGGCGCGCCGGCGGGGACCATGACCCAGACCACGCGAGGGCCGTCCAGCTTGCCCACCAGCTCTTCGAGGCTGTGGACGTCCGCGAGGTCGGGGTCGCGGTCGTATCCGACGACGGTGTGGCCCGCGCGGCGGATCCGCTCGCGCATGTTGCCGCCCATCTTGCCGAGGCCGATGAGACCGAGCTGCATCAGTTGTGTCCTTAAGGTGTCCGACGTGGCGTGAGGGCACTTGCGTGCCGCGTCCGAGCCTAGACCCGGACCTTCGCGCACATCCGTGGGCGTACGCGCTCAGACGTACGCTCCGACCTGCGGTTTCCGGCGGCGCGGGCACCGTGGTCCACAGGATCGCGATGCCTGTGGACCACGTCTTGGTCCCGCCGCCTCTGCCTCTGGCGTCAGCCGCTCAGCCGCACCGGCATGATCAGGTACTTGTAGGCGTCGTCCGCCTCGGCGTCCACCGCCGGCTTGCCGCTGAGCAGGGCCGGCTTGGTGGACGTCGTGAAGGAGAGCTGGGCCACCGGGGAGTCGATCGCGCTCAGACCGTCCAGCAGGAACGTCGGGTTGAAGGCGATAGAGATGTCGTCGCCCTCGAGCTGCGCGTCGACGCGTTCCACAGCCTGTGCGTCGTCGCTGGAGCCGGCCTCCAGGATGAGCACACCCTGCTCGAAGCTGAGCCGCACCGGGGTGTTGCGCTCGGCGACCAGCGCGACGCGCTTGACGGCCTCCACGAAGGGGGCGGTCTCGATGACGGCGACGCTGTTGAACTCGGTCGGGAACAGCGTGCGGTACTTCGGCAGGTCGCCTTCGAGCAGGCGCGTGGTCGTCCGGCGACCGGCGCCCTCGAAACCGATCAGGCCCTCGCCGGCGCCCGAGCCGGACAGCGCGAGGATCACGCTGTCGCCGCTGGTCAGCGCCTTGGCGGTGTCCTGGAGCGTCTTGGCGGGCACCAGCGCGACCGCGGACACGTCGGGGTTCTCCGGCTTCCACAGGAACTCGCGGACCGCGAAGCGGTAGCGGTCGGTGGAGGCCAGCGTGACCGTGTCGCCCTCGATCTCGATGCGCACACCGGTGAGGACGGGCAGCGTGTCGTCGCGGCCGGCGGCGATGGCGACCTGCTGCACGGCGGAGGAGAAGACCTCGCCGGGCACCGTGCCCGTCGCGTTCGGCATCTGCGGGAGCGCCGGGTACTCCTCCACAGGCAGGGTGTGAAGGGTGAAGCGGGAGGACCCGCAGACCACCGTCGCCCGTACACCGTCTGTGGAGATCTCCACCGGGCGGTTGGGCAGGGCGCGGCAGATGTCGGCGAGCAGGCGGCCGGAGACCAGGACCGTGCCGTCCTCCTCGACCTCGGTCTCCACCGACACCCGCGCGGAGACCTCGTAGTCGAAGCTGGAGAGGCTGAGCTGGCCGTCCTCGGCCTTCAGCAGCAGGCCGGCGAGAACAGGCGCCGGCGGACGGGCCGGAAGGCTGCGCGCCGCCCAGGCCACTGCCTCCGCGAGTACGTCGCGTTCCACCCGGATCTTCACCGTAAGCCGCCTCCTGCGTGCTGTTGCCTCTGAGTCCTCCGACTCGGTGTCCCAGCCCACTGCGACGGGAAGGCCACCGGGGACCAGTCTGACGCACACCGCTGACAGCAGGCGCCTGTCGGGGTCAAGTCGCTCGGAGGGGCAGCCGGGCTCGAAGAGGCGAGTTGTGCACAGGCCCCGCTTCAAATCGATTCCCGCACTCTTACTGGTTGGCAGTAGTAGTAGGGGCTGTGGATACCGTGGATAACCCCGTTTGCCCAGCTCAGCGCGGAAGTTTTATCCACCGACCCTGTGGGTGGAGCCCGTGGACAACTCGGCGGATCTGTGGAGAACAGAAAGTTCTGCACACGCCGCCCACAGGCAGCGGGCAGTTCTCCCCAGCCGTGTCCCCAGGTTTACCCAGGTTTCCCACAAGCCAATCCGGCACCTTGATGTGACGGCTTTCACTCGACTCGGTGATGCGGAGCATCGTGTTGCCGAACAGTGGACAGCCATGTGGAGAACGGGCCGTTCGCTGGGGACAACAGCCCACAGCCTGTGGGTAGTCCGTGGATAACTTCATGCACAGCCTGTGGATCGCTGCTTTCTCCACAGCCTGTGGAGATCGTTCGTCCACGAATCCACAGGCACCTGAGCTGCGGCGATGGCGACGGAGACGCCAGCTTGTGGACACCGTTCGGGACAACTTCGCAGTCCCCAGCTTGTGGACCGAAAAAAGTCGCCAGATCTGTGGAGAGAGGCCGTAACCCGGCCCTTAATCGAACACCGGGGGGCGCTTCGGGCGGCGCGGAGGGGGTCCCCGGCGGACGTCGAGGGGGTCCCGGGCGGTGCGCAGGGGGTCCCGGGCGGACGCCGAGGGGGTCTCGGGCGGACGTCGAAGGGGCCCCGGGCGGACGCCGAGGAGCGTCGATCCGTGCCCTAGAGGGGGGGCAGGCGGCAGACGAAGGGGCGCCCCGGGATCCCCGGGGCGCCCCCTTCTGCGCGGCCGTGCGGCGTCTCAGCCGTTCTTGATGCGGTTGGTCAGCTCGGTGACCTGGTTGTAGATGGAGCGTCGCTCCGCCATCAGCGCGCGGATCTTGCGGTCGGCGTGCATGACGGTCGTGTGGTCGCGGCCGCCGAACTGCGCCCCGATCTTCGGCAGCGACAGGTCGGTCAGCTCCCGGCACAGGTACATGGCGATCTGCCGGGCGGTGACCAGGGCGCGGCCCCGCGAGATGCCGCACAGGTCCTCGACCGTGAGGCCGAAGTAGTCGGCCGTGGCCGCCATGATGGCCGTCGCGGTGATCTCCGGGGCGGAGTCCTCTCCCCCGGGGATGAGGTCCTTGAGCACGATCTCGGTCAGGCCCAGGTCCACCGGCTGCCGGTTGAGCGAGGCGAACGCCGTCACCCGGATCAGCGCGCCCTCCAGCTCGCGGATGTTGCGCGAGATGCGGGAGGCGATGAACTCCAGCACCTCCGGCGGGGCGTTGAGCTGCTCCTGGACCGCCTTCTTGCGCAGGATCGCGATCCGCGTCTCCAGCTCCGGCGGCTGGACGTCGGTGATCAGGCCCCACTCGAAGCGGTTGCGCAGCCGGTCCTCCAGGGTGACGAGCTGCTTGGGCGGCCGGTCGGAGGAGAGCACGATCTGCTTGTTGGCGTTGTGCAGGGTGTTGAACGTGTGGAAGAACTCCTCCTGCGTCGACTCCTTGTCCGCCAGGAACTGGATGTCGTCGACGAGCAGGATGTCCATCTCGCGGTAGCGCTTGCGGAAGCTGTCGCCCTTGCCGTCGCGGATGGAGTTGATGAACTCGTTGGTGAACTCCTCCGAGCTGACGTACCGCACCCGCGTGCCCGGGTACAGGCTGCGCGCGTAGTGCCCGATGGCGTGCAGCAGGTGCGTCTTGCCGAGCCCGGACTCGCCGTAGATGAAAAGAGGGTTGTACGCCTTGGCCGGCGCCTCGGCGACGGCGACCGCGGCCGCGTGGGCGAAGCGGTTGGACGCGCCGATGACGAACGTGTCGAAGAGGTACTTGGGGTTCAGCCGCGCGGTCGGCTCGCCCGGTCCGCCGGACGGCGCGGGGCGGTCGCCCGAGGGGCCGTGGCCGCCGGCGCCGGACGCGTTCGGGCCCCCCGGGCCGCCGCGGCGCCCCGGCCCGGCGCCCGGCGGCGGCTCGGGCAGCTGCCGGCGCGCCCCCTCGCGCTGCTCGTAGTCGCGCCGGTCGTAGTCCGCGCGGGACGCGTCGTAGTCGGAGCGCTGCTGCTCGTAAGAGGGGCGCTCCGCGGGCCGGCGCCGGTAGTCCTGGGCGGGGGAGTAAGCGTTCTTGCCGGGGCCGTAGCCGTCCTGCGATCCGTACGAGTCGGGGGAGCCGTAGGACTCCTGTGCGCCGTAGGTGTCCTGGGAGGCGTAGGCGTCGCGTGAGCCGTAGGTGTCCTGGGCGGGCGAGGCGTACGGGTCGCGCTCGGGGAAGCCGAGGCGCTGCTGCTGCCAGCCGTAGTCGTCCTGCCCGGGGCGCGGCCACGCGCCGGGCTCGGGGCGCTGGTAGTCGGCGTACTCGGCGGGATAGGCGGGGCGGGCGGTCGGGAGCGCGTCGGAGTCGGCGGCCTGCGGGTCGGTGCGCGGGAGCGGGAGCTGGTCGCCGGGGGCGCCGGCGTGCTGGTCGCGGCCGGCGCGGTTGCCGTCGCCGCGTTGTTCGCCGCCGCGTTGTTCGCCGCCGCGTTGTTCGCCGCCGCGTGGCTCGCTGCGGTGGGCCTCGCTGCGGTGGGCCTCGCCGCGGTGGCGGCCGTAGCCCTCGTAGCCGCCCTGGCCGGCCGGCAGCTCCTGCTCCTCATAGCGCGGCTGGGGGGCCGGCGGGGCGGGGGGCTGGGCTTCGCCGACGGAGCTGTCGACGGTGATCGCGATGCGGATCGGGCGCCCGCACTCCCGGCTCAGCGTCTCGCTGACGACCGGGGCGAGCCGCCCCTCCAGTACGCCCTTCGCGAACTCGTTCGGCACGGCGAGCAGCGCGGTGTCCGCGACGAGCGCGAGCGGCTGGCAGCGCCGGATCCAGTGCTCGTCCTTGGTCTCGACGCCCTGCCCGCGGCCTTCCCCGAGGAGCTGCTCCAGTACGCGTGGCCACACTGCGGCAAGATCGGCAGGTACGTCAGCCACAGGGCACGCTCTCTCACGGGGGTCCCACGAACGTGTGGTTCGGGACGGGTCGGGATCTCAACGAGGACAGGGGAACGAAGGGGAGTCCAGTAACGGTAGTCAGGGCAGCCGTTAGGGTTCAAGTCGTTGTCCCCAGGCTGTGGACAAGTGTCCGCCCGGCGGCGCTGGTTTGACCGGATGGCTCAGCCGCGCGTACCGTAACCAGGTCGAGTTGTCGATGGCTGCTGCCGCCTGCCTCCGATGGGCACTGATCGCGCCAAGGTGATCGGGAAGCGGTGCACACTCGGGCGTGACTGCGAGCTACTCGTGGGCGCACGGTGACAGCCAAGACGGCACCCCGCCACCACCGATTCTTTTCTGGAGCCCCCGAGTGAGCAAGCGCACCTTCCAGCCGAACAACCGTCGTCGCGCGAAGACCCACGGCTTCCGGCTGCGTATGCGCACCCGTGCCGGCCGCGCGATTCTCGCGTCCCGCCGTAGCAAGGGTCGCGCCCGTCTGTCCGCCTGATCCCGGTCAGGTCATGACGTCGTGCTGCCCACCGAGAACCGGCTGAGGCGGCGCGAGGACTTCGCGACCGCGGTGCGACGAGGTCGCCGGGCAGGACGCCCGCTCCTCGTCGTCCACCTTCGTAGCGGTGCCACGAACCCGCACGCGCCTGGGGAGAGCGCTCCCTCGACGCGTGCGGGTTTCGTCGTGAGCAAGGCCGTGGGCGGAGCGGTGGTGCGCACCGCGGTGAAGCGGAGGCTTCGCCATCTGATGCGGGACCGGATCGCCCTGCTGCCCCCCGGTAGCCTGGTAGTGGTACGAGCGCTGCCCGGTGCGGGCGACGCCGGCCACGCAGATCTGGCGCTGGATCTGGATGCCGCCCTTCAACGACTGCTGGGAGGGGGCGCACGATGAAGTACCCGCTGCTGGCGCTGATCAAGCTCTACCAGTGGACCATCAGCCCGTTGCTCGGGCCGGTGTGCAAGTACTACCCGTCCTGCTCCCACTACGGCTACACGGCCATCGACCGGCACGGCGCGGTCAAGGGAACGGCGCTCACCGCCTGGCGCGTCCTGCGGTGCAACCCGTGGTCGCCGGGCGGTGTGGACCACGTACCGCCGCGCAAGCGCCCGCGGTGGCATGAAACGCTGCGCGACGCGTGGCGCACGCGCAAGGGCGGGCCCTCCGCCGCCGAACCGGTCACCGGCGGAACCTCTCCGCCGAGCCCGGCCGCAGAGACCTCGTCCCATGCCCAAGGAGCATGATTAGTGGACACGATTGCCAGCTTCTTCAGCTTCATCACGACACCCGTCTCCTGGGTCATCGTCCAGTTCCACACGGTGTACGGGGCGCTCTTCGGACCGGACACCGGATGGGCCTGGGGCCTGTCCATCGTGTCCTTGGTGATCCTGATCCGCATCTGCCTGATCCCGCTCTTCGTGAAGCAGATCAAGGCGACGCGGGCGATGCAGACGCTCCAGCCCGAGATGAAGAAGATCCAGGAGCGCTACAAGAACGACAAGCAGCGCCAGTCCGAAGAGATGATGAAGCTGTACAAGGAGTCGGGCACCAACCCGCTCTCCTCGTGCCTTCCCATCGTGGCGCAGTCGCCGTTCTTCTTCGCCCTCTACCACGTGCTCAACGGCATCGCGACGGGCAAGACGATCGGCGTCATCGACGAGCAGCTCCTCGCGAGCGCCCGTAAGGCGCACATCGTCGGCGCGCCGCTCGCTGCGAAGTTCATGGACGGCTCGGACAAGGTCGCGGCGCTCGGCGCCACGCTGACCGACGTCCGGATCGTGACCGCGGTCATGATCATCATGATGTCGTTCTCGCAGTTCTACACGCAGCGCCAGCTCATGACCAAGAACGTCGACACCACGGTGAAGACGCCGTTCATGCAGCAGCAGAAGATGCTGATGTACGTCTTCCCGGTCATGTTCGCCGTCTTCGGCATCAACTTCCCGGTCGGTGTCCTCGTCTACTGGCTGACCACCAACGTGTGGACCATGGGCCAGCAGATGTACGTCATCCGCAACAACCCGACCCCGGGTTCCACGGCCCAGGCCGCCTACCTGGAGCGCCTCTCCAAGCACGTCACGCACCACGGCGAGGTCCGCAACCGGCGGGAGAAGGCGATCGTCAAGGCGATCGTCGCCAAGGGCCGCGACCGCAACGAGTTCGAGCGCAAGTTCGTCAACGGCCTGACCAAGGCCGGCCTGACGGCGCAGGCCGACGGCAGTGTGGTGAAGACCGAGGCCGGCGCCGTGGCTCAGGCCGAGGACGGCACGGCCGCCGTGACCGACACCGCGGCCCGGCGCCAGCAGCCCAAGCGGCAGAGCAAGGCCCAGCGGCAGTCGGGCGGGCTTCGGGCGGCCGGTGACACCGGGACGGCGCCGGAGCCGGAGCCGGCTGCGTCGCTGAGCGACTCCGACGCGGGCGAGCCGCAGGCCGCCGCGCCCGCCGCCGAGCGGAAGGCCGCCCCGAAGCCGGGTAGCGGCGCCCGCAGCAAGGCCCAGTCCGGCCAGCGCAAGGGCCCGCAGCGGCCCAAGTCCCCGTCCAAGAAGTAAGAAGGAGCCCATCCCGTGACGGAAGGCACCACCTCCGCCGCTGCCGAGGGCGCGGACGCCCTCACCCGCCTGGAGCAGGAGGGCGAGATCGCGGCGGACTACCTTGAGGGTCTGCTGGACATCGCCGACCTCGACGGCGACATCGACATGGACGTCGAGGCCGACCGCGCCTCTGTCTCGATCGTCGGTGAGTCCGGCGGCCGGGACCTGCACAAGCTGGTCGGCCGGGACGGCGAGGTGTTGGAGGCTCTTCAGGAGCTGACGCGTCTGGCGGTGCACCGGGAGACCGGCGACCGCAGCCGCCTGATGCTGGACATCGGGGGCTACCGCGCCCAGAAGCGCGCCGAGCTGTCCGAGCTGGGCGCCAAGGCCGCCGCCGAGGCCAAGAGCAGCGGCGAGCCGGTGAAGCTGAAGCCGATGAGCCCGTTCGAACGCAAGGTCGTGCACGACGCGGTCAAGGCCGCGGGCCTGCGCAGCGAGTCCGAGGGCGAGGAGCCGCAGCGCTTCGTCGTCGTGCTGCCCGCCTGAGCGGTTCCACGTTCCACCGGCCCCGTCTGTAGCGCAGGCGGGGCCGCGTTCTTGTCAGCCTGGTAGTTCTGGTGGTCGGCGCCGAGCGCGCCGGTGCGGTACGGAAGGACGGTCCCCGTGACGGAGGCAGCGGAGCTCCCCCCTGCGCCCGAGCAGGCACGTGAGGTATTCGGCGATCGCTTCGCGGACGCGGTCCGCTACGCCGAGCTGCTGGCCGAGGCAGGAGTGCAGCGCGGGCTCATCGGGCCGCGCGAGGTGCCCCGGCTGTGGGAGCGGCACCTGCTGAACTGCGCGGTGCTCTCCGAGGTCGTCCCCGAGGGGGTGACGGTCTGCGACGTGGGCTCCGGCGCCGGTCTGCCGGGCATCCCACTGGCGCTGGTGCGCGAGGACCTGAAGATCACGCTGCTGGAGCCGCTGCTGCGGCGCACCACGTTCCTCACCGAGGTCGTCGAGCTGCTGGGCCTCGATCACGTCACCGTGGCCCGGGGCCGCGCCGAGGAGGTCATGGGCAAGCTCACGCCGGTCCATGTCGTCACCGCCCGTGCGGTCGCGCCGCTGGACCGGCTGGCCGCCTGGGGCATCCCGCTGCTGCGTCCGTACGGCGAGATGCTCGCGCTCAAGGGCGACACGGCCGAGGAGGAACTGAAGAGCGCGGCCACCGCCCTGAGCAAACTGGGCGCGGTCGAGACCTCCGTGCTGCATGTGGGTGAGGGCGTGGTGGATCCGCTGTCCACGGTGGTACGGGTCGAGGTCGGGGAGAGCCCGGGGGGCGTACGCTTCGCCGCCAAACGGGCGAAGGCCGCCCGGACCGGCCGGGCCCGTCGGCGGCGCTAGCGAGGTGACCGGAGGAGTTCGGCGAGGCGGCCGTACTCCACCTAAGCTGCCCAAGCCTCGCATGACGGAGTGTCGCGACAGTTCGGCCACGGGTGCTGTGCATCGTGTTTCACGTGAAACGTCGCTCACTGCTGCACGGCATCATCAACCGGGGCCGCACCGCGGCCGAACCGCGTGACCGAAAGCCCCTTCGTTCCCCCGGAGCGGGAACGAAGTTGTCCACAGAGGTGGATTTCTCCACAGAACGTCCGGCCTCACTGGTTCGCGACCCCGAAGGCATGGGAGGCTCTGTTCATTGCGAGCCTGAAGTCGAGGAGAGTGAATCCTTGCGGTCCGACGCCAACATCGCGGGACCGATGACCGATCCGGTCCCCGGTCCCCGTACCGAGTCGATCGGGGAGCATGTTTCACGTGAAACACCGCCCCCGATGGACGACACTCCCATCGGTCGCGCTGCCCAACTGGCCGTCGAAGCTCTAGGCCGTGCGGGTGAAGGTCTCCCGCGGCCGGAGCGGACGCGCGTCATCGTGGTCGCCAACCAGAAGGGCGGCGTCGGCAAGACGACGACGACCGTCAACCTCGCGGCTTCGCTGGCTCTGCACGGCGGCCGGGTCCTGGTGATCGACCTCGATCCGCAAGGCAACGCCTCCACGGCGCTGGGGATCGACCACCACGCCGAAGTGCCTTCCATCTATGACGTGCTGGTGGAGAGCAGGCCGCTGGCCGATGTGGTCCAGCCTGTCCCCGACGTCGAGGGTCTGTTCTGCGCCCCCGCCACGATCGATCTCGCCGGTGCGGAGATCGAGCTGGTGTCTCTGGTGGCGCGGGAGAGCCGGCTGGAGCGCGCGATCCAGGCGTACGAGCAGCCGCTGGACTACGTCCTCATCGACTGCCCGCCCTCCCTTGGGCTGCTGACGGTCAACGCACTGGTCGCGGGCCAGGAAGTCCTCATCCCGATCCAGTGCGAGTACTACGCACTGGAGGGCCTGGGGCAGCTCCTGCGCAACGTCGACCTCGTCCGGGGGCACCTCAACCCCACCCTGCACGTGTCGACCATCCTGCTCACCATGTACGACGGGCGGACGCGTCTGGCGTCCCAGGTGGCCGAGGAGGTGCGCAGCCACTTCGGCGACGAGGTGCTGCGGACGAGCATTCCCCGCTCCGTCCGCATCTCCGAGGCCCCGAGCTACGGGCAGACGGTGCTGACCTACGATCCAGGTTCGAGCGGTGCCCTCTCCTATCTGGAGGCGGCACGAGAAATCGCGCTGAGGGGCGTCGGCGTCAGCTACGACGCCTCGCAGGCCCACATCGGCGCACAGAGCGACCCGAACATGGTGGAGGGGATCCAGTGAGCGAACGACGGAGGGGGTTGGGCCGAGGTCTCGGCGCCCTGATCCCTGCTGCCCCGACCGGAGAGCGGGCGTCGGCTGCCGGCGCCGCGGGGGGCGCCGCTTCCACGTCGCCCTCGGCCGTCCCGGTCCTGACCGCCGACCGAGGCGATCGTGGGGTGGCCGCGGCGAAGGTGACCACCCTGTCCGATGTTTCACGTGAAACAGAGGACTCGTCCGCGAGCGGCGCTCTGGAGATCCCGGCGCCGCCGGTCGGCGCGCACTTCGCGGAGATCCCTCTGGAGTTCATCACGCCGAACCCGCGCCAGCCGCGTGAGGTCTTCGACGACGACGCGCTGGCCGAGCTGGTCACCTCGATCAAGGAGGTCGGGCTCCTCCAGCCGGTCGTCGTACGGCAGCTCAGCCACGAGCGCTACGAACTCATCATGGGTGAGCGGCGCTGGCGTGCCTGCCGTGAGGCGGGACTCGAAGCGATCCCGGCGATCGTGCGGGCCACGGACGACGACAAGCTCCTCCTGGACGCCCTGCTGGAGAACCTGCACCGGGCTCAGCTCAACCCGCTGGAGGAGGCGGCCGCCTACGACCAGTTGCTCAAGGACTTCCACTGCACCCATGACCAGCTCGCCGACCGGATCGGCCGCTCGCGGCCGCAGGTGACCAACACCCTGCGTTTGCTGAAGCTCCCGGCGGTCGTGCAGAGCCGGGTCGCCGCCGGCGTGCTGTCCGCGGGCCATGCTCGCGCTCTGCTCTCGGTCGAGGACTCCGAGGAGCAGAACCGGCTGGCTCGCCGGATCGTCGCCGAGGGGCTGTCGGTGCGGGCGGTCGAGGAGATCGTGCAGTTGATGGGGTCCCGTCCCCAGTCGGCGCCGCGCTCCAAGGGACCGCGTCCCGGCGGCCGGATCTCCCCGGCTCTGTCGGACCTCGCGACCCGCCTGTCCGACCGCTTCGAGACCCAGGTGAAGGTCGACCTGGGGCAGAAGAAGGGCAAGATCACCGTCGAGTTCGCGGACATGAAGGATCTGGAGCGCATCCTCGGGGCGCTGGCCCCGGGCGAGGGCTCGGTGCTGGAGAGGCTCGCGGACGGCGGCGGGCAGGAGGCGGAGGGCTGAGGTCGCGCCCGGGGACGCCCCGGCGCAGACGAAGCCCGACAGAGGGCGGGCTGCTTTCGGTGAGGATTCGGAAAGCGGTCCGCCTTTTGCTTTTCGCCGGTGCCGGGTGAATCGTCGCCTGGATACGATGCGAGCGGGTAGGACGCATCCACCCGGCAGCACCTCCGGTTGACGGCCGCTCTCGGGGCCACGGGCGCAGGAAGCGAGGAACAGCCTTCATGGGCCGCAAGCTCCTGCCGCTCACCCTGGACAACTTCCAGGACCTTCCGCAGCGATGCCGCGCGTGCGTCTTCTGGGAGCTGGATCCCGTCAGCGGCGAGGCCGCGCTCAAGGCGGGCCGAGCGACGCCGGAGAAGGAAGCCTGGATCTCCGCCGTCCTGCTCGACTGGGGATCCTGCGGCCGCGTCGTCTACGTGGACGACGTGCCGGTGGGATTCGTGCTCTACGCTCCCCCTGCCTACGTTCCCCGCGCCACGGCGTTCCCCACGAGTCCGGTCTCTCCCGACGCGGTGCAGTTGATCACCGGCTACGTCATGCCGGGCTACCAGGGGCAGGGACTAGGACGAGTGATGGTCCAGACGGTCGCCAAGGATCTGCTGCGCCGGGGTTTCCGGGCCGTCGAGGCGTTCGGGGACGCCCGGTGGAAGGAGCCCGCGTGTCTGCTGCCGGCCGACCACCTGCTCGCCGTGGGCTTCAAGACGGTCCGGCACCACCCGGTCCATCCCCGGCTGCGCTTGGACTTGCGCTCGACCCTCTCCTGGAAGGAGGACGTCGAGATGGCGATCGACCGGCTGCTCGGCGCCGTGCAGAAGGAACCGGCGCTCCGACCGCTGTAGGACGTGCGGTCATGAAACGCGAAGGGGCCGACCCGGCTGGGTCGGCCCCTTCGCGTGTTTCACGTGAAACACATGCCGTCTGAGCGACGGCGGACGGTGTCACTCGGCGATGAAGTCCTCAAGGTCACGCAGGATCGCGGTCTTCGGCTTCGCGCCGACGATGGTCTTGGCGACCTCGCCGTTCTGGTAGACGTTCAGCGTCGGGATCGACATGACGCCGTACTTGGCGGCGATGCCCGGGTTCTCGTCGATGTTCAGCTTCACGATCTCGATCTTCTCGCCGTACTCGGCGGCGATCGCCTCCAGGGACGGAGCGATCTGACGGCAGGGGCCGCACCAGGCGGCCCAGAAGTCCACCAGAACGGGCTTGTCGTTCTTGAGGACGTCCTGCTCGAAGGAGGAGTCGGTCACGTTCTTCAGGGTGCCGGCCACGGCGGGCTCCTTAGTGAGGTGCGGTGGGGTGGTGGGAGAGTCAGACGTTGGTCTTCTCGGGCTCGGCCTTCGGCTCGTGGTCCGCGAGGGCCGCGAGGAAGCGCTCGGCGTCGAGAGCGGCGGAGCAACCGGTGCCGGCCGCGGTGATGGCCTGCCGGTAGGTGTGGTCGACGACGTCGCCGGCGCCGAAGACCCCGGTGACGTTGGTGTGGGTGGACGGGGAGGCGACCTTCAGGTAGCCCTCCTCGTCCAGGTCCAGTTGGCCCTTGAACAGCTCGGTCCGCGGGTCGTGGCCGATCGCGATGAACAGCCCCGTCACCGGCAGCTCCGACAGCTCACCTGTCTTGACGTTGCGCAGCTTCAGACCGGTGAGCTTCTGCTCGCCCTGGACCTCGGCGACCTCGCTGTCCCAGGCGAACTTGATCTTGGGGTCGGCGAGCGCGCGCTCCTGCATCGCCTTCGAGGCGCGCAGGGTGTCCCGGCGGTGGACGATCGTCACAGACTTGGCGAAGCGCGAGAGGAAGGTGGCCTCCTCCATCGCGGTGTCGCCGCCGCCGATCACGGCGATGTCCTGGTCCCGGAAGAAGAAGCCGTCACAGGTGGCGCACCAGGAGACGCCGCGGCCGGAGAGGGCGTCCTCGTTCGGCAGGCCGAGCTTGCGGTGCTGCGATCCGGTGGTGACGATCACGGCCCTGGCGCGGTGGACCGTGCCCGACGTGTCCGTCACGGTCTTGATCGCACCGGTCAGGTCGGCGGACACGACGTCGTCCGGCAGGAGTTCGGCGCCGAAGCGCTCGGCCTGTGCCCGCATGTTGTCCATGAGGTCCGGGCCCATGATGCCGTCGCGGAAGCCGGGGTAGTTCTCGACCTCGGTGGTGTTCATCAGTGCACCGCCCGCGGTCACCGCGCCCTCGAACACCAGCGGCTTCAGGGACGCGCGCGCGGTGTAGAGCGCCGCCGTGTAGCCGGCGGGCCCGGAGCCGATGATGATCACGTTACGGACGTCGCTCACGGCTTGATTCCTCGTCTCTGGACTGCGTCCTACTGCCGGTGGGAGCCTGTCTCGTTGCTCTCACCTCACCCAACGGATCCTACGGGGCCCGCATTCCCGCTGCGTTCGGGCACACGGGGGTGGACCGTCGCGGCAGTAGACGGCAGGGCGGTGATCAGGCGCTGGTGGTCACGAACGAGGGTAGGAGTGCGTGAACAGGACCCTGGCGGCGGCTGACGGACGGTGGACGCAGGCGGCGTCGACGACGTAGGCCGTGACACGGGCGCCGTCGCCCGAGGCGTCGGGCAGCACCACGAGGAAGGAGTCCGTGCCTCGGTAGACGCCTCTCTGTGCCGCGAGCGCGGCGCCGGGGTCGTCGATGCCCTGCCGGACGCAGGGGGGCACCGAGGCGGTCGGAGCGCTCTTGAGGACGCGGGGACCGCCTGTCTCGGAGTCCGCTCCGAAGCTGTGCGGAGTGTGGGCCGCCCCCGGCGCCGTCGAGGCCGTGTCCAGGAGTTGGGTGACCCGGTTCTGAAGCGTCGCCTCGGAGAAGGCGTCGGCGGAGGCGCTGGGCCGACCTTGCGCCTGGGTGCCGGGCCCTTGGTCGTCCTGGTGGGAGACGATCACCGCGGAGGCGACGCCCAGCGCGGCGACGGCGAAGGCGGCGCCCAGGACGGCGACCCTGCGCCGCCCCCGGGGCCGGTCGGGCTTGCGACCCGGACCCGTGCGCGAGGGGCGGGCATGGCCTGCGGGCCGGTTCGCGACCGGTGTTTCACGTGAAACATGCGTGCCGCCGTCCTCGGCGCCCCCCTCGGTGCCGGATGCGACGGCGTCGCGTTCGGCGGCGAGCGCCGCATCGATGCGCTCGGCGACGTCATGGGGCATCTCCTCCTGCTCCGGTAGGGCGCCGAGCAGGCCGCGGATCTCCTCTAGTGAAGCCCACACCTCCGTGCAGGAGGCGCAGGCGTGCAGGTGTCGGCGCACGTCCTCGGCGCGGGAGGCCGGGAGCAGGCCCTCGGTGAGGTCGGAGATCTCTGCGACGTCCGGATGCCCGGCCGTGTCCGTGGATGTCACGCTCGCCCACCTCCGCCCTTCACCGCGGTCGAATCACTCGGTCCGTCGTCCCGCGCGCTCTCGCGCGCAGGACCCGCCGCGGGTGGGACGGTCGGCCCCTGCGTCCGGTTCCGCCCAGGCTGAGCCTCGTCGCCGGGAGGTCTCCCGTCGCCGCCGCTTCCCGGCCGCAGGTGGGCGAGCAGCGGCAGGAGCCGGGCCCGGCCGCGGGCGCAGCGGCTCTTCACCGTGCCAGTGGGCACGTCGAGGACGCGCGCGGCCTCGGCGACCGGGTAGCCCTGCATGTCCACCAGCACCAGGGCGGCCCGCTGGTCGGGCGGCAGGGTGCTCAGCGCCTCGATGAGCTGGCGTCGTACGTCGTGGCGCTCGGCGGGCGCCGCGGCCGACTCGTGCGGTTCCAGCAACTGCTCCAGCCGCTCGGTGTCGTCCACCGGCGAGGTCTTCCGGGTGGCCGCCCTGCGGGCGCGGTCCAGGCAGGCGTTCACCGTGATCCGGTGCAGCCAGGTCGTGACGGCCGACCGCCCCTGGAAGGTGTGCGCGGCCCGGTAGGCGGAGACGAGCGCGTCCTGCACGGCGTCGGCGGCTTCCTCGCGGTCCCCCAGGGTCCGCAGGGCCACCGCCCACAGCCGGTCGCGGTGGCGCCGCACGAGTTCGCCGAAGGCGTCGGGCTCGCCGGCCGTATGACGGGCCAGGAGGTCTTGGTCGCTCACCCCGCGGTAGGCGGTGTCGTCCGCCATCGGACCTCCTCCCCCTCGGCGAGGCGTCAGCCCTCGAACTTCACGTCGGTGACGGCCTGCTTGTAGCCGGGGCCGCTGTAGCCGTCGCCGGGCGCCATGGGCACATCCGTGATCCACAGCAGCACGTACCGCGTGGTCACCGGCTTCGCCGCCTTCACCGAGACGGAAGAACCCTGCGTGGTCGTGGTTCCGATCTCCCGCATCCCGTCGATCCCGGTCGAGGGGTTCAGGGAGTCGGTGGCGTAGAGGTGGACCGTGGTGTGGTCGCCCGCGTACCGGAGCCCTATGGTCGCCTTGGAGACCGTCCCGGCCGCGCCGAGGTCGTAGACGATGCCCACGCCCGGCTTGTAGGGCGCCAGGGCGGGGCCGCTGTTGTAGCGCTTGGTCCGCCAGTACGTGGAGCTGTCGCCGTCGTAGGTGTTGGCGACGGCGCCCGGCGCCTGGGCGTCGCCGCTCGCGACGTACTCCTGCGCGTCCTGGATCGACAGGGGCCGGAGCGGCTTGGGCTGCTTGTCGTCCTTGCCGCTGCCGTCCCGCGTCTGCGTGCGCCCGTCCTTGGTGGCCTTGCCGCCCCGGTCCATCAGGGCGTCGGCAAGCTGCCAGCTCCCGAGGCCCAGCGCGGCGATGAGCAGGGCGGAGACGGCCCACTTCAGGATCTTGCCGGTGCGGCTCTGCAACGGCGGCGGCGGGGCCGGCACCGAGTGAGCGGCGCCCAGGTGAGGCGCCGTCCGTCCGTAGGCCCCTTGCTGGTAGGCCGTGCTCGGGTACTCCGGGGGCGCGGCGAACGCGGTCTCCGGCGGACGGATCCGCGGCATCTCGCCGATCGCCTTCACCAGTTCCTCCGGCGTGGTGCACGCGGACTCGTGGCGGGAGGCGGTGGCGCCGTCGTTGGCGAGGGCGCGCATGGCGAGTTCGGACAGGCCGCGGTGAATGCCGGCGCGGACCTGGTCGGGCGCGACGAGACCGATGTCCTTGGGCAGTCCGGTCAGACCGTAGGCGTCGCTCTCGTACGGCCAGCGCTGGGTGAGCGCCGCGTACAGCAGGGCGCCGATCGCCTCGGTGTCGCTGCGCTGCGGGGTGTCGGAACTGGCGCCGCGCAGCGCAGCGTTCACGGCGAGGCCGCGGATGCGCCACTGACCGCTGGAGGTGCGCAGCACGGCATTGGGGTTCAGCCGCAGATGGGCCAGTCCCTCACGGTGCGCGGCGGCCATCGCGGAGGCGACCTGGCTGACCAACTGGTAGGCCGCGTGCGGCTCCAGCGGGCCGGTGGAGAGCAGGGCGGTCAGCTCGACGGCGTCCGGCAGCCACTCGTGCACCACGTAGACGAGGTCGTTCTCCTCGACCGCGTCGAGGACCTGGACGAAACGGGGGTCGCCCAGCAGCGCGGAGGAGCGGGCCGCGGCCAGCACGGAGCGGGCCCGGGGGTGGTCCGCCGGCAGGACGTGCACGCCGACGGCACGGCGGAGTTTCTCGTCCACCGCACGCCAACTGCTGAAGCCGTCCAGACGGGTGAGGCACTCCTCGAGACGGTAGCGTCTGGCCAGCTTGTGACCGCTGTGCAGCTCGGGCGGCGAGGGCCTCGCGCCCGGACGCTGCATCCTTGAGCTCCCCTGCGCCTTGTCGTGGTCCGTGTCCGCCACCCCGTCGGCCGTGGCCTGGTCCGCCTCGGCGGTCAGCGGCTCGTCGCCGCTGTTGTCTGCCACGTCGACGGCAGCCGTGCTCCGTTCCGCCACCGTCGCTCCTGCCTCCCCGGTCATCGCGTGCTGTCCGCCGCCGAAACCAATTGTGCCCACAGTCCGCCGCTATGCACGACATGCGGCGGCGGACGATGGTTGTGCGCCTACCCCTGCCTCAGCGCCCCAGACGGCCGCGCACCATGCCGACGAGCGAGTTCAGCTCCTCGATGCGCATCCGGCGGGCGGCGACGAAGAAGACGCCGACCAGCAGCGCCCCTCCGGCCAGCAGCGCGGCGAACGACCCGATCACGCCCTGGCCGAGGCTGCTGCCGATGCCGTAGCAGGCCGCGCCGCTGAGCAGGGCCGCCGGCACCGCGGCGATGCACAGCCGCGTGTAGGTGCGCATCACACGGGCGCCGTCGAGGTCGCCGCCGAGCCGCTTGCGCAGCCTGTTCCAGGCGACGCCCACCCCGATGGCGTAGGCGAGACCGTAGGAGGCGGCCATGCCGATCACAGCCCAGCGGGCCGGGAGCAGGAAGTAGCACAGGGCCGACGCGCCCGCGTTGACCGCGGCCACGATGACCGTGTTGTAGAAGGGCGTCCGGGTGTCCTCGTAGGCGTAGAAGGCGCGCAGCACGACGTACTGCACCGAGTACGGCACGAGGCCGAGGCCGAAGGCCATCAGCATGTAGCCCGTGTTGGTGGCCGCGCCCGTTCCGGCGGTGCCGAAGATCAACGTGCAGATGGGGACGCCGAGGGCGACGAACGCGAAGGCGACCGGGACGATGGCGACGGCCGTGGTGCGCAGGCCCTGCGAGATGTCGTCGCGCACGGCGCCGGCGTCGCCCTCGTTCGCGGAGCGGGAGATCCGGGGCAGCAGGGCGGCCATCAGGGAGACCGTGATGATGGCCTGCGGCAGGCCCCAGATGAGCTGGGCGTTGGCGTAGGCGGCGAAGCCGGTGCCGTCGAGGTGCGCCTGCTTGCCCGAGGACGTGGAAAGCTGCGTGACGACGAGCGCGCCGGCCTGGTTGGCCAGCACGAACAGCACGGTCCACTTGGCCAGCGTCATGGCCTTGCCCAGGCCGTGCCCCCGCCAGTCGAACCGCGGACGCAGGCGGAAACCGGACTCCCGCAGGTACGGGATCATCGCCAGGGCCTGGACGACCATGCCGAGCAGGACGCCGACGCCGAGGAGCCGCTGGCCCTCCGGCGGGATGCTGGTGACCTGCATCCCGGAGTGCGCGGCGGTGCCGTACACCCAGATGAACGTGCCGAGCGTGACGATGATGACGATGTTGTTCAGGACCGGCGTCCACATCATCGCGCCGAACTTCCCGCGCGCGTTGAGGACCTGCCCCATCACCACGTGGACGCCCATGAAGAAGATCGAGGGCAGGAAGTACCGGACGAAGGTGACGCCGACGTGGTTCGCCGCGGGATCGCCGGCGACGGAGTCCGACAGCATGCGGATCAGGTAGGGAGCGCCGGCCACGGCGAGCACGGTGAGCACGCCGAGGGCCACCATGACGAGCGTCAGCAGCCGGTTGGCGTAGGCCTCGCCGCCGTCCTCGTCCTCCTTCATGGAGCGGACGAGCTGCGGCACGAAGACCGAGTTGAGGCCGCCGCCGACGGTCAGGATGTAGATCATGGTGGGGAGCTGGTAGGCGACCTGGAAGGTGTCGCCGAGCAGGCCGATGCCCAGCGCCGACGCGATCAGGGCGGACCGGACGAAGCCGGTGAGGCGGGAGACTAGGGTGCCCGCCGCCATCACCGCACTCGACTTCAGCAGGCCGGACGCCTTGCCGCCCTTCGTGGCCGGGACGGGCGCGGTCGCGGCGGGCGGGACGAGGGGCTCGGCGCCGGCAGGCGCCGGAGCGGGACCGGGCACGGCGGGCGCCTCCACCAGCGGGCCGCCGGCCGCCTCCTGCGGGGCCGGACGGCCCTGCTGCCACATGGGCGCCGGGTAGCCGCCCTGGCGGGGGTCGTAGCCGTGCTGCGCGGCCTGCTGCGGGGCGGAGCCCTGGCGCGGGTCCTGGTAGCCGCCCTGCTGCTGGTCGCGGAACAGGTGCGCGAACGCGTCCTGCCGCTGGTCCTCGCCGGAGTGGCTGACCAGGTCGTCGACGCCCACGAACTGCGTGGTGCGCGGGTCCTCGCCGTGGGGCAGGTACTGGGTGGCGCCGGACGGCTCCGGGGGCGGGGTCTGGGCCCACACGTGGGGATCGGGGGCGTGCGGCGACCGCGGAGGGCTGCCGTACAGCGGCTGCTGCGGCGCGTAGGCGCCTGGGGGCGGCGGCGGGTGGGCGGCGCGGTCGTACAGCGCCTCGCCGACCGGGTCCTGAGCGGTCAGGTCCCGCGCCCGGTAGGGGTCGTCGGCGTAGGCGTCCTGGAGGTACATGTCCGCCGGGGGCTGTTCCGGCGTCTGGCCGTGCTCGGGCGGCGGGGCGTCGGGGTGACCCGAGCCGCCCACGGCCTGGCCGCGGTCACCGTCGTACGGCGCGTTCATGCTTACCCCACCTCATCGTCCCGGGCCCTCCGGGCCACGACATCCTCAACGGTCCACTTTCTCACCCGTGCCGGACGGGTCGGCGCTTTCCGCTGCGGTGTCCGGTGTCGGGTCACTCGCCTGCTCCGGGTCTCCTGCCCGGTCGCCGGCCGGTGTCTCCGGTCCGCCGCTCGCCGGGGCGGCGCCCTCGCCCTGGGGCGCCGCGGCCGACTCCGCGGCCGCCGCCCGCTTGCGCTGCGTGTACATGCGGAAGCCGGCGAGGACCAGGAGCAGCACGCCGCCGCCGATGACCAGCATCACCGTGGCGGTGATCTCGGTGACCTTCACGTCGAAGGTGACGGGAGCGCCGTAGGGCCGGCCGTCCTGGGTGTAGAGCTGGGCGATCACCGTCACCGGGCCGTTGGCGTTGGCCGAGGTGGTGAACTTCACCGACTGGCTGTGGCCGCCCGACACCGTGACCGGCTGCTCCGCGTACCTCTTGCCGCCGATGTTGAGCCGGGTGGGGTTGGTCGACGTCAGCCGCAGCACCAGGTGGTCGACGCCCTGCACCAGGCTGTTCTGCACGGTCACCGGGATCGTCGCGCTGTGGCCGGAGAGCTTGGTCTCCGACTTGTCGATCAGCTTGACCTGCCCGGAGAGGTCGTCGAGGTACGCCTCCACGCCGTCCCGGAAGGTCTCCGCCGCGCCGCTCTCGCCGCGCCAGGACGTCGACATCTCGCGGTTCATGGCCCGCCCGAAGGGGGTGACGACGCGGGACTCGTAGGTGAGCACGGTCTTGAAGTCGTCGACCTTGTCCTGCGTCCGGGCGATGGCCGCGAAGGCGGAGCGCCTGAGTTCCCGCCTGCGCAGCGAGGACGGGTAATCCGAGGTGGGGGGGACGGCCGTCGCGGCGCCCGGGTCCGGTTTGGCCGCGGCCGCCGAGGCCAGGGTGTCGGGCTGCGACCACGTGCTCTGCTGCAACGCGGTGGCGGCCTTCGCCATGACCTGCGCCTGGCTCGCGTCGGGGAGACGCTGCGGTGCGACGACGAAGCTGCGCTGACGGCCGGTCTGGTCGGCCAGTTCCAGGCTCTGGGCCAGGAACCGCTGGACGGCGAGGGTGTCGGCGCCGGGCCGTGTCAGGTCTCGCTGGAAGGCCGTGGACAGCCGTGCGTCGGCGACGACCGCCGTGGTGCCTCCGCCGATCGGCCGGGCCGCGGAGGGCGTGGAGGACAGCCCGTGCGGATCCTCGAGGCTGTCGCTGCGCGCGATGACCTTGTCGGCGCCCGCAGAGGTGGCGACCCTGACGATCGACGGGTCGATCGCGCCGTCCACGGGCCACGCGAAGTCCGTGGACGGTTTCACGTGGAGCACCGTCTCCACCGTGCTGGCGGCGACGTCGGTGGCGTCTTTGAGCTCGCTGAGCGAGCCGGTCACGCTCGTGCCGTGGTGGGCGAGGGAGGCCACGTCCGGGTCGGCGAAGGGCAGCGCCACGACCTCCTTGCCGGTCACGGCCTGCTGGAGTTCGGCCAGCCACCGCTTGGCCATGTCCTGATGCGTGCCGGCGACGGGGTTCGGGGACGACTTCGTCTGCACCCGGTAGTCGCGCGTCATGGCGTCGACGGAGGCCAGCAGGTCGGGATCGATCACCCAGGTGACGTCGAGATCCTTGCCCAGGGTGAGCATCCGCTCCAGGCGGCCTCCCGGGGCGATCTCCTGGGCGAGGTCGTCGTCGCGGAAGACCGGCGTCTGCTGCGCTCCCGGGCCCGTCTCCGCCGTCATATGGACGGAGGACATCAGCGGCCACAGGAAGGTCGTCTTCGTCTTGGCCGACGCCGCGTCCGGCCGCCAGGGCAGAAACGTGTGCTGGATGCCCAGGACCTGCTCCCACGGCTGTGCGGAGGTCTGGCCGGACAGCGAGACGGAGAGCGGGTAGACGCCGTCTTCGCCGAGGTTCAGCTTGTCGACCGGCACCGCGATGCTGAAGTGCTGGGCGACGCCGGGAGCGAGCTGCGGGAACTTCTGGACGTACTTCCCGCCGATCTCGGCCCCGTCCTCGCCCGGGTCGAACGAGGTGCGGCGGGCGAGGGAGTCGATGTCCGAGCGGCTGTTCGCCTCCGGGCCCACGCGCAGGCCCACGTGGGCGCCGGTGACCGCCTGCCCGCCGTTGTTCGTCACCGTTCCGGAGACGGTCACCGTGTCCCCGTCCGCGGGAGCGCTGGGGGTCATCGAGTCGAGGGAGACGGCCACCGTGCGCGACCCCGACGCGGCTGCGGACGCGTCCTGACCGGAGGCGTGCGCGGCGGGGGCGGCGCCGGCCTGGAGCAGTCCGGTCAGCAGAGGCGCTCCGGCGAGCAGTGCACCTGCCCGCCGCAGCAGACGCCCGGCAGGTGAGGGACTGGTCGCCTGGAAGTCTGCCGGCTCGGCCACGCGCTCGCCCGTCCCTCGTCGTCAGTGGTCGTCTGTATGTACGTCCCCGCATGGTAACGATGCGCGCCGAGGGGAAGTGCCGCGGAGCCCACCTCAAGATCGCCTGCGAGCGGGAGCCGCCCCGCATATCCGCGTATCCAAGGATGCTGTTCGTTACCTCACAAAGGCGGGGATTGCGGGAGCGGGGGCCGTCGAGGGCGATGCGGGACCTGGCGTCGTCGAGGGCGACACGGGGCCGCGTCCGGGGCACGTACCCTTTTCTGTTGTGCCGAACGCCAACGATGACACCCTCCCTGCCCTGAGCCAGGTACAGCAGCGCGCGGTGAGCGAGCTGCTGCGCGTGGCCCCCGTCGCCGACGACCTCGCGCGCCGTTTCCAGGAGGCCGGGTTCTCGCTCGCCCTGGTCGGCGGCTCGGTCCGTGACGCGCTGCTCGGCCGGCTCGGCAACGACCTGGACTTCACGACGGACGCCCGGCCCGAGGACGTGCTGAGGATCGTGCGTCCCTGGGCGGACGCGGTGTGGGAGGTCGGGATCGCCTTCGGCACGGTGGGCGCCCAGAAGGCGGGCTACCAGATCGAGGTGACGACCTACCGGTCCGAGGCCTACGACCGCACCTCGCGCAAGCCCGAGGTGTCCTACGGCGACTCCATCGAGGAGGACCTGGTCCGGCGGGACTTCACCGTCAACGCGATGGCGGTGGCGCTGCCGGAGAAGCAGTTCATCGACCCGCACCACGGCCTGGAGGACCTCGCCGCGCGGGTGCTGCGCACTCCCGGCGCCCCCGAGGACTCGTTCTCCGACGACCCGCTGCGCATGATGCGGGCCGCGCGGTTCGCCGCCCAGCTCGACTTCGAGGTCGCTCCCGAGGTCGTCACGGCGATGGAGGAGATGGCGGGACGGATCGAGATCGTCTCCGCCGAGCGGGTCCGGGACGAGCTGAACAAGCTGGTCCTGTCCGCCTTCCCGCGCAAGGGGCTCACCCTGCTCGTCGGGACCGGCCTGGCCGACCGGGTGCTTCCCGAGCTGCCGGCCCTGCGCCTGGAGCGGGACGAGCACCACCGCCACAAGGACGTCTACGACCACACGCTGATCGTTCTGGAGCAGGCCATCGCCCTGGAGGAGGGCGCCCCCGACCTCGCCCTGCGGCTGGCGGCGCTGCTGCATGACATCGGCAAGCCGCGCACCCGCCGGTTCGAGAAGGACGGCCGGGTCTCCTTCCACCACCACGAGGTGGTCGGCGCGAAGATGACCAAGAAGCGCATGACCGCGCTGAAGTACTCCAACGAGCTGGTGAGGGACGTCTCGCGGCTGGTCGAGCTGCACCTGCGGTTCCACGGTTACGGCACCGGGGAGTGGACGGACTCCGCGGTCCGCCGCTACGTCCGGGACGCCGGCCCTCTCCTGGACCGCCTCCACAAGCTGACCCGCTCCGACTGCACCACCCGCAACAAGCGCAGGGCCGCTGCCCTGTCCCGGGCGTACGACGGCCTGGAGGAGCGCATCGCCCAGCTCCAGGAGCAGGAGCAGCTCGACGCGATTCGTCCGGATCTGGACGGCAACCAGATCATGGAGATCCTGGGCGTCGGGCCTGGCCCCGCTGTCGGCGGCGCCTACAAGCACATGCTGGAGCTGCGCCTGGAGAACGGGCCGATGGAGTATGACGCGGCGGTGGCGGCCCTGCGGGACTGGTGGGCCGAGCAGAGCTGAGCCCGCGGCGGGGGAGCGTGTTTCACGTGAAACCCCCGCCGGTCTGAGCCACGCTGTCGGCCGTTGACCAGCACAAGCCGCTACGACGGAAGCGGATAGGTGGCACCTTGC